>NZ_JBFRFS010000008.1:0-286508 GCF_052114945.1 Glaciibacter sp. 2TAF33
CTGGCGCACTGACTGGATGGGGCAACAGGCCGGCTGATGGCTGTCGGCGAGTTATACGATGCGAAGCGGCAACGGCCCAGCCGACGGTCGAGGGCCACCGGACCTGTCGGTGCTACCAGCCGGGCGAGGGCTGGGCATGCGCGATCAGCCGCCCGTCAATAGCCCACGGCTATGGTGACCCGCCCCAAGATAGCGCCCGGCTCAGCAGCAGTGCAGGCGTGGCACCTAACGCACCCGTGGCGGTAACGCACGCCCAGCCATCGCACGCCGAGCGGGTGCGGACGCCGACCGGACAAACGGATGCAGCGCACTACTGCGCGTTAGCCGAAGTACACGCCCTCACGCAGTGCACGCCTCACGAAGCGCCCGCCTTGCGGAGGGGCCCGCCTCGTCAGCATCCGGGCAAGTGTTAAACGCAGCGCAGAGCGGAAAGCGCGACGCGCAAGGCACGCCCGGGAGCGATCACTCGTGCAGGTCCTGTTAGCTGGTGGCTGTGAGCTTCCCGCGGCGCGCGCGCAGCTGCTCCAACGCCTCTTCGAGAAGGGACTCAGCCTCTTCCTCGGTGCGACGTTCCTTCACGTAGGCGAGGTGAGTCTTGTACGGCTCGAGCTTGGCGACCGACGGCGGGTTTTCCTTGTCGCGGCCGGCCGGAAGCCCGGACTGCGGGCTGTCGATGATCTCCGGGATCTCCTCGTCGGGCAGGTTGGCCGCGAAGTAGCGGACTGTCTCGTTGCCCAGCGCGTCCCAGTAGGACACCTTGATGCGCTCCGCGTGGAATCCGCGGTCCTGCTCGCCCATCGGCCCGGCTCCGACGCGGGAACCCCGAATTGCGCTTCCACCAGATGCCATTATGTTCCTCCGTTTGAACGATTGACCGGCCGCAAGGACCGGTCGGGTGAAATTGCAGTTACGCGCCGGTGTCGAATTTGGTGATCAGGCCGAGAACCACGATGCAGGCGATCCACAGCAGTCCGAGGATCACGGTGATGCGGTTGAGGTTCCGCTCCGCCACACCGGAAGATCCCAGGTTCGAGGTGACGCCGCCGCCGAACATGTCGGACAGGCCGCCACCGCGACCCTTGTGCAGCAGAATGAGCATGGTGAGCAGGAGGCTCGTAATTCCGAGCAAAACCTGCATCACAACCTGGAGAATCTCCACGCGAAACCTTTCACAATGCGGTGGGCATCACGAAGCACCACCAAGTCACTGGCAATTATAGCCTGACACCCGATCGGCCCATCGGCCCGGCATCGGCCAGGCATCTGCCAGGCCGACTGGCGGGCTTAGACGCCGACGTGCTTCTGGTACCTGATGATGCTCGAGAATTCGTGGATATCGAGGCTGGCGCCGCCGACGAGTGCGCCATCGACGTTCGGTTCGCGCATGAATGCGGCAATATTCGACGCCTTCACCGATCCGCCGTAGAGAATACGGGTCTTGTCCGCGACATCCTGGCCCAGTGCCTCGCTGATCACGACGCGCAGTTGCGCCGCAACCTGCTCCGCCTGCTCGGGCGTTGCCGCCTGGCCGGAGCCGATTGCCCAAACCGGCTCATAGGCGACGACGATATCCGCGGCGGTGTCCACGCCGGCCAGGGCGGCGCGCAGTTGCGACACCGGCACAGCGCTCGGGCCGTGTTCCTCGAGGTCCGCCGCGGTCTCGCCGACGCAGATGACCGGCACCAGGTTGTGCTTGAGCGCGGCGGTCACCTTGGCTGCGACGTGCGCGTCGGTCTCGGAGTGCAGGGTCCGTCGCTCGGAGTGCCCGATGATCACGTACTGGCACTCGAGCTGGGCCAGGAAGGCACCGGAGATCTCACCGGTGAACGCGCCTGAGTCGTGCTCTGACAGGTCCTGGGCACCGAAGGCGAGCGGCAGCTTGTCGGCGGAGACCAGGGTCTGCACGCTGCGGAGGTCGGTGTACGGGGGGAAGATCGCGACCTCGACGGTATCGAAATCGTGGCGGGCGTCTTTCAGGCTCCATGCCAGCTTCTGCACGAACGCGATGGACTGGAGGTGGTCCAGGTTCATCTTCCAGTTGCCTGCGATCAGGGGGGTGCGGCGGGTTGAGCCTGTTACTGCCATCCGAGGACCTCCAGTCCAGGCAGTCGCTTACCCTCGAGGAACTCGAGGCTGGCGCCGCCACCGGTTGAAATGTGACCGAATTGGTCGTCGTTGAAGCCGAGGATGCGCACCGCAGCCGCGGAGTCGCCGCCGCCGACGACGCTGAGGCCGTCGACCTCGGTGAGGGAAGCCGCGATGGTGCGGGTGCCCTCGGCGAAGGGGGCGAGTTCGAAAACACCCATCGGCCCGTTCCAGAACACCGTCTTCGACGAGCGGATGATGTCGGCGAACGCCGCCGCCGTGTCGGGTCCGATGTCCAGGCCCAGACCGGCGCTGCCGAACGGGGTGTCTTCGATCGCATCCGCTGCGGTGACCACGTGGTCGGCGTCCGCGCCGAACTTCGAGGCCACCACGATGTCGGTGGGAAGAACGATCTTCACCCCGCGACGTTCGGCCTCGTCGAGGTAGCCGCGAACGGTGTCCAGCTGATCGCTCTCCAGCAGGCTCGCGCCCACGGGATGGCCCTGCGCCGCCAGGAAGGTGAAGAGCATTCCGCCGCCGATGAGAAGCGAATCCACCCGGGGCAGGAGGTGGCCGATGACGCCGAGCTTGTCTGACACCTTCGACCCGCCGAGCACGACCGTGTACGGCTTCTCCGGCGTCTCAGTGAGCCGGTCGAGTACGTCGAGCTCGGTGGCGATGAGCAACCCGGCTGCGCTCGGGAGAATCCGGGCCAGGTCGTAGACACTGGCCTGCTTGCGGTGCACGACACCGAAGCCATCGGATACCAGGACGTCTCCGAGGGCGGCGAGTTCGCGGGCGAACGCCTCGCGTTCGGCGTCGTCCTTGCTGGTCTCCCCCGGGTTGAACCGGAGGTTCTCGAGCACGACCACGTCTCCGTCGGCGAGGCGGCCGACGGCATCCGTCGCCGACTGCCCGGTCGTGTCCGTGGCGAATGCCACGTCGCGCTCGAGCAGCTCGCCGAGGCGGACCGCGACAGCCTGGAGGCTGTATTTCGGGTTGGGTTCCCCGTCGGGGCGCCCCAGGTGCGAAACGACCACGACGCGGGCGCCCTGCTCGATCAGCGCCGTGAGGGTCGGCAGTGACGCCCGCACGCGGCCGTCGTCGGTGATCCGCCCGTCTTCCAACGGCACGTTCAGGTCACAGCGAACTATGACGCGCTTGCCCTGGAGCTGGCCGAGCGAGTCGATGGTGCGAAGCGTCACTGCCGGGGCCCCTTAGAGTCGCTCGGCGACGTACTCGGTGATGTCGACGAGGCGGTTGGAGTAGCCCCACTCGTTGTCGTACCACGACGCCACCTTGACCTGGTCGCCGATCACCTTGGTGAGTCCGGCGTCGAAGATCGAGGAGTGCGGGTCGCCGACGATGTCGCTGGAGACGATCTCGTCCTCGGTGTACTTGAGGATGCCCTTGAGGGGGCCCTCAGCAGCGGCCTTGTACGCCGCGTTGACCTCGGCGACCGTGACCGGGCGGGAAGCCGTGACGGTGAGGTCGGTGATCGAACCTGTGGGGACCGGAACGCGCAGCGCGTAGCCGTCGAGCTTGCCGACCAGCTCGGGGATGACCAGGCCGAGGGCCTTGGCCGCACCGGTGGAGGTGGGGATGATGTTCGCGGCTGCGGCGCGGGCACGGCGGAGGTCCTTGTGCGGGCCGTCCTGGAGGTTCTGGTCGGCCGTGTACGCGTGGACCGTGGTCATCAGGCCGCGTTCGATGCCGAAGTTGTCCATGAACACCTTCGCGAGCGGCGCGAGGCAGTTCGTGGTGCAGGAGGCGTTGGAGATGATGTCGTGCACGGCGGCGTCGTAGCTGTCTTCGTTCACTCCGAGAACCAGGGTCGAGACGTTCTCGCCGGTCGCCGGGGCGGAGACGATGACCTTCTTGGCGCCGGCCGTGATGTGCTTGCGGGCGTCGTCGGCCTTGGTGAAGAAACCGGTCGACTCGATGACGATCTCGACGCCGAGGTCAGCCCACGGCAGGTTCGCGGGGTCGCGCTCGGCCAAAACCTTGATCGCCTTGCCGTTGATGACGATGTTGTCGCCGTCGAGCTCGACCGTGGCATCGAGGCGGCCGCTGACGGTGTCGTACTTGAGCAGGTGGGCGAGCGTCTTCGGGTCGGTGAGGTCGTTGACCGCGACGATTTCGAGTTCGCTCCCCTTGGCGAGGGCTGCGCGGAAGTAGTTCCGGCCGATGCGGCCGAATCCGTTGATGCCGATCTTTACGGACACAAATGACTCCTGTTACTGAGGGCGCCGACGGCGCGGTTTATTGGGTAAACACGGGGAGTGCACAAGACGGACGCCGGTGTCCCACGGACGGGTCGCGATTGTTCCGCGGGACACCATCACGGTCATGACAGTATCAGCAGGCCGTTCGTCTTCTCGCGAGCCGTCTGGAACCTGGTCTGGACATTGTCCCAGTCGACGATGTTCCAGAACGCCTTCACGTAGTCCGCGCGCACGTTGCGGTAATCGAGATAGTAGGCGTGCTCCCAGACGTCGAGCATGAGCACGGGAACGAGACCCACGGCGAAGTTCGCCTGCTGGTCGAAGAACTGCTGGATCACCAGGCGCTGCCCGATGGAATCCCAGGCCAGGACGGACCAGCCGGAGCCCTGCACGCCGAGCGCTGCGGCGGTGAAGTGCGCCTGGAACTTGTCGAACGAGCCGAAGTGGTCGTCGATGGCGCTGGCAAGTTCGCCGGTGGGCTTGTCGCCGCCGTCCGGGGACATGTTGGTCCAGAACACCGAGTGGTTGACGTGGCCGCCCAGGTTGAAGGCGAGGTCCTTTTCGAGCTTGTTGACGTTGGCCAGCTGACCGGAGTCACGCGCCTCAGCCAGCTGGGCGAGGGCCGTGTTGGCACCCGTCACGTAGGCCTGGTGGTGCTTGCTGTGGTGGAGTTCCATGATGGTGCCGCTGATGCTTGGCTCGAGAGCCGAGTAATCGTACGGCAGTTCAGGCAGGGTGTATTCAGCCATTGCGTGTCTCCTTCGTTGTGAGCGACGTTTTCAGTTTAGTCGAGCGTCTCAAGGTCGTCCGGGAGGTCGGCGTCCGTGCCCGGGATACCCAGGTCGGCCGCCTTCTTGTCCGCCATGGCCAGCAGGCGACGGATGCGACCGGCGACGGCGTCCTTCGTCATCGGCGGTTCGGCGTGGTGGCCGAGCTCGTCGAGGCTGGAATCCCGGAAGTTCAGTCGCAACTCGCCCGCGTACCGCAGGTGCTCGGGGATGTCGGGCCCGAGGATCTCCATCGCGCGGGAGACGCGCGAGCAGGCCGCGACGGCGGCCTGGGCCGACCGGCGCAGGTTGGCGTCGTCGAAGTTGACCAGGCGGTTGGCCGTTGCCCGCACTTCGCGGCGTTGGCGCATCGCCTCCCAGGTGGCCACGGTCTCCTGAGCGCCCATCCGCACCAGCATCGCGCTGATGGCGTCACCATCCCGGATGACGACCCGGTGCACCCCACGCACCTCGCGGGCCTTGGCGGGGATGCCGAGCCGGCCGGCGGAGCCGACCAGCGCCATCGCCGCTTCGTTGCCGGGGCAGGTGATCTCGAGTGCCGCGGACCGGCCGGGGTCGGTGAGGGACCCGCTGGAGAGGAACGCCCCGCGCCAGACCGCGGCGATCTCCTCCTTGGAGCCGGTCGTGAGCCGGTTGGGGAGGCCGCGGATCGGTCGGCGGCGGGCGTCGAGCAACCCGGTCTGCCGGGCCAGGGTTTCACCGCCATCGAGCACACGCACCAGGTAGTGGCTGTTGCGCCGGACGCCGGAGGCTGCGACCACGGAGACCGCGCTGCGCACCCCGTACAGTTCGGCGAGGTCTTTCCGCACCCGGCGGGCCAGGATTGCGGTGTCGAGCTCAGACTCGACGGCGATTCGCCCGGAGATCATGTGCAATCCGCCGGAGAAGCGCAGGATCGTCGCCAATTCCGCCGCCCGCACGGTGGTCTTCGAGACTTCAACGCGGGAGAGTTCGTCTTTGACGTCGATGCTCAGTGCCAATCGGGTGTCCATTTCTGTTTGTGAGCCCGGTCTGCGATCACGCCTGCGGTACCGGGTGGAGGCTATTCGCGACCGAGGTCGCGGTGCTTGACGCTGATGGCGACGCCGGGATAGCGGCCGATCATGCCGGCCAGCTCCCGAGCCATCGCCACGGAGCGGTGCTTGCCGCCGGTGCAGCCGATGGCGATCGTCGCGTGGCGCTTGTTCTCGCGCTGGTATCCGGCCAGCACCGGCTTCAGCGCTGCGGCGTACGCGTCGAGGAACTCGCGGGCGCCTTCCTGCTCGAAAACGAAATCGGCGACCTCGGGGTCGAGCCCGGTGTGCGGGCGGAGTGCGGGAATCCAGAACGGATTCGGGAGGAAGCGGGCGTCGGCGACCAGGTCGACATCCGTTGGCAGGCCGTACTTGTAGCCGAAGCTCATCACGGTCACGTGCACGCCGGCGGTGTCTTCGTCGGCGAAGCATTCGGTGATGGTGGTCGCGAGCTGGTGGATGTTGAGGTCCGACGTGTCGATGACCATGTCGCTGGACTCGCGAACAGCCTGCAACCGACGGCGTTCGGCGCCGATGCCGTCGAGCAGGGTGCCGTCACCCTGCAGCGGATGCGGCCGGCGCACCGATTCGAACCGGCGCACCAGGGCGTCGTCGGTGGCTTCGAGGAAGATCACCCGCACCTGGGTGCCGCTCTTGAGCGACTGCACGATCTCCTGGAAGTCGCTGAAGAACGACCGACCCCGGATGTCGACGACGGCGGCGATTTTCGGCAGGTTGTTGCTGGCCCGTTCCGCGAGGTCGACCAAGGGCCGGAGCATCTGCGGCGGCAGGTTGTCGACGACATACCAGCCGAGGTCTTCGAGGGCGTTGGCCACCGTCGACCGGCCCGCTCCGGACATTCCGGTGACGATCAGCATTTCCTGCTTTTCGTTGTCGGTCGTCATTGTGGAATCTGGCCTTCGGTCGGTGCGGAACAGTCAGTCAAGCCTATCGACCGTGGGAGGGTCAGGCGCGCAAATGCTCGTGAATGGTGGCAGCGAGCACCGGTCCGACTCCCCGCACTTCGGCAATCGACTCGATCTCGGCCTCCTTGAGGCGGGAAACGGAACCGAAGTGGCGCAGCAGCACCTTCACCCGGGCCGGGCCGAGACCGGGGATCTCGGCGAGAACGGTGGTGATGTCCTTCTTGCGCCGGGTGCGCTGGTGGGTGATCGCGAATCGGTGGGCTTCGTCACGGATGCGCTGGATCAAAAACAGTGCGTCGCTGTTGCGGGGCAGGATCACCGGGTAGTCGGAGTCGGGCAACCAGATCTCCTCCAGCCGCTTCGCGATGCCGCACAGCTGGATTCCCTCGATGCCGGAGTCGGCCAGCGCCCGGGCCGCGGCGGCGACCTGCGGCTCGCCTCCGTCGACGATCAACAGGTTGGGACGGTAGCGGAACTTCTTGCGCCGGCGTTCGGCGGCGGCGGCGTCACCCGGGCTGTCATCGGCGGCAGTTGTGCTGTCCGCCTGCGACGGCGCATCCGTGCTCTTCTCGACGGCCTCATCGGCGGCCGGTTTCAGGTAGGCCAGGCGACGCATCAGGGTGCGGTAGATCGAGTCGGTGTCGTCGGTTGATTCGGGGATGCTGAAGCGGCGGTATTCGTCTTTCCGCGGCAGGCCGTCCTCGAACACGACCATGGACGCCACGATGTTGGTGCCGCCGAGGTGGGACACGTCGTAGCACTCCATCCGGAGCGGCGCGTCGGCCATTCCGAGCGCCTCCTGGATGTCTTCGAGCGCCTTCGACCGGGCGACGAAGTCAGAGCTGCGGCGGGTCTTGTAGAGCATCAGGGCGTGGGCGGCATTCTGCGTTGCGGTGCCGAGCAGCGCCGCCTTCTCGCCCCGCTGGGCGGCAGAGAGCTTCACCTTGCGACCGGCGATGGCGCCCAGCCAGGACTGCATGGCCTCGGCGTCCTCGGGGAGTTCCGGCAGCACGATCTCCTTCGGCGGCCGGGCGTCCCCGGTGTACACGGTCTGCATGACCGAGTCGATGAGGTCCCCGGTGGTGACGTCGAGTTCCTTGTCGACCACCCAGCCCTTGACACCGCGGATGCGCCCACCGCGGACGACGAACAGCTGTACCGCGGCGGCGAGTTCGTCCTGCTCGATGCCGAACAGGTCGATGTCGACGTTCTCCCGCAGCACCACGGCGCTCTTCTCGAGCACCGCGTTCAGGGCCACGATCTGGTCGCGGCGCTTGGCGGCCTGCTCATAGTCCTGCTCCGCCGCGGCAGTCTTCATCGAAGCCGTCAGCGCGTTGATCATCTTCCGGTCCTGGCTGGCCATGAAGCTGACGAACTCGTTGACGATCTCGCGGTGCTCCTCGAGCGTCACCTTCTGGGAGCACGGTCCGAAGCAACGGCCGATCTGGCTGGCGAAGCAGGGTTTGCCGCTCTGCATGGCCCGCTTGTAGTTGGCGTTCGAGCAGGTGCGGATCGGGAACGCCTTCAGCATCAGGTCGATGGTCTCGTGCACCGCCCACACCTTCGGGTACGGGCCGAAATACCGGGCGCCGCGGATGCCGGTGGTGCGCGTGACGAGGGCGCGCGGGGCTTCGTCTGCGAGGGTGACCGCCAGGTACGGGTAGGACTTGTCGTCCTTGAACTGCACGTTGAAGGGCGGGTCGAACTCGTTGATCCAGGTCCACTCGAGCTGCAGGGCCTCCACCTCGGTGCCGACGACGGTCCACTCGACGCTCGCGGCAGTGGTGACCATGCGCCTGGTGCGCTCGTGCAGGCTGGCCAGCGGCGCGAAATAGTTGCTCAGCCGGGCGCGGAGGTTCTTCGCCTTGCCGACGTAGAGAACCCGCCCGGTCTCGTCGCGAAACCGGTACACCCCGGGGGTCGTCGGGATTTCGCCCGTCTTGGGGCGATAGCTCAGCATGTCGGACATGGTCTTCTCCGCCGGCGTCAGCTCGCGGCGAGGATCTCCTTCAGGAACGTGCCGGTGTGGCTCTTCTTCACGGTGGCGATGTGCTCCGGCGTGCCGGTGGCGAGAACCTTGCCGCCGCCTGAGCCGCCCTCCGGGCCGAGGTCGATCACCCAGTCGGCGGACTTGATCACATCCAGGTTGTGCTCGATCACGATGACGGTGTTCCCCTTGTCGACCAGGCTGTTGAGCACCAGCAGCAGTTTACGCACGTCTTCGAAGTGCAGCCCGGTGGTCGGTTCGTCGAGCACGTAGACGCTGCGGCCGTTGGAGCGGCGCTGCAGTTCGGTGGCGAGCTTCACTCGCTGCGCTTCGCCGCCGGACAGGGTGGTGGCGCTCTGGCCCAGTCGCACGTATCCGAGGCCGACGTCGACGAGGGTCTTGAGGTAGCGGTGGATCGCGGAGATCGGTTCGAAGAACTCGGCCGCCTCGCTGATCGGCATGTCGAGCACTTCGGCGATGTTCTTGCCCTTGTAGCGGATGGTCAGGGTCTCCCGGTTGTACCGGGCTCCCCCGCAGACCTCGCACGCCACATAGACGTCGGGCAGGAAGTTCATCTCGATCTTGATGGTTCCGTCGCCGGAGCAGGCCTCGCAGCGCCCGCCCTTGACGTTGAAGCTGAACCGGCCGGGGAGGTAGCCGCGCGCCTTGGCATCCATCGTCTCGGAGAACAGCGTGCGGATGCGGTCGAAGACGCCGGTGTAGGTGGCCGGATTGGAGCGCGGGGTGCGGCCGATCGGGCCCTGATCGACGTGGATGACCTTGTCGAGCTCGTCGAGCCCGGTGACCCTGGTGTGTTTGCCAGGCAGCTTGCGTGCGCCGTTGAGCTGGTTGGCGAGCACCCGGTAGAGCACGTCGTTCACCAGCGACGACTTGCCGGATCCGCTGACGCCGGTGACCGCGGTGAACGTGCCGAGCGGGAAGTCGACGCTCACCTTGCGGAGGTTGTTGGCCTGGGCGCCGACCACCGAGATCTGCCGTTCAGGGTCGATCGGCCGCCGGGTTTCCGGGGTGGCGATCGACTTGCGGCCGGAGAGGTAATCGCCGGTGATCGACTTCTTGTTGGTGACCAGGTCGGCGTAGGAACCGGAGTGCACGACCTTGCCGCCGTTGACGCCGGCGCCGGGGCCGATATCGACGATCCAGTCGGCCGTGCGGATGGTGTCTTCGTCGTGCTCGACGACGATCAGGGTGTTGCCGAGGTCGCGCAGGGCGACCAGAGTCTCGATCAGTCGGCGATTGTCGCGCTGGTGCAGGCCGATGCTCGGCTCGTCCAGAACGTAGAGCACGCCGGTGAGGCCTGAACCGATCTGCGTGGCCAGGCGGATGCGCTGTGCCTCGCCACCGGAGAGGGTGGCCGCCGCGCGCGCCAGGCTGAGGTAGTTCAGGCCGACCTTGAGCAGGAAGTCGAGGCGCACCTTGATCTCCCGCAGCACCTGCGCGGCAATGGCCTGCTCCCGGTCGGTGAGCTCCAGCTTGTTCATGAAGGCGCGGGAGTCGGTGAGGCTGAGCTCGCAGACATCCGCGATGCTCGCCTCGTGGACCAGCACGGAGAGGACCTCCGGCTTCAGCCGTTTGCCGTCGCAGACCGGGCAGTTCACCTCGCGGAGGTACTCGCCCCAGCGCTGGCGCTGGGTATCGGTCTCCGCCTGCTGGTACTGGCGTTCGATGTACGGCACGACGCCCTCGAAGCCGGAGGTGTAGCTCATCTCCCGGCCGTAGCGGTTCTTCCACTTCACCTTGACCTCGAAGTTGTCGCCGCGCATGACGGCGTTCCGCACCTCCTCGCTGAGATTCCCCCATGGAGTCTTCAGCGAGAAGTGCAGGTCGCGGGCCAGGCCCTCGAGCAGCTTCTCGTAGTATTGGAACAGTCCCTTGCCCTGGGTAGTCCAGGGCAACACGACGCCCTCGGCGATGCTGAGCTCCGGGTCGCCGAGGAGCAGGTCCTGGTCGACGGCCATCCGGGTGCCGAGGCCCGAGCACTCCGGGCAGGCGCCGAAGGGCGCGTTGAACGAGAACGTGCGTGGTTCGATCTCGGTCAGCTGGACCGGGTGATTGTTCGGGCAGGAGAGCTTCTCGGAGAAGGTCTGCCAGGCTTCGTCGCCGTCCAGGTCGACGAAGTTCACCTGGACCAGGCCGTCGGTGAGCTTGAGCGCGGTCTCCAGCGAGTCGGTGAGCCGGCTGAGGATGTCGGGGGACGCGACAAGGCGGTCGACCACGACGGAGATGTCGTGTTTCTGCTGCTTCTTCAGGGTGGGCGGTTCGTTGAGCTGCACCTGGGTACCGTCGACGAGGGCCCGGGAGTACCCGGTCGCCGCCAGTTCCTTGAACAGGTCGACGAACTCGCCCTTCTTCTGCGAGACGACCGGGCTGAGGATCTGGTACCGGGTGCCGGTCTCCAGTTCCATCATCTGGTCTGCGATCTGCTGCACCGTCTGCGACTGGATGACCTCGCCGCACACCGCGCAATGCGGCACGCCGATGCGGGCCCAGAGCAGGCGCATGTAGTCGTAGATCTCGGTGATCGTGCCCACGGTGGAACGCGGGTTGCGGTTGGTGGACTTCTGGTCGATCGACACGGCGGGGCTGAGGCCCTCGATGAAGTCGACGTCCGGCCGGTCGACCTGGCCGAGGAACTGGCGCGCATAGGCGGAGAGCGATTCGACGTAACGGCGCTGGCCCTCGGCGAAGATGGTGTCGAAGGCGAGGGAGGACTTCCCCGAACCTGACAGGCCGGTGAAGACGACGAGCGAGTCCCGCGGGATTTCGAGGTCGACGTTGTGGAGATTGTGCACGCGGGCCCCGCGCACGCTGAGAACGGACCCTGACTCTACCTTGGAAATTGACACCAGATGAGTCTATGCAGTGCCACTGACACTCTTCGCCGGGCGGGGCATGCCGTCAGCGAACGGGCGGTCAACGCCGTGGTTGGCCGCTCTTGATCGGACGCTAGTTCAGGTGACCGGCGCGTTCCATGTTGCGGAGCTCCCGCTTGAGTTCGGAGACCTCATCGCGGAGGCGGGCGGCGAGTTCGAACTTGAGCTCCCCCGCCGCCTCGAGCATCTGCCCGTTCAGGTCGGCGATGATCGACTCCAGGTCGTTCGCGCCGTTGGCGGCCAGTCCTTCGCGGCGCAGGTTCGGCACCGGGCTCTTCTTGCGGGCGTCCCGGTTGGCCAGGAGTTGCGCGGTGTCGGCTTCCTCGCGCGCCAGGATGTCGGTGATGTCCGCGATCCGCTTCCGCAACGGGGTCGGGTCGATGCCGTGCAGCGTGTTGTACGCCACCTGCTTCTCCCGGCGCCGGTTGGTCTCCTCGATCGCCTGCGCCATCGACGGGGTGAGCCGGTCGGCGTACATGTGCACCTGGCCCGACACGTTCCGCGCCGCACGCCCGATGGTCTGGATCAGCGAGGTCGACGACCGGAGGAAACCCTCCTTATCGGCGTCGAGGATGGCCACCAGCGACACCTCGGGCAGGTCGAGGCCCTCACGGAGCAGGTTGATGCCGACCAGCACGTCGTAGATGCCTGCGCGCAACTCGGACAGCAACTCGACCCGGCGCAGGGTGTCGACGTCCGAGTGCAGGTACCGCACCCGCACCCCGGCCTCGGTGAAGAAGTCGGTGAGTTCCTCGGCCATCTTCTTGGTCAGGGTGGTGACGAGAACGCGCTCGTTGCGTTCGGCGCGCAGCCTGATCTCCTCGAGCAGGTCGTCGATCTGGCCCTCGGTGGGCTTCACGACCACTTCGGGGTCGATCAGGCCGGTCGGGCGGATGATCTGCTCGACGACGCCATCCGCTATGCCCATCTCGTACTTGCCGGGCGTGGCCGACAGGTACACGGTCTGGCCGACCCGGCTCTTGAACTCGTTGAACTTGAGCGGGCGGTTGTCGAGGGCGCTGGGGAGCCGGAACCCGTGTTCGACCAGGGTGCGCTTCCGCGACGAGTCGCCTTCGTACATGGCGCCGATCTGGGGCACGGTGACGTGGGACTCGTCGATGACGACCAGGAAGTCGTCGGGGAAGTAGTCGAGCAGACAGTGCGGGGCCTCACCGGGGTTACGCCCGTCGATGTGCCGGGAATAGTTCTCGATGCCGGAGCAGAACCCGATCTGCTCCATCATCTCGAGGTCGAAGTTGGTGCGCATCCGCAGCCGCTGCGCCTCGAGGAGTTTGCCCTCGCGCTCCAGCTGGGCGAGGCGGTCGGCCAGTTCCTCCTGGATGGTGCCCATCGCCCGGTGCATCACGTCGGTGCTGGCGACGTAGTGCGATCCGGGGAACACGGAGACGGCGTCGAGCTTGCGCACGATCTCCCCGGTGAGCGGATGCAGGCTGTACAGCGCCTCGATCTCGTCACCGAACATTTCGATCCGGATGGCGAGTTCCTCATACATCGGGATGATCTCGATGGTGTCGCCCCGCACCCGGAAGTTGCCGCGGGAGAAGTCGACGTCGTTGCGCTGGTACTGCATCGACACGAACTTGCGGATGAGCCAGTCGCGGTTGATGTTCTGCCCGACCTGGAGGGCGATCATCGCCTCCATGTAGCCCTCCGGGGTGCCGAGGCCGTAGATGCAGGAGACCGTGGACACCACGATCACGTCACGCCGGCTCAGCAGCGAGTTGGTGGTGGAGTGCCGCAGCCGCTCCACTTCCGCGTTGATCGAGCTGTCCTTCTCGATGAACGTGTCGGTCTGCGGAACGTAGGCCTCTGGCTGGTAGTAGTCGTAGTAGGAGACGAAGTACTCGACGGCGTTGTTGGGCATCAGTTCGCGGAACTCGGTGGCCAGCTGCGCAGCCAGGGTCTTGTTGTGGGCGAGTACCAGGGTGGGCCGCTGCACGGCCTCGATCAGCCAGGCCGTGGTCGCCGACTTACCGGTACCGGTCGCACCGAGCAGCACGACGTCGGTCTCGCCGGCGTTGATCCGGCCGGCCAGCTCCTTGATCGCACCCGGCTGGTCACCGCTCGGTGTGTACTCGCTGATGACCTCGAACGGGTGTACGGCGCGCGTTGCTTGCATCCTTCCAGTCTACGGAGCACCACTGACATTGGGCTGGGGGGCGGTGGGCTGGGGGGCGGTGGTCCCGCGGGCATGGGGCTGGGCGCCCGGGTTCCGCACCCGTTCCCACAGCGCATCGGCCTGCTCCAGCGTCTGCGCCAGTGCGCCGCCGGTGTCGATGACGACGTCCGCGACGGCGAGCCGTTCGGTGTCGCTCGCCTGCGCGCCCAGCCGGCGGGCTGCATCCGTCTCGCTCATCCGGCGGAGCTCGACCAGCCGGGCCAGCCGGGTGGCCTCATCGGCGTGCGCGACCACGACCAGGTCGAACGGATGGCTTACCCCGGCCTCCACCAGTAACGGCACGTCGTAGACGACGACAGCGTCAGGGTCGCGCGCCTCCGCCTCGCCGATCAGGGTATGGGTGAGGGCGCGCACCGCGGGGTGCACGATCGCATTGAGCTGTGCGAGCGACTCCGGGTGCCCGAATACCCGCGAACCGAGGGCGGCCCGGTCCAGGCTGCCGTCGGGCGCGATCACGTCGTCGCCGAAGGTGGCGCGGATCCGGGCGAGCCCGTCCGTGCCCGGCTCGACCACGTCGCGGGCGAGCGTGTCGGCGTCGAGGTGCACGGCGCCATGCTCAGCCAACCGCTTCGCGATCGTGCTCTTGCCGGATGCGATCCCGCCGGTCAACCCAATCAAGTACACGCCTGCAATGCTAACCGTGCCGGGCCGAAGCCTGGTTCACGTGTCCCCCGTCGCCCGGGAGCCCAGCGGGCTACGCCAGCACCGGTGGCTCCGCCAACCAGCACTCCGTGAGGTAGGGCAGGTCGACCGCGGTGCCGCTGGTCTCCGCATGCCGGTCCAGCACCGCCTCGATCCGCCCCAGCATCGCCTGCTGCTCGGCCGGCGGTGCCACCAGGTAGTAGCTGCGCGTTGTCGACAGGGCGAGGATCCCGGCGCGGGTGGTGTGGTGCAGCCAGCTGTCGGCGCGCTGCCCGGTCACGACGAGCCCCGCACCCAGCGTCGGCCGGTAGCGGCCGGCTTCGTGCAACCCCTGGTGCATCGCCGCGGAGAGTTCGTCCACCCACCCCACCGATTCGTCCCTGCTGTTCCAGACCAGCGCCAGCCGCCCGCCCGGTCGCAGCACGCGCGCCACCTCGGCGCTGGCGGCCTCGGCGTCGACCCAGTGCCAGGCCTGCGCGACGGTCACCAGGTCGACGGATGCGTCGGCCAGCGGAATCTGCTCCGCCGAGCCCCGCAGCGTGGTCACCTGCGGCAGCCGCGACCGCAGCACCCGGAGCATGTCGTCGGACGGGTCCACCGCGGTCACGGTGGCGCCGCGCCGCACCAGTTCCGCGGTGAGCTTGCCGGTTCCCGCCCCCAGGTCGAGCACGTCGACGGCACCGCCGAGCAGCCACGACACCGTTTCGCCCGGGTACCCGGGCCGGTGCAGGTGGTAGCCGTCAGCGCCGCGCTGGAACGAGTCTGCGTGGGCGCGATTCCGGGCGTCTGGCATGCTTCCAGCCTAGGCAGGGCGCGGCCACGCCGCCGATGCGGTGAACGGGTTGAGCTGCGGTGCACAATCGCTGGAATTTTCGCCGTGGGGCCGGTTTTTTCCCATTACGGCGCCTTTTCGGCAGAATCCCCGCAGTTGCGCACGACCCCCCAGCACGCCACCCGCCGACGCGCGCCCCAACGTCACGCCCCACAGCTCGTTGCTTAACCGACACCGGCCGGACCCCGAAGGGCCCGACCGGTGTCCGTGCTGCTGGTGTGACTAGTTGCTGCTGTTGCCCGAGAGCTTCTCGCGAAGAGCCGCGAGTGCCTCGTCGTCGGCGAGGGTGCCGGCGCCGGCCGACTCGCTCGAGAACGCCGAAGCGGCAGCGCCGGTGGCGGTGTCGGCAACGGCGATGAGCTCGTCGTTGGCCGATGCGACCTGCTTCTTGTGGGCTTCCCAGCGAGCCTGGGCTGCAGCGTAGTCCTGCTCCCACTTCTCACGCTGGGTCTCGAAGCCCTCACGCCATTCGTTGGTCTCCGGGTCGAAGCCCTCAGGGTACTTGTAGTTGCCCTGCTCGTCGTACTCGGTGAGCATGCCGTACAGCGCCGGGTCGAACTCGGTGCCCTCGGGGTCGACACCCTCGTTGGCCTGCTTGAGGCTCAGCGAGATGCGGCGACGCTCGAGGTCGATGTCGATGACCTTGACGAAGACCTCGTCGCCGACCGAGACAACCTGCTCGGCCAGTTCAACGTGCTTGCCGGAGAGTTCGGAGATGTGGACCAGGCCCTCGATGCCCTCTGCAACACGAACGAACGCGCCGAAGGGGACGAGCTTGGTGACCTTGCCCGGTGCGACCTGGCCGATGGCGTGGGTGCGGGCGAAGACCTGCCACGGGTCTTCCTGCGTGGCCTTGAGCGACAGTGAGACGCGCTCGCGGTCCAGGTCCACCTCGAGGATCTCGACGGTGACTTCCTGGCCGACCTCGACGACCTCGCTGGCGTGCTCGATGTGCTTCCAGCTGAGTTCTGAGACGTGAACCAGTCCGTCGACGCCACCCAGGTCGACGAACGCACCGAAGTTGACGATCGACGAGACGATGCCCTTGCGGACCTGTCCCTTCTGGAGGTTGTTGAGGAATGTGGTGCGGCTCTCGGACTGGGTCTGCTCGAGCAGGGCACGACGCGAAAGCACAACGTTGTTGCGGTTCTTGTCGAGTTCGAGGATCTTCGCCTCGATCTCCTGGCCCAGGTACGGGGTCAGGTCGCGCACGCGGCGCAGCTCGATCAGCGAAGCCGGGAGGAAGCCGCGGAGGCCGATGTCGACGATCAGGCCGCCCTTGACGACCTCGATGACGGTACCGGTGACGACGCCGTCCTCGTCCTTGATCTTCTCAACGTCGCCCCATGCGCGCTCGTACTGTGCGCGCTTCTTCGACAGGATGAGGCGGCCTTCTTTGTCTTCCTTCTGGAGAACAAGGGCCTCGACCAGGTCGCCGACCTTGACCACGTCTGCCGGGTCAACGTCGTGCTTGATGGAAAGTTCGCGGGAGGGAATGACGCCCTCGGTCTTGTAGCCGACGTCGAGGAGAACCTCGTCGCGGTCGATCTTCACTACGGTGCCCTCGATGAGGTCTCCGTCGTTGAAGAATTTCAGAGTCTTTTCGACCGCGGCAAGAAAATCTTCAGCAGATCCGATGTCGTTGATGGCGACCTGCTTGGGTGCCTTTTCGGTCGTTACGATTGTCATGTAGTAGTTGCTCCAGGATGGACATGTTTGGGCCAGCGCAGAAGACGGCGGGTATCGGACCAGCAGTCTGTGGGCTCCGCGATGGCAGCGGATAGTAAGTCACAAACGTGACGTTCAAGCTTAGCTGTTTTGAACTGCCGCCGGCAACCCGCGTCCCGCGGTGATTTGCGCGAGTGCGGGCTCCAGATCCGGGTACTCGAATTCGTAGCCCGCCTCCAGCATCCTCTCCGGAATCACCCAGCGGCTTTTCAGCACAAGTTCAGTTTCGGAGCCGATCAGCGCCGTGCCGAATTCAAGCATCCATCGAGGTGCCGGCAGGCCGAACGGCACCTTCAGCACCCGGCGCAGGCTGCCCATCAGGGTGCGATTGTCGACCGGGTTCGGTGCCGCCGCATTCACGACGCCATCGATCTCGGGCCGGGTCTCCAGGAAGCGGATGATGCCCAGCACGTCGTCGAGGTGGATCCAACTGAATTTCTGCCGACCTCCTGGGGTGCGCGGCTCGTGGTAGGTGCCGGCAGCGCGGCGCGCCCGGGTGGGGAACCAGCGGCCGTCGAGTTGCGGGCCGCCGAGCCCGGCCCGGGCCAGCCGGATCAGCGGGACCAGGGCGCTGCCGTCGCCGAGGACGATCGCCATCCGGAGCGCCACCCGCCGGGTGCCGGGAAGCTCCTGGCGGAACAGCTCCGTCTCCCAGGCGGTGGCGATGCCGACCGAGAAACCGGTGCCGAGCTCACCGTGGGTCTCGGTCATCGGCCGGTCGTCGGCATGCCGGTAGATCGTGGCGGTGGATGAGTTCACCCAGAGCGCCGGCGGGACGGTGCAGGCGCGGATTGCTTCGGCGAGTTCCCGGGTGGTGTCGACCCGGGAGCGCAGGATCTCGGCCCGGTTCACCGCGTTGTATCGGCAGTTGACGCTCTTGCCGGCGAGGTTGACCAGGAGGTCGGCGCCGTCGAGGAGCGCTGTGATCGCAGCGGTGTCGCCCCAGGAGGCGTCGGGTCCGGATCGGCCGACCAGGCTCACCGTTCGCCCCTCGGCGCGGAAGGCACGGGCCAGGGAGCGGCCGATGAAGCCGGATGCCCCGGCGATCACGACGCGTCCATTCACGACAGGCCCTCCCCCGGCTGATTCACGGTGTCGGCTATGCCAGCAGCGCCGACCGCAGGGTGTCGAGGCCGACACCGCCGAGGTCCAGCGCCTTGCGGTGGAACTCCTTGATCGAGAAGGCATCGCCCTCGCGCTCCCGGTAGGTGTCCCGCAGCTGCTCCCAGATGCGCTGGCCGACCTTGTACGACGGCGCCTGGCCCGGCCAGCCGAGGTAGCGGTTGACCTCGAATTTCACGAAGCTGTCGTTCATGTTGACGTTCTTCCGCATGAAGTCGAACGCGTAGTCAGCGGTCCACGGGCCGGCACCGTCCGGAGTCTGCTTCTCCAGGTGCACGCCGATGTCCAGCACCACGCGGGCGGCGCGCATCCGTTGCCCGTCGAGCATGCCGAGACGGTCCGCCGGGTCGTCCAGGTAGCCGAGTTGCTCCATCAGCCGTTCGGCGTAGAGCGCCCAGCCCTCCGCGTGGCCGGATGTGCCCGCGAGCTGCCTGCGCCAGGTGTTGAGCTTGGCCCGATTGTACACGGCCTGTCCGATTTGCAGGTGGTGGCCGGGGACGCCCTCGTGGTACACGGTGGTGAGTTCTCGCCAGGTGTCGAATTCGGTGATGCCCACCGGCACCGACCACCACATCCGGCCGGGGCGGGAGAAGTCGTCCGTCGGGCCGGTGTAGTAGATGCCGCCCTCCTGGGTGGGCGCGATCAGGCACTCGAGCCGCTTGATCTCGTCGGGGATGTCGAACTGGGACTGCGACAACTCGGTGACGGCGCGGTCGCTGGTCTCCTGCATCCATTTCTGCAGCGCATCGGTGCCGTGCAGTTTGCGGCTCGGGTCGGTGTCGAGGAACGCGATCGCCTCCAGCACGCTCGCGCCGGGCTTGATCTGGCCTGCGATGCTCTCCTGCTCGGCGACCATGCGGGCGAGTTCCTCGACACCCCAGTCGTAGGTTTCGTCGAGGTCGATCACGGCGCCGAGGAAACGGCGGGATTGCAGGGCGTAGATGTCACGGCCGACGGCGTCTTGCTCGGTCGCCGCGCTCTCCAGCTCGTCGCGGAAGAACCGGGCCAGCTTGCCGTATGCCGCTGCCGAAGCGTGGGCGGTGGTTTCGAGTCTCGTGGCCAGTGAGGCGGGAAGGCTGCCTTCCGCAAGCGCCGCGTCGGCGACGAACGCGTTGAAGAAGCCGTCGTTCGCGGCGTGCCGTGTGGCCTGGTCGAAGACCTCGCGAACCTGCCGTTTGGCGGGCGTGATGCCGCGCTCCATGCCGAGCCGCAACGTTTCGATGTAGCCGTCGATGGCTTGGGGAACGCTGGCCAGGCGGGACGAGATGTTCTCCCAGTCGTCCACTGTCGCGGTGGGCATGAGGTCGAAGATCTCCCGGATGCCCTGGGCCGGGGATGCGATCACGTTGAGGTCGCGCAGTTGCAGTCCCGCTTCGGAGCTCTCGACTTCCAGGGCGAGGCTCGACCTCAGGTCGGTCGTGGTGACCGTGTCGACCTCATCAACGGGGGTGGCGGCATCCAGTTTGGCGATGACCTTCTTCACCTCGGTGATGAGGCGGTCGTGGCCCGCCGGGGAGTAGTCGCCGAAGCGGCCGTCATTCTCGGTGCGCCCGATGTAGGTGCCCACCGTCGGGTCGAGCTCGACCAGCGTGTCGACCCACTCCTCGGCGATCTGGTCGATCGGCGTCGGAGTGCGTTGGGATTCATTCGTCATGGCCAGAGCCTATGACACGTCGCTCTCCCCGCAGCGGATCCCGCCGTCAACTGGGACCGTGCCGCACCCCACCCGGTCGGCGAACCGGGCTTACGGTGGCGGCGTCGTCGGGGGCGTTCAGTGCGCGGCATCGTCCCAGTTCGCCCCGCGGCCCACCTGCACCTCGAGCGGAACCAGGAGCTCAGCGGCGGACCCCATCTGGTGCGTGACAATGCTCGAGAGCGCGTCCCACTCCCCCGGCGCGACGTCGAAGATCAGCTCGTCGTGCACCTGGAGCAGCATCCGTGAGTCCAGGCCCCCTGAGCGGAGGTCGGCGTGGATCCCGATCATCGCGAATTTCATGATGTCGGCGGCCGAACCCTGGATCGGCGCGTTCAGTGCCGCCCGTTCTGCGTTGTCGCGGAGCACCCGGTTCGGGCTGGCCAGGTCGGGGAACGGGCGACGACGCCCGAAGATGGTCTCGGTGTAACCGTCCACCTTGGCCTGCTCGACGACCCGCCGCAGGTAGTCCCGAACCGCGCCGAAACGGGCGAAGTAGTCGCTCATCAGCTGCTTGGCCTCTGCCGTTTCGATCCGCAGCTGCTTCGACAGGCCGAATGCGCTCAAACCATAGGCGAGGCCGTACGACATGGCCTTGACCTTTGTGCGCATCTGCGGGGTCACCTCCGCCGGCTCCACCCCGAAGATCCGCGAGCCGACGAACCGGTGCAGGTCTTCCCCGGCGTTGAACGCCTCGATCAGCCCGGCGTCCTCAGACAGGTGCGCCATGATCCGCATCTCGATCTGGGAGTAGTCGGCGGTGAGCAGCGCCTCTGCGCCGTCGCCGGCCTGGAAGGCGGCACGGATGCGCCGGCCCTCCTCCGTCTTGATCGGGATGTTCTGCAGGTTCGGGTCGTTGGAGGAGATCCGCCCGGTGGTGGTGCCGATCTGCAGGTAGTTGGTGTGGATCCGCCCGGTGCCGTCGATGGCCTTGTCGAGGGTTTCCACGATCTGGCGCAGCTTCGTGGCGTCACGGTGCTGCAGCAGGAGATCGAGGAACGGATGCGGGTTGCTGGCCTGCAGGTCGGCGAGGGCACCGGCATCCGTGGAGAACCCGGTCTTGTTGGCCCGGGTCTTGGGCATGCCGAGCTGGTCGAACAGCACCTCCTGGAGCTGCTTGGGCGAGCCCAGGTTCACCTCCCGGCCGATTTCGGCGAAGGCGCTCGCGGCGAGCCCGGCCGCGCGGTCGCCCAGCTGGACGGAGAGCGCGGACAGCTGGTCGTGGGAGACGGCGACGCCGCTCAGCTCCATGTCGACGAGCACGCGCAGGGTCGGCATCTCGATGTCGGTCAAGACCCGGCGGGAACCGTCGTCGAGCATCGCCAGCACGCCGGCGGCGACCCGGAGCGTGTACCAGGCCTCCAGCGGGATGATCGGCCCGGAGCTGTCGTCGGGGACCAGTTGGTTCGGGTCTACCACGGGGAGGGACTCGTCGAGGTAGCGGGTGACCAGGTCAGCCAGGGTCTTGTCCGGCCCGCCGGGCCGCAGCAGCCAGCCGGCCACCAGCGTGTCGACGGCGAGGCCGTTGAACGCGAGGCCAGCCCGGCTGAGCGCTTTGAGCTGGAACTTCGCGTCGTGCATGATCTTGGGCGAGTCGCCGGCGAGCCAGGTCTCGAGCGGGGCGTGGTCGCTGCGGTCCTTCTGCCAGGGCAGGCTCACGGTCTCGGTCGGGCTGGCCAGGCCGAAGCCGATCGGCCGGCCGTCAAACACCTCGACCGTGACGCCGAGTCCCTCCGGCGACTCCTTCTCCGCCCGGGCGATCCAGCCGGTGAGTTCCTCACCCTGCAGGAACTGCGCCGCCGGTGTCTTCGGCGGCTCGGGCCGGAGCTCAGCGGCCGTCTCGATGATGGCGTCCGCGACCGGACCCTCCCCGCCTTCGAGCTTGATCACCCGGTCGAGCAGGGCCTTGAACTCGAGCTTGTCGAACACCTCACGCACCGAGTCCTGGTTCATCGAGGCGCGTTCGAGAGCGTCGACGGTGACCGGGAGTTCGACATCCGTGATCAGCCGGTTGAGCCGGCGGTTGCGGATGGCGTTCTCCTTCTGCTCGCGGAGGTTGTTGCCGACGACGCCCTTGATCTCCTCGGCGTGCTCGAGGATGCCGTCGAGGCTGCCGTAGAGTCCCAGCCACTTCAGCGCGGTCTTCTCCCCGACCTTGGAGATGCCGATCAGGTTGTCGCTGGTCTCACCGACCAGGGCGGCGATGTCGGGGTACTGGTGCGGCTCGATGCCGTAGCGCTCGCGCACCCGGGCCGGGTCGTAGCGGGTGAGCTGGGACACTCCCATCGCAGACGGGTAAAGCAGGGTGACGTTGTCGTTGACCAGCTGGATGGTGTCACGGTCGCCGGAGACGACGAGCACGTTGTAGCCGGCCGCGGTGCCCTGCACGGACAGGGTGGCGAGGATGTCGTCGGCCTCGTAGTCCTCTTTGGTGAGGGTGGGAATGTTCATCGCCGCGAGGGCCTCCTGCAGCAGCGGGATCTGGCCGGCGAACTCCGACGGCGTCTCGTTGCGGGTGCCCTTGTACTCGGGGTAGTCGCGGGTGCGGAACGACGACCGGGAGATGTCGAAGGCGACGGCGAGGTGGGTGGGTCGCTCGTTCTTCAGAAGCAGCAGCAGCATCGACAGGAAGCCGTGGATGGCATTCGTGTGCTGACCGGTTCGGGTCTGGAAGCTGTCCACCGGCAGGGCGTAGAACGCCCGGAATGCCAGTGAATGGCCGTCGATGATCATCAGGGTAGGCTTTTCGGAATCCGACACCGTCCCAGCCTACAAGCGTCGTCTGACAGGTCGGACCGAGGCCTGAAGGGGACAATGATGGACAACTTCGAGGATGCCATGGCCTGGGTGCAGCGGCACGGTGCCGGCGCGCTGGCCGAGAAGATGGGCATCGAATTCCTCGAGTTCTCGATCGAACGCGCGGTGGCACGGATGCCGGTCGAGGGCAACACCCAGCCGGCCGGGCTCCTGCACGGGGGCGCCTACGTCGTCCTCGGCGAGTCGCTCGGGTCGATGGCGGCCAGCCTGCACGCCGGCGAGGGTCGCATGAACGTGGGCATCGAGATCAACGCCACGCACTCGCGTGCGGCGACGTCGGGGTTCGTGACCGGGGTGTGCACCCCCATCCACCTGGGCCGCACCCTCGCCACCCATGAGATCGTGGTGACGGATGAGCGGGGGCGCCGCTGCTCGACCATCCGGATGACGAACCTGATCAAAGAACGGCCGGCATCCGCTTAACGCGGGAATCATCGTTCCCCCCGGAACCCGTCTCACGGGCTTCCCGGCGGAAACGGCGATCGTGGCCGCGTGGTGCGGTGGGGTTTACTTCTTGACTGAAAGCTGTTCGATGATCGCCTGGGCGACATCGTGCATGGTCAGGCGGCGGTCCATCGACGCCTTCTGGATCCAGCGGAACGCCTCCGGCTCGGTGAGGCCCATCTTCTCGTTGAGGAGGCCCTTGGCCCGGTCGACGAGCTTGCGGGTCTCGAACCGCTCGACCAGGTCGGCGACCTCGGCCTCGAGGGTGATGATCTGGCTGTAGCGGGAGAGGGCGATCTCGATCGCCGGCAGCAGGTCGTTCGGGGTGAACGGCTTGACCACGTAGGCCAGCGCGCCGGCTTCGGTCGCACGCTCGACGAGTTCCTTCTGGCTGAATGCCGTGAGCAGCACAACAGGGGCGATGTGCTCCTTGGACAGGCGCTCAGCGGCGCTGATGCCGTCCAGCTGGGGCATTTTGACGTCCATGATGACCAGGTCGGGGCGCAATTCCCGGGCCAGGGCAACCGCGGTCTCGCCGTCGCCTGCCTCACCAACCACTTCGAATCCGTTGTCACGGAGAATTTCGACGATGTCGAGGCGGATGAGGGATTCGTCTTCCGCGACGACAACACGGCGGGGAGGAGCTGGGGTCTGGTCTTGGTCGGTCACGACCAAAAGCCTACGGTATTCTGAACCAGGTGTTGTGAGCCGGTGTGGCGGAATGGCAGACGCGGAGCACTCAAAATGCTTTGTTCGAAAGGACGTGTGGGTTCGAGTCCCACCACCGGCACCACCTTCTGCCCGCGCTCGGAGCCGCCGGTGTGACATTCGCGACGGCTTCCGACGGGGCGCGACTGTGGTACCTGACGCGCGGGGACCACGGGGATGCGATCGTGCTCATCGCGGGACTGGCGGTGAGCCACGCCGGGTGGCTGGGCGTCATCGACCGCTTCGCCGCCGGCCACCGGGTGGTCGTGTTCGACCACCGCGGAGTCGGACGCAGTGACGATTCGTTTGGCGTGCCCTGGTCGACACGCGACTTCGCGGCGGACGTCGTGGCGGTGCTCGACGCCGCCGGAGTCGACCGGGCCCACGTCTACGGCCACTCCATGGGCGGCCGTATCGCCCAGTGGCTCGCCGCCGATGCGCCGGAACGCGTGGGCGCCCTCGCCCTCGGCGGCACGACGGTCGGCGACCGGCACGGCGTCATCCGCCCGCAGGAGGCAACGGATGCCCTGGCCAGCGGCAACCGCGACGCGCTGCTGGACTTCTTCTTCACCCCTGAGTGGATCCCGCGGAATCCGGATGCTGCCGAGGCGGCCCTGCCGAACGCGCGGAGCCGGGAAGCGCGGCGGATCCATTTCGGCGCGAGCGCCGGGCACGACGGCTGGAGTGCGCTGCCGCGGATCGTCTCACCGACCCTGGTCATCCACGGGAGGGATGACATCCTCTGCCCGCCCCAGAACGCCAGGATCCTCGCCGACCACATTGCGGGCGCCCGGCTGCGCCTCATCGAGCGGGCACGGCACGGGTACTACGTCGAGGTCCCGGAGTCATCCGACGATGTCCTGGAGCATTTCGAGCGGCATCGCCTGGGCCACTCCCCGACGGTCTGAGGAACTCCGCCCGCCCCTGTCCGCTCGGCTCACCGCCGCGCGCCAGCCGCTGAGGGACGTATAAAGCATCTTCGTCGGGCCTCGGGAAGGTGTTTTATACGTACCTCACCCATCGGTGGCGCGGGTGCGGCAGCGGTAGTGGGGCGGGTGCGACAGCGGTCCCGGCCTCCTGACCGCTCAGGCGTCCTCCTCGACCGGGTCCGCCGCGGCCACCAGGTCTTCCTCGGTGCTGCCGATGAGGAGGAACAGGCCGGCGTACGGCGGAAGCCGCACGGCGAAGCTCTGGAGGTCGTCCACCCTGCCGATCTCGATGCCGGTCTCTGCGTCGGTGACGGTGCGACGGGTGGTGAGGGCTGACGAGCGGACGGTGCCCTCGATCGTCTCGCCGGTGAAGTTCAGCACTGTCACCTGCAGGGCGGCGTCCTCGTCGGCGGGGTCGCCCCCGTCGAGCCGGTGCACCATGACCAGCATCCCGGGGTGCGCGACGTCGGGGATGTCGATCTGGGTGCCGACATCGATCCCGAGCGCCGTGCGGATCGCCAGGATCCTGGCCACCTGGTTCGCGAACGAGTCAGCGGATGCGAGCTGCTCAGGCAGCGTGCCGTACAGCGATCGCCCGCGCGGCATCCCGGAGCTCGAAACCGTGGCTCCGGGATTCACGTTCATGAGGTCGTGGGCCCCGCGGTGCACCCACCGGGTGTCGCCCTCCGCGATCAGGTCGTGCACCTGGTCAGCGGGCAGCGGCAGCATCCCGAGCAGGTCCCATGCCGACAGTGCGAACACACCCGGCTGCCAGGCGTTGAACATGACCAGGAGCAGGTGCGCCTGGCGAATGTCGTCGACGTGCGATTCGGTGATCGAGTCCAGCGTGCCCAGGCCCTGCGAGGCCGCGATCACGGAGGCGGTGGTGCAGGCGATCCCGTTCGTGGTGAAGACGAGGTTGTAGTCTGCGGCGTCCCCGGTGAGTTTCTCGACCAGGTCGCCCCTGATTGTCTCTGCCAGTGCAGCCCCCATCACCTCTTCGCCGCGGAACGGGTACAGGTCGGCGCGGTGCAGCGTCGCCCAGTGCACCAGCTCATAGGTGAGTTCGTCATGGTTCTGCAGCGCGTGGACCAGGCTGACCGGTTCCACCCCGGTGGCCAGCGACGTCCGCAGCGTCAGGCGGAGGAACTCCGTGTCGCCCATGGCCAGGGCATGCTGGTACGCCGGCCGGTTGATGAAGTCGTACGACAGGTCGGCGCCCACACGGCCGGTGTCTCGGATGTCTTCCATGGTGAGGTTCAGCTCCTGGAAGGAGAACCCGCCGACCTTCCGCACCATCCCGGCGATGAGGTGGTTGGCGGCTTCGGACAGCGGATGCCCCTCCGACCAGGCCGGCAGGCCCTCCGCGCTCTTCTCGACGCCGAGGAAGCCGTTGGCGTCGAGGCGCAGCGCGCTTGAACCCAGGTCACCGAGTGAGTGCAGGGCATCGCCGATCACCAGGCGCATCCCGGCGAATGTCGGGTCGAGCCAGTTGATCGAGGGCTGGCCCTGCTTGAAGTAGTGCAGGTAGACCCAGCGCCGGGTCCGCCCGTCCGCGCCGAGCACCGGCCCGGTCGCACTCCAGTTGGTCTCCTTGGTCCCCGGCGAATAGAAGATCACGCGTTGCAGCTGGCCGATGATGTAGCCCTGGTCCGCCAGCAGGGCTTCGGTGGCGGCGTCCAGGTTGACCGAGTCCCGGCCTTCGGGGACGGTCGGGAGCGAGGACCAGTCCTCCTCCGGGATCTCGACCATGTGGTAGATGCCCGGGTAGTCCTTGTAGCCCATTTCGGCCAGGCGGTAGTCTGCGCCTTTGCCGGTGTGGCCGGGGACGATGTCGTCGATCACGCTTCCGCCGTGCCGGTCGGCGACATCGGACAGCTGCCGGAACTCGTCCTCGGCCCCGAAGGCCGGGTCGATCTCGGTGCTGATCCGGTCGAAGTGCCCGTCGACGCTGGCGGTCCGGTTCCACCCGGTGATGCCGCCGGCTTGTTTGACCGGGCCGGTGTGCACCGCGGTGATGCCGATCTTCTCGAACGCGTCCCAGAGCGCCTCATCGCCCAGCGCCCCGAGGTAGGACTGGTCGGCCCGCGTGATCAGGGAGATCGGGTAGGCCGTGAACCAGACCGAGGAGATGCCGATTGCGCGGCGCGGATCGGGCCGGGCGTACGGGGTGCGCCACATGCTCGGCTGCCCGGACAGGCCCCGGCCGAGGATCTCGGCATCCCTCAGCATCGACTGCCGAGTCAGCCACTCCACATAGGAGGGGTTCGACGCGTCAGCGGAGCGGGGGTCGGAGAAGGAACGACGGATGCTGCTGGCGCGGAGGTTCGCCCGCGGGCGGAGACGCCCGGGCCTCGCCGGGTAGCGCTCCTCGTCGTATGTGATCTCGATGGGCTCGATCTCCTCTTCGTCGCTCATCGCGATGCATTCTCCTCTGGTCGTTCGTGCTCGGCTCGGGTGCGCCCGGTCTCGGGGCCCTCGGTGTGGGAGCGTTCGGCGAAGTGCGCGAGCGCTGTGATGGGGATCGGGAGCCACTCCGGGCGGTTCCGCGCCTCGTAGACCGCCTCGTACAGCACCTTGTCCAGCTCGAACGCGTCCAGGAGGGCATGGTGCCGACGCAGGTCGACGCCGGACCGCTCGACGTAGCCGTCCAGGAAGGCGCGGCGGCAGGCCGCGGCCCATGTGGCCGGGGCAGTGTCGTCTGCGGGCGCATCCCGGCCGGCCGGGGAGACGGCTGCCGCGTTCATGGCGCCGGACGCCGCGGCGTATTCGAAGCTTCGCAGCATCCCGGCAACGTCCCGCAGCGCGTAGTCGAGGCGTCCGCGCTCGATCATGGGGCGCATGGGTTCTCCCTCGAAGTCGAGCGCGATCCACCGCCCGGCCGGGGTCGCCAGCACCTGTCCGAGGTGGAAATCGCCGTGGATGCGCTGGACGCGCGGCCAGTCGTGGTTCCGGGTCTCCCGGTAGACCGCTTCGACCCACTGGCGGTACTCCGCCACCGACGGCACTTCATCCGCCGCCAGGTCCAGGCGGCGCTGCCAGCTTTCGATCGCGCTGTCGATGTCCCCGTCTGCCGGTTCGCGGGTGGGCAGAACGGATGCGAGGACGGCGTGCATCTCAGCCGTCAACACACCGAGTGCGCGGGCGGGGCCTGTGAAATCGGTTCCCGCGGCGGCCGCCCTGAGGGCGATCCGCCAGCCGTCCTCGGCGCCGAAGATGAACTCCTGGGCGAACGCGAGGTGGCCGGTGGCGCGCCCGGTGGCCTCCCCGACGTCGTCCCACTCCCCCACGACGGCGCCGACCGGTTGCGGCACCACGGGTGAGCCGGCCGCGGCCAACGCACCTTGCAGCACCACATCGGGATTCTCGCCGTGGTGCAGGGTGCGGAACACCTTGCAAATCACCCGTTCGGCTGGCCCAGGCCCCGCCAGTTCATAGATGATCGAGGTGTTCGACTGCTCGCCGGTGAGCACCGCAGACGAAGCGACCTCCCGCGGCGAGCCGGTTCCGAACGCGACCCCTGCGGCGCCGGCGCCGTCCGGGGTGGCAGACGTGCCGAGCATGATCATGCGCAGCAGTGCTCGCGCGTATGCGGGGTCGTGCGGCGCGTCATACACGTAGACCGGTCGCCCGGGCTCCGGGTGGTAGATGCCGACCAACGCGCCTTCGGCGCCCGCGAGCGGCTCGGTGCGCTCAGTGACCGGCACCTGGTACAGCACCGGCGTGCGCCCGCTCTCGTCCATCAAGAGATGGGTGTGGATGCCCACCCCGCCGCCCGGGAGGTCCCAGCCGCCGATCCGACGAAGCAGCGGCAGGGCGGTCTTGCCTGCGAACCAGCGCTGCACTGGCAGCCATTCCGCGATCAGGCTGAACGGTGTCGTGTCAGGGCGCATGTTCGAAGACTATTACCGGTTTGCCTCGCGCGTGGCCCGCATCCGGTTATTGCGTGGATCGTGCGTGAGTTCGGCCAGGCCGAGCTCCTCCAAGAGCGGCGGGAGGTACATGCCGAACCGGCCGCGGTAGCCCTTCCGCAGGCCGTACCAGCCGCCCCGGGGGTTCTCCGCGGACCGGCCCCAGGCCTCGACCGTGCCGTCGGCGGCGGGTTTCTGTTCGTCTGCGGCGCCGAGGGGCACCCAGTCACCCTGCTCGAGCAGCCAGGCGTGGAGTTCGTCGATGGCGCGCAGGTCGTAGCTGAGGCGGGTGGATCCCACCTGGCAGACCAGGGCGGGAGGGTCGGCCTGGTCGTCACGGTACATGGTGTACTGCGACGAACCGGGTGGGGTGCTGAGCACCCAGGGATCGTCGGGAGTGCCACTGGGCATCGTTCGTCTCCTCACGCTCGCGAGCCCATGCTATCCCTGCCCCGCGAGAACGCACTTGTTGGGTCTAACACGCTCGCATAACCCCAACAAGTGCGTACTCGGCGAAGCGGCGGCTACTGCTTGCGCACGTACGCGGGGGCGACCTCGTTGTGGGCGTCCCCGACGCGATGAACGCGGATGTCGTTGGTCGAGCCGACGATTCCGGGAGGGGAACCGGAGATCACGACGACCCGGTCGCCGATCTCGGCGAGGCCCTCGCCGAGCAGGATGTCATCGACCTGGCCGAACATGGCGTCGGTGTGGGTGACCCGGTCGACCAGGTAGGTCTGGATGCCCCAGGTCAGGGCCAGGCGCCGGCGGATGCCGGGCTCCGGTGTGAAGGCGATCATGGGGATTTTCGCGCGCAGGCGCGCCATCCGCCGCGCGGAGTCGCCGGACTCGGTGAAGATGCAGAGGAACTTGGCATCGACGAAGTCGGCCACCTCACTGGCGGCGAGGGTGATCGCGCCGCCCTGGGTGCGCGGTTTCGTGGTCAGCGGCAGGATGCGCTCCAGGCCGTGTTCCTCGGTGGAGAGCACGATACGGGCCATGGTCTGCACGGTGACGACCGGGTACTCGCCGACGCTGGTCTCACCGCTCAGCATCACGGCATCCGCTCCGTCGAGCACCGCGTTGGCGACGTCGGAGGTCTCCGCGCGGGTCGGCACCGGGCTGTGGATCATCGATTCGAGCATCTGGGTGGCGACGATGACCGGCTTGGCCATCCGGCGGGCGATCTCAACGGCGCGCTTCTGCACGATCGGCACCGCCTCCAGCGGCAGCTCGACGCCGAGGTCGCCACGGGCGACCATGATCGCGTCGAACGCGTCGATGATCTCTTCGAGGTGATCGACGGCCTGCGGCTTCTCGATCTTGGCGATCACCGGGACGCGGCGGCCTTCCTCGTCCATGATCTGGTGAACACGCTTGATGTCGACCGCGTCGCGGACGAAGGACAGCGCGATCAGGTCGGCGCCGAGCCGGAGGCCCCAGCGGAGGTCGTCCTCGTCCTTCTCGGACAGCGCGGGCACATTGACCGCGACACCGGGAAGGTTGATGCCCTTGTTGTTGGAAACCGGACCGGCGACGATCACCTTGGTGGTGACGACCGTGCCATCCGTCTCAACCACCTCGACCTTGACCTTGCCGTCGTCGATCAGCAGGAAGTCGCCGGGATTCACGTCCTGCGGGAGTCCCTTGAAGGTGGTGCCGGAGAGCTCCCTGGTGCCCACGACGTCTTCGGTGGTGATCTTGAAGATGTCCCCGACGGCGAGCTCGTACGGTCCGCCCTCGAACTTGCCGAGGCGGATCTTCGGGCCCTGCAGGTCGACCATCACGGCGATCGCCCGGCCGGAGTCGTTCGCCGCCTTCCGCACATTGGCGTAGATGCCCTCGTGCACGTCATAGCTGCCGTGGCTGAGGTTCATCCGGCAGACATCAACGCCGGCGTCGATGATGCCCCGGATCTGCTCATAGCTCGATACAGCCGGCCCGAGGGTGGCAACAATTTTCGCGCGTCTCATACTGGTGAATCTCCGGTTTCCGCGCTTGTGGCGCATTTCGTGCTGTTGTTACTAAGTCTGGCTGAAGAGTGGGTGGGTGTCAGATCGCGAAGGCCCGGTCGGTCGGCTTCACGGGTGCCGGCAGCTCTGTCTCGCCTTCGAGGTAGCGGTCGACCGCGGCGGCGGCGGCTCGTCCTTCTGCGATCGCCCAGACGATGAGCGACTGGCCCCGGCCGGCGTCCCCGGCAACGAAGACACCCTCCTGGCTGGTCTGGTAGTCGACGCCACGTTCGACATTACCCCGCTGGTCGAACGGCACCTCGAGCTGGCGGGAAAGTTCCTGCGACTCCGGGCCGGTGAATCCGAGCGCCAGGAGCACAAGGTCCGCGGGGATCTCCCGCTCGGTGCCCGCCTTGGGCACCCGGCGGCCGTCGAGGTATTCGGTCTCGGCCACCCGGATCGCGCGCACTTCGCCGGCGTCGTTGGCCAGGAACTCGATCGTCGAGGCCAGGAACTGGCGGTTGCCGCCCTCCTCGTGTGCGCTCGACACTTCGAACAGCGTCGGCGCCATCGGCCACGGCTGGTGGTCGGGGCGCGAGGTGCCCGGCTGCTTGCCGATGGCGAGGTTGGTGACGGATGCGGCGAGCTGGCGGTGGGCGGTTCCGATGCAGTCGGCGCCGGTGTCGCCGCCGCCGAGGACCACGACATGCTTGCCGGCGGCGGTGATCTGGTCGTCGACGCTGTCTCCGGCGCCGACCTTGTTCTGCTGCACCAGGTACTCCATGGCGAAGTGCACGCCGGGAAGGTCGCGGCCGGGGATCGGCAGGTCGCGGGGCACCATCGCGCCGGTGGCCACCACGACGGCGTCGTAGCGGGCACGCAGGTCGTCCCAGGTGATGTCCACGCCGATGTTGACGCCGGCGCGGAACCGGGTTCCCTCGGCCGTCATCTGCGCCAGGCGCATCTCGAGGTGCTTCTTCTCCATCTTGAAGTCGGGGATGCCGTAACGCAGCAGCCCGCCGATGCGGTCATCGCGTTCGAAGACGGCGACGGTGTGCCCGGCCCGGGTGAGCTGCTGGGCGGCGGCGAGCCCGGCGGGCCCTGACCCGACCACGGCAACCGTCTTGCCGGTGAGCCGGCCCGGCGGCTGCGGCTGCACCCATCCGTTGGCGACGGCGTTGTCGATGATCGAGACCTCGACCTGCTTGATGGTGACGGCGGGCTGGTTGATGCCCAGAACGCAGGCCGACTCGCAGGGAGCCGGGCAGAGCCGGCCGGTGAACTCGGGGAAGTTGTTGGTCGCGTGGAGGCGCTCGATGGCCTGGCGGCCTTCGTCCCGCCAGGTCAGGTCGTTCCACTCCGGGATCAGGTTGCCCAGCGGGCAGCCCTGGTGGCAGAAGGGGACGCCGCAGTCCATGCAGCGGCCGGCCTGGCGCTTGAGCACGGCGGAATCGCCGGCCTCGTAGACCTCTTTCCAGTCCATCAGGCGCACGGACACCGGTCGCCGGGCCGGGAGCTCGCGCTCGGTCGTCTTCAGGAATCCCTTCGGATCAGCCATTGGTTACCTCCAGGATGCGGGTCCAGACGACGTCGCCGTCAGGGTCGAGGCCCTGGTCGACGGCTGTCTGCCTGGTCGCCAGGACCGCCGCGTAGTCACGCGGAAGAACCTTGACGAACTGTGTCAGTGTGGTGTCGAGGTCGGCGAGCAGGCGCGCTGCCAATGCCGACTCGGTCTGCGCGACATGCTGTTCGAGCAGGTCGCGGACGATCTCGCGGTCGGCGCTGCCGAGCGGATGCAACTCGAGTTCACCGGTGTCCAGAGCCTCCCGGTTCACGGCTTCGGCGCGCAACTTGTAGACGTATGCGGTGCCGCCCGACATGCCGGCGCCGAGGTTCCGGCCGGTGCCGCCGAGGATCACGGCCAGTCCGCCGGTCATGTATTCGAGGGCATGGTCGCCAACCCCCTCGACCACGGCTGTCGCGCCGGAGTTGCGGACCAGGAAGCGTTCGCCCACGATTCCGCGGATGAACATGCTGCCCTGGGTGGCCCCATAGCCGATCACGTTGCCGGCGATCACATTGCGCTCGGCCTGGAACACGCTGTTCCGGTCGGGCCTGACGATGATCGAACCGCCGGAGAGCCCCTTGCCGACGTAGTCGTTGGAGTCGCCCTCCAGGCGCAGGGTGATCCCGCTCGGTAGGAAGGCGCCGAGCGACTGGCCGGCGCTGCCGGTGAGGGTGATGTCGATCGACCCGGCCGGCAACCCGTTCACGCCGTGCCGGAGGGTGACCTGGTGGCCGAGCATGGTGCCCACCGCCCGCTCGGTGTTGCGGATCGGCAGGGAGATCTCGACGTGGCCGCCGTGTTCGAGCACGTTGGCGCTCTGGAGGATGAGCTCGTTGTCGAAGTGCTCGGCGAGTTCGTGCTCCTGCGGGCGACCGTACTGGCGCGGCTCAGCGTCGGAGAAGTCCGGGCCGACCAGGATCGGGGCCAGGTCGAGGCCGGACGCCTTCCAGTGGCCGAGCGCCCGGTTCACGTCGAGCATCTCGTGGTGGCCGACGGCCTCCTCGAGGCTGCGGAAGCCCAGCTCGGCCAGGTACTCGCGCACTTCCTGGGCGATGAACTCGAAGAAGTTGACGACGTAGTCCGCCTTGCCGGTGAAGCGCTTGCGCAGTTCGGGGTTCTGGGTGGCGACGCCGACCGGGCAGGTGTCGAGGTGGCACACCCGCATCATGATGCAGCCCTCGACGATCAGCGGGGCGGTCGCGAAACCGAACTCCTCGGCGCCGAGCAGCGCGCCGACGATGACGTCGCGGCCGGTCTTCAGTTGCCCGTCGACCTGCACCACCACCCGGTCGCGCATGCCGTTGAGCATCAGGGTCTGCTGGGTCTCGGCGAGGCCGAGCTCCCAGGGTGTTCCGGCGTGCTTGAGCGAGTTCAGCGGGCTGGCGCCGGTTCCGCCGTCGTGGCCGGAGACCAGGATCACGTCGGACAGCGCCTTCGCAACCCCCGCCGCCACGGCACCGATCCCGGACTGGCTGACCAGCTTGGTGTGGATGCGCGCCCGGGGGTTGGCGCGCTTCAGGTCGAAGATCAGCTGCTTGAGGTCCTCGATGGAGTAGATGTCGTGGTGCGGCGGCGGGGAGATGAGCCCGACGCCGGCGGTGGCGTGCCGGGTCCTGGCCACCCACGGGTAAACCTTGGTCGGTGGCAGCTGGCCGCCCTCTCCGGGCTTGGCACCCTGGGCGAGCTTGATCTGGATGTCGTCGGCGTGGGTGAGGTACATGCTGGTGACGCCGAACCGGCCGGAGGCGACCTGCTTGACCGCGCTGCGGCGTTCGGGGTCGAGTAACCGCTCCAGGTCCTCCCCGCCTTCTCCGGTGTTGGACTTGCCGCCCAGCCGGTTCATCGCGATGGCGAGGGTCTCATGGGCTTCCTGAGAAATGGAGCCGTAGCTCATCGCACCGGTGGAGAACCGCTTGACGATCGATGCGACGGATTCCACCTCGTCCAGCGGGACGCTCGGGCGGGACTGCGTGTTCAACTGGAACAGCCCGCGCAGCGTCATCAGGCTCTCGGCCTGGTCGTCGACGAGCTTGGTGTATTCGCGGAACACGTCGTAGCGGCGGGCGCGGGTGGAGTGCTGCAGCCGGAACACCGTCTCCGGGTTGAACAGGTGCGGGGAACCGTCCCTGCGCCACTGGTACTCGCCGCCCGTGGACAGCCGCTCGTGGGCTTTCACCGCGGCGTCCTCCGGGTAGGCGTGGAGGTGCCTGGACAGGTTCTCCGACGCGACCACGTCGAGGCCGACGCCGCCGAGCTTGCTGGTGGTGCCGGTGAAGTACTTGTCGACGAACGCCTGGCTGAGGCCGACAGCTTCGAAGGCCTGGGCGCCGGCGTACGAGGACACGGTGGAGATCCCCATCTTCGACATGATCTTCAGCACCCCCTTGCCGAGTGCCTTGATCACGTTGCGCACGGCCTGCTCTGGCGTGACCGTGTCGATGTGGCCGCTGCGGACCAGGTCCTCGCAGGTCTCCATCGCGAGGTACGGGTTGACAGCGGATGCCCCGTAGCCGATCAGCAGGGCGACGTGGTGTACCTCGCGCACGTCTCCGGCTTCGACGACGATGCCGACCTTCATCCGGTTCTCGGTGCGGATGAGGTGGTGGTGGACGGCGGCGATCATCAGGAGCGAGGGGATCGGTGCGAGGTCCTTGTTGGAGTCGCGGTCAGACAGCACGATGAAGTGCGCTCCGGCCTCGATGGCGGCGTCGACCTCGGTGCAGAGGACATCGATCCGGTCGGCCAGCGCGTTGGGCCCCTCGTCGAACCGGTACAGGCCGCGCACGGTGTGCGTGGTGCCGCTCCCCGGCGCGGCGTCGATGTGCTGGATCTTGGCCAGCTCATCGTTGTCGATCACCGGGAAGTCGAGCACGACCTGCCTGGCGTGCTCAGGGCCGGCGACCAGCAGGTTGCGCTCCGGGCCGAGGCCGAGCTTGAGTGAGGTGACCACCGCTTCCCTGATCGAGTCCAGAGGGGGGTTGGTCACCTGGGCGAACTGCTGGGTGAAGTAGTCGAACAACAGCCGGGGTCGTTCGCTGAGCACGGCGATCGGGGTGTCGCTGCCCATCGCGCCGAGCGGCTCGGCACCGGTGCGCGCCATCGGGGCGAGCAGGACGCGGACTTCCTCCTCGGTGTACCCGAAGGTGCGCTGGCGGCGCACGACCGATGCCGGCGGGTGAACGATGTGCTCCCGTTCCGGGAGGTCCTTCAGGTTGATCCGCCCGGCGTCCAGCCAGTCTCCCCAGGGCTCGCTCGCGGCGAGTTCGGCCTTGATCTCGGTGTCTTCGATCAACCGGCCGGCGACGGTGTCGACGAGGAACATCTTGCCGGGGCGCAACCGGCCCTTCCGCACGATCCGGCCGGGGTCGATGTCGAGCACGCCGATCTCGCTGGCCAGCACGACCAGGCCGTCGTCGGTGATCAGGTAGCGGCCGGGCCGCAGCCCGTTGCGGTCGAGGGTGGCGCCGACGAGGGAGCCGTCGGTGAACACGATCGCGGCGGGGCCGTCCCACGGCTCCATCAGCATCGAGTGGTATTCGTAGAAGGCGCGCCGCGCCGGCTCGAGGTCCGGCTGGTTCTCCCACGCCTCAGGCACCATCATCATCACGGCGTGCGGCAGGCTGCGCCCGGACAGGGTGAGCAGCTCGACGACCTCGTCGAACGAGGCCGAGTCGCTCGCGCCGGGGGTGACGATCGGCAGCAGCGGGTCCAGGTCGCCGAGCAGCTCGGATTCCAGCTGTGACTGGCGGGCCCGCATCCAGTTGCGGTTGCCCTGGACGGTGTTGATCTCCCCGTTGTGGGCGATCATCCGGAACGGCTGGGCGAGCGGCCAGGACGGGAAGGTGTTGGTGGAGTAACGCGAGTGCACCAGGGCCAGCGTCGAGGCGAACCGCTCGTCGGAGAGGTCGGGGTAGAACGGCTCAAGCTGGAGCGTGGTGACCATGCCCTTGTAGACCAGCGTGCGGCAGGACAGTGAGGCGAAGTACACCTCGAGTTCGCGTTCGGCGCGCTTCCGCAGCCGGAACGCCTGCCGGTCGAGTGCGATGCCGCTGACCGGCTCGCCGCCGGCGTCGGTGTGGGTGCTCTGCACGAAGAGCTGCTGGATGGCGGGCATCGCGGCCCTGGCCAGGTTGCCGACCTGGTCGGGGCGCACCGGCACCTCACGCCAGCCCAGCACGGCCAGGCCTTCGGATTCGACGATGCCGGCCATGGCGCGCTTGATGGCGCTGCGGGCGGTCGGGTCGGTGGGCAGGAACACGTTGCCGACGGCATACCGGCCGGCTTCGGGAAGGGCGAAGTCGGCGACGGCGCGGAGGAACGCGTCGGGGACCTGGGTGATGATGCCGGCGCCGTCGCCGGTGCCCGCGTCGGAGCCGACGGCGCCGCGGTGCTCGAGGTTCCGGAGGGCGTCGAGCGCCGCAGTGATGATGTCGTGACCGGGGGTTCCGCGGAGCGTGGCCACCATCGCGAGCCCGCAGGCGTCACGCTCGTCTGCCGGGTCGTAGAGGCCTTGCCTGGCGGGCGCACTTCCGAACCGCGCGAACGGTGACCCGAGCGCAACGCTTGCGGTTGGTTGGATTTCTGCCATCTGCTGTCCTCACATGATGATCGGCACACAGGGACGACATTGGCCCGCTGAAGGGGGAAGCACGGCCCCGAAACCAAGGGAAACGGGGCCGGGTGCAGCTCTGGGGTTACCGGGGCCTAGACGTGCGAGTCGCGTGGGCTTGTGGCGACGGACCCGCCCGATTCGCTCGTTCCTACGGCTTCATCGCCCTGGTCGGGAATATCCGAATCGGTGTCGTCAGATTCTACCTCAGGGTCCGGTGCAATCCATTCCCGGCCGGGAACATACGGGCTGAGTTCGACGCCGGTGTGGCGGGACCGCTGCACCACGATGATCGCGAGACCGATCAGGATGGCTGCGAACGAGGCCCAGACGTTGGTGCGGATGCCGAAGAACATCTCGCTCGGATCGACCCGGATCGATTCGAAGAAGCTGCGCCCGATGCCGTACCAGACCAGGTAGACGCCGAACGCCTTGCCCCAGCGCAGGCTCAGTTTCCGCTCCAGGAACAGGATCACGGCGACCCCGATCAGGTTCCAGATGATCTCGTACAGGAACGTGGGGTGGAACAGGGTTCCCGCCGGAAGGCCGACCGGGAACGCCGGGTTGTCCGACTCGATCTGCAGGCCCCACGGCAGCGTGGTGGGCAGCCCGAACAGCTCGTGGTTGAACCAGTTGCCGAGGCGGCCCATCGCCTGGGCGAGCAGCATGCCGGGGGCCAGCGCATCCGCGAAGGACCAGAAGCGGATGCCGGTGATCCTGCACCCGATGTAGGCGCCGATCCCGCCGCCGATCAAGGACCCGAAGATGGCGTTTCCGCCTTCCCAGATGTAAAGCGTGCGCCACAGGTCCGCGCCGTCGTAGAAGTAGTCGCCGGGGTGGGTGAAGACGTGGTACGCGCGGGCGCCGATGATTCCGAGCGGCACGGCCCAGAGGATGATGTCCAGCACGACGCCCGGTTCGGCGCCCCGCTTGGTCAGCCGGCGGCTGGTCATGACGGTGGCGGCGATGATGCCGGCCAGGATGCACAGCGCGTAGGCGTGGATGCGGAACGGGCCGAGGTCGAAGTAGCTCCAGTCGGGGCTGGGGATGCTCAGCAGAACGGTGGTCGGAAGCGCGGACACGTGTAATACCTTTCGTCGTGACGCGTTGCCACCCGGGCGAGGCGCGGGAGACGGCTTGTCGGAGCCTCAGTCAATTTACCCTAAACCGTGCGCGCGACATCCCGCGCACCGCTGGAGAGCTCGGCGGCGAGGCGGCCGACGGCGTCGACTCCACCCTCTGCGAGTGCCTTGACCAGCGCGGATCCCACGATGGCGCCGTCGGCGTAGCCGAGGATCTCCCGCACCTGCACGGCGGTGGAGATGCCGAGACCCACGCAGGCACTGGTGGAACCGGCGGCGCGGAGCCGTTCGATCAGCACCCTGGCCGCGCTGTCGACGTCACTCCGGGCGCCGGTGATGCCCATCGTCGACACGGCGTAGACGAAGCCCCGGCTGGCGTCGACGGCCTGCCGCAGGCGGGCGTCGGACGAAGAGGGGGCGGCGAGGAACACGCGGTCAAGGCCCGTGCGGGCGCTGGCGCCCAGCCAGTCGCCGGCCTCGTCGGGGATGAGGTCCGGGGTGATCAGCCCGGCCCCGCCGGCGGCCAGCAGGTCGTCGGCGAACCGGTCGACGCCGTACTGCACGACCGGGTTCCAGTAGGTCATCAGCAGCACCGGCGCGGACGTCTGGGCTGTGATCGCGCGCACCGCCTCGAATCCATGCCGCAACCGGAATCCGTCGGCCAGGGCTTGCTGGGTGGCCCGCTGGATCACCGGCCCGTCCATGACCGGGTCGGAGTACGGCAGGCCCAGTTCGATGATGTCCACGCCGTTGGCGGTGAGCGCCACCGCGGCGTCGATGCTGCCGCTGAGGCTGGGGAAGCCGACCGGGAGGTACCCGATCAGGGCGCCGCTGGCCGCGTCGCGTCGGGCCGCGATGGTTCGTTCGACGGCGCCGGCCGGGGAGGTGCTGAGGGATGCTTCCGTGTTCATAGCTGCTGGGCGCCTTCGTCGAGCAGGTCGAAGTAGCGGCCCGCGGTCTCCATGTCCTTGTCACCGCGGCCGCTGAGGTTCACCAGGATGGTGGCGTCAGGGCCGAGCTCCTTCCCGAGCTCGAGCGTGCCGGCCAACGCGTGCGCGGACTCGATCGCGGGGATGATGCCCTCGGTGCGGCTCAGCAGCCGGAATGCCTCCATCGCCGCGGCGTCCGTCACCGGTCGGTAGCTGGCCCGGCCGATGCTCGACAACCAGGAGTGCTCCGGTCCGACGCCGGGGTAATCGAGGCCGGCCGAGATCGAGTGGGACTCGATGGTCTGGCCGTCCTCGTCCTGCAGCAGGTAGCTGCGGGCGCCGTGCAGGACGCCGGGGCGGCCTTTGGTGATGGTGGCGGCGTGCCGTTGGGTCTCCGCGCCTTCGCCGGCGGCTTCGAACCCGTAGAGCGCAACGTCGGGGTCGTCGAGGAAGGCGTGGAAGATTCCGATCGCGTTCGAACCGCCGCCGACGCACGCGGTCACGGCGTCAGGCAGTCGTCCGGTGAGTTCGAGTACCTGGGCGCGGGCCTCTTCACCGATGATCTTCTGGAAGTCGCGCACCATCGCGGGGAACGGATGCGGCCCGGCGACGGTCCCGAAGATGTAGTTGGTGTTCTCGACGTTGGTGACCCAGTCCCGCATCGCGTCGTTGATGGCGTCTTTGAGGGTGCGGGAGCCGGTCTTGACCGAGACGACTTCCGCGCCGAGGAGCCGCATGCGTGCCACGTTCAGGGCCTGCCGCTCGGTGTCGACCTCGCCCATGTAGACCACGCAGTCCAGTCCGAACAGGGCTGCGGCAGTGGCCGTTGCCACGCCGTGCTGGCCGGCGCCGGTCTCGGCGATGACGCGGGTCTTGCCGATGCGCCGGGTGAGCAGCACCTGGCCGAGCACGTTGTTGATCTTGTGCGAGCCGGTGTGGTTGAGGTCCTCACGCTTGAGGATGACCCGGGCACCGCCGGCGTGCGCGGCGAAACGGGGAACCTCGGTGATGATCGACGGCCGGCCGGTGTAGCTGCGGTGCAGTTCCATCAGTTCGGCGGCGAACGCCGGGTCCTGCTTCGCGATGGCGTATTCGGCGGTGAGTTCGTCGAGGGCCGCGATCAACGACTCGGGGACGAAGCGTCCGCCGAAGTCGCCGAAGTATGGGCCCGATTCGGTGCGTAAGGACATTTATACCGCCAGGAATTCGGAGAGGGTGCGAAGAGGGTCGCTGGTGACCAGCGCTTCGCCGACGAGGACGACGTCGGCGCCGGCGGATCGGTAGTGGGCGACATCCGCTGCGGTCTTCACGGCGGATTCGGCCACCCGGATCACACCGGACGGGATCCGGTCGGCGAGCGAGCCGAACAGGTCCTGGTCCAGCTCGAACGTCGACAGGTTGCGGGCGTTCACGCCGATCAGCCCGGCGCCGATGTCGATGGCGCGGCTGACCTCGTCGCCGCTGTGGGTCTCGACCAGCGCGGTCATGCCCAGCGCCCTGATCAGGTCGTGGAGGGTGACGAGGGTGTCCTGGTCGAGGGCCGTGACGATCAGGAGCACGAGGTCGGCGCCGGCGGCCCTGGCTTCGAACACCTGGTAGGGGTCGCCGATGAAATCTTTGCGCAGCACCGGGATCTCCACGGCGGCCCGCACCTGCTCGAGGTCGGCCAGGGATCCGCCGAACTTGCGGCCTTCGGTGAGCACGCTGATCGCGCTGGCACCGCCGGATTGGTACGAGACCGCGAGGGCCGCGGGGTCGGCGATTTCAGCGAGGGGGCCACGTGACGGGCTGGAGCGCTTGACCTCGGCGATGATCTTCACCTGGCCTGCGGGCGCGAGGAGGCCGAGCGCGTCGAGCGCGGGAGCCTGGGCGGCGGCCGCAGCTTCGACGCTCGCGAGGGGACGGGTCAACTGGCGGGCCCTGGCGTCGGCCAGGGCGCCGGAAAGGAGTTCTGACAGCACTCGGTCAGTGGCCCGTGCTGCTGGTGGTGCTGACGCCGTATCCGACCCGGCTCATGATCCAGCCGACGATGAGGCCGACGACGAGCAGGGCGGCGGAGGCCCACACCAACCAGGGCAGCTCGAGGAAGAAGGCGATTGTGCCGATGACGAAGGCCACCAGCATGATCGTGACAGCGGTCCATGACGCCGGTGAATGACCGTGACCGGGGTCGGCTGACTCGATGCTCATTGTTCTCCTTAGTGCGTTCAGGTACCGCCCAAGTCTAGCGGCTGGGCACTCAGCGGTTCGTCAGAGGTCGGTGACGGATGCCGAACCGCCGCCGCGACGCCGCCCTGCTCGCTCCGGGGCGTGCACTGAGGCGCGTATATGGCGCCTTCCACGCACCAACGAAGGTGCGTTATACGTAACTCGCGGCGGTGCTGCCCGGCTGTGCAGCGGCATCCGTTTGACGGTGTTCAGGCGGTGGGGTCCTCGCCGCGGCTGAGGTCGTCCCAGTCGCCGACGGAGTCCCGGCTGCCCGCGGCGGATTCGCCGCCGGGACTGGCACCCGCGGGAGTGGCCGCACCGGCGCTTGCGGGGGCGGCGTTTCCGCGGGCTGCGCCGGCGGAACCGGCAGGTGCCTCGCCGGGGGCGGCATCGGTGGCAGCGGGAACCAGTCGCACCGCCTGGTAGCGCGCGGTCGGGCCCGGCCAGCGGTGCTGGGTCGCCAGCACCCCGATGCCCGCGACGACCATGATCACGGCGGCGGCGAGGGCCAGGTACGGCCAGCCCGTCAGGGCGGCACTGGCGACACCGCCCTGGATGGACTCGTGGCCGGCGATTCCGGTCGCGGCGGTGACCGCGGCGGCGCTGGCACCGGCCGGGTCGACGACCGCGCTGATCGCTGCGAGGAAGACGGAGCCGCCGAGCAGCACCTCGAGCGCACCGAGGACGATCCTGATCACCGGCCCGGCGATGGTCAGCGCGCCGGCGAGGGCGAGTCCGGCCAGCGCCAGCGCGGTCACGGCGGGGGCGGCCGTGGAGCCGGTCACGGCGAGGTGGGTGGTGGCTGAGCCCTGGATGATGACGTTCGCGTCGACCCAGGTCTGCGTCCAGGCCAGCAGCGCGAGTGCGCTGGCGCCGATCACCGTCACGACGAGCAGGAGTTTGACCCGGCGGCCGCGACGGTCGGGGGCGACGGCGCTCATCAGCGCACCCGGCGCATGGCGTTGGCGACGGCCACAGCACGCAGCGGCGCCGCCGCCTTGTTCTGCGACTCCTGGTATTCGGACGCCGGGTCGGAGTCGGCGACGAGGCCGCCGCCGGCCTGCACCCGGGCGATGCCGTCCTTGATGGTGGCGGTGCGGATGGCGATGGCGAGGTCTGCGTCGCCGGCGAAGCCGAAGTACCCCACCACTCCCCCGTACACTCCGCGCTGCGCGGGCTCGAGGGCGTCGATGATCTCCAGTGCCCGCGGTTTGGGCGCACCGGAGAGGGTCCCGGCCGGGAAAGTCGCCCGGAACACGTCGATCGCGCTCTTGCCGGGCAGCAGGTCGCCCTCCACGGAGGAGACCAGGTGCATGATGTGGCTGAACCGTTCGATCCGCATGAATTCGGTGACCTCCACCGAGCCGGCGCTGCAGACCTTGAGCAGGTCGTTCCGGGCCAGGTCCACCAGCATCAGGTGCTCGGCGCGCTCCTTGGGGTCACCGGCGAGTTCGTCGGCATAGTCGGCGTCTGCCTCCGGGGTCGCCCCGCGGGGCTTCGAGCCGGCAATCGGGTGGGTGAACACCCGGTCGTTCTGCACCTTGACCAGCGCCTCAGGTGAGGAGCCGACGATCCAGTACGGGTCGCCGCCGGTCGACTCGAGGCTGAGCAGGTACATGTACGGGCTCGGGTTGAGGCTGCGAAGCACCCGGTACACGTCGATCGGATGCGCCGTGCATTCCTGGTCGAACCGTTGGGAGATGACGACCTGGAACACGTCGCCGTCGACGATGTGCCGTTTGGCGGTATCGACGGCGGCCAGGAAGTCGCTGCGTTCGGTGCGGTACACCGGGTTCGGGGCGATGCTGAGGTCGACCTCGGCCAGCCAGGCTTCCGACGGCTCGGCCAGCCGGGCCTGGAGGGAGTCGAGACGTTCCTGGGCGGCCGCCCAGAGCGTCTCCGCGGACTCCTCCTGGTCGTTCAGCACGTTGGCGATGAGCTGCACGGTGCCGAACTTGTGGTCGAGCGCGACCAGGTCGGCCACGAAGCTGAAGGCCTGGCCCGGCACGTCGTAGTCGGCGGGCGGCTGGTCGGGAAGGCGTTCGATCTGGCGGATCGCCTCCCACCCGATGAAGCCGACGAGCCCGCCGGTCAGCGGCGGATGCTCGGGCAGCCGGGGCGTCTGCCACCGTTCGTGCAGGTGGGCCACCGCGGCGAGCGGGGCGAGTCCCGCGGCCTCACCCAGGGCCCGGTCGGCGGAGAGCCCGTAGTCGACCCAGCGCGTCTCGTCGCCGTGCTGGGTGAGCACGCCGAACGACGACACCCCCACGAAAGAGAACCGGGACCAGATGCCGCCCTGCTCGGCCGATTCCAGCAGGAACGTCCCGGGCTTGCCGGCGGCGAGCTTGCGGAAGATGCCCACCGGGGTCTCCCCGTCGGCGAACAGCTCGCGGATCACCGGGATCACCCGGTGTCCGTTGACGAGCGCCTCGAACTGCGCTGCGGTGGTCGAACCGGCGGTGCTCGATCCGGCGGTGCTCGATCCTGTGGCGCTCGATCCGGTGGCGCTCATTGCCCGGCCTCATCCTGCGCGGGGCGGCTGCCGGCCACGACGGCGACGTCGCGACCGTCGAAGCAGGTGTGCGTGCCGGTGTGGCAGGCGGCGCCGACCTGGTCGACGCCGACCAGGAGGGTGTCGGCGTCGCAATCGAGGGCTGCGCTCTTGACGTATTGCACGTGGCCGGAGGTGTCGCCCTTCCGCCAGTACTCCTGGCGGCTGCGCGACCAGAACGTGACCCGTCCGGTTGTCAACGTGCGACGGAGGGCCTCGGCATCCATCCAGCCGAGCATGAGCACCTCGCGGGTGTCCCACTGCTGGATGACGGCGGGCAGCAAGCCGTCGGCGTTGAACGCGGCGCGGTCGATCACGGCCTCCGTCGACTCGGGCGTGGTCGGGCTTTCTGAGGTCATCGTCTCACCAGCATCCCGGCATCCGTCAGCTCGCGCTTCACGTCGCCTATCGAGAGTTCCCCGCTGTGGAAGACGGATGCCGCCAGCACGGCATCCGCGCCGGCCGCGACCGCGGGCGGGAAGTGTTCCACGCGGCCGGCTCCGCCGGAGGCGATCACCGGCACGGTGCTGATCTGGCGCATCAACCGGATCAGCTCGGTGTCGAAACCCTGCTTGGTGCCGTCGGCGTCGATGGAGTTGACCAGCAGCTCCCCCGCGCCGAGCTCGATGGCCGTTGCCGCCCAGGCGAGGGCGTCAAGCTCGGTTTCGGTGCGGCCGCCGTGCGTGGTCACCACGAAGCCGGAGTCGGTGTTGCCGGAGCGTTTCACGTCGAGGGAGAGCACCAGCACCTGCGCGCCGAACCGGTCGGCGATCTCGGAGATCAGGGCCGGCCGCGCGATGGCGGCACTGTTGACGCCGACCTTGTCGGCGCCGGCGCCCTGCAACCGGGCCACGTCCTCGGTGCTGCGGATGCCCCCGCCCACCGTGAGCGGGATGAACACCTGTTCAGCGGTGGCGCGCACGACGTCGTAGGTGGTCGCCCGGTCGTCGACCGTCGCCGTGACGTCGAGGAAGGTGAGCTCGTCCGCGCCCTGCTCGTAATAGCGCCGGGCCAGTTCGACCGGGTCGCCGGCGTCGCGGAGGTTCTGGAAGTTGACGCCCTTGACGACGCGGCCGGCGGCGACATCGAGGCACGGGATCACCCGGACGGACAAGGTCATGGGCGTCTCCCTACAGCCGGGCGTTGTGGATCGAGCTGACCAGGATGGCGCGCGCACCCAGCCCGTAGAGTTCGTCCATCACGTTGTTCATGTCGACCCGCGGGATCATCACCCGCACGGCGACCCAGTCGGGGTCGTGCAGCGAGGACACGGTGGGCGACTCGATGCCGGGGGCGAAGACGCAGGCGGCGTCGAGTTGCACCCGCGGGATGTCGTAGTCCATCAGCACGTACTGGCGGGCGACCAGCACCCCCTGCAACCGGCGGAGCAGGGTGGACACCCCCGGCTTCTCGTCTGCGGCGCTGATCAGCACGGCGGTGGATTCGAGGATGACCGGGCCGAAGATCTCCAGGCCCGCCTTGCGGAGCGTCGAGCCGGTGGAGACGACGTCGGCGACGGCATCCGCTACCCCGAGCTGCACGGCCGACTCGACGGCGCCGTCGAGGTTGACCAGGTCGACGCTCACGTCGTGCTCGGCGAGGAAACTGCCGACCAGTCCCGGGTAGCTCGTGGCCACGCGCACGCCGCCCAGGTCGGCGAGCGCGTCGAAGCGGCCAGCGGGACCGGCGAAGCGGAACGTGGACGAGCCGAAGTCGAGGCTGGCGATCTCGGTGGCGCTGGAGTGCGAGTCGAGCAGCAGGTCCCGGCCGGTGATGCCGACGTCGAGGGCGCCGCTGCCGACGTAGGTGGCGATGTCGCGGGGGCGGAGGTAGAAGAACTCGACGCCGTTGCGCGGGTCGGCGACGACGAGGTCGCGGGGGTCCCTGCGGCCGGTGTAACCGGCCTCGAACAGCATCTGGGCGGCGGTTTCGGACAACGAACCCTTGTTGGGCACGGCAATTCTGAGCATGGGACGGCTTTCAGGTGTGGGGGTCGACGCGGTCATCTGTGCAGGGCGGTCACAGATGTCGGTAGACGTCGGCCGGGGTCAGCCCCTTGGCCAGCATGAGCACCTGGAGGTGGTACAGCAGCTGGGAGATCTCCTCTGCCGCTTCGTCGTCGCTTTGGAACTCGGCGGCCATCCAGACTTCGGCGGCCTCTTCGACGATCTTCTTGCCGATGGCATGCACGCCGGCATCCAACTCGCGCACGGTGCCGGAACCCTCGGGCCGGGATGCGGCCTTCTCGCTGAGTTCGGCGAAGAGTTCGTCGAATGTTTTCACCTCTACAGGCTACTAGTGCGTGTGGTCGTTAGTGAGCACCCAGGTGAGCGTCCGCCGCCGCGCGGAGCAGCGCGATCTGTGTGGCCGGCTCTGCGGCATTGAACACGCTGGAGCCGGCCACGAAGGTGTCGGCGCCGGCCTCGGCGGCGGTCACGATGGTCTCCTCGTTGATGCCGCCGTCCACCTGCAGCCAGACGTCGAGGCCACTGCCCCGGACCGCGTCGCGCAGCGCGGTGAGCTTGGGCATCGTCGACGCCATGAACGACTGGCCGCCGAAGCCGGGCTCGACCGTCATCACCAGCACCTGGTCGAATTCCGGCAGCAGCTCGAGGTACGGCTCCACCGGGGTGCCGGGCTTCAGGGCGATTCCGGCCCGCGCGCCGATCGAACGCAGCGTGCGGGCCAGGCCCACGGCATCCGCTGCCGCTTCGGCGTGGAAGGTGACCGAGTATGCGCCGGCCTCGGCGTAGCCGGGCGCCCAGCGGTCGGGGTCGTCGATCATCAGGTGGACGTCGAGGGGCAGCGGCGAAACCTGCTGCAGCCGCTCGACCATGGTGAGGCCGAAGGTCAGGTTCGGCACGAAGTGGTTGTCCATGATGTCAACGTGCACCAGGTCGGCGGTACTGATGCGCCCGAGTTCGCGTTCGAAGTTGGCGAAATCGGCGGCGAGGATGCTGGGGTTGATCCGGGAGGGCATGGATTCACCCTACCGAGGATCAGAATTCCCCACGCGCGCACCGAACGCCCGCGCGACCCGGCACGCCGGGCAACGGGCGGTGCTGGTCAGGCGGTGCGGCTCAGAAGGGTGATGAACATGGCGTCGGTGCCGTGGCGGTGCGGCCACAACTGCACGCTGGTGCCTCCGCCCGGCGCGTCCGTTGTCGGGAGGTCGAGTGGGCTGCTGGAGAGGCCCTGCAGAACGGATGCCGTGTCGAGCCGGGTCACCCGGTCGCCCCATTTCTTCATCGCGGTGGCCACGATCCCCTTCGTCTCGGCCAGGTGCGGCGAGCAGGTGACGTAGGCGAGCACCCCGCCCGGCTTGAGCGCCCCGAGGGCCGCGTCGATCAGGTCGGACTGCAGCCCGGAGAGCGCGGCGACGTCGGCGGGCTGCTTGCGCCAGCGCGCCTCCGGCCGGCGGCGGAGGGCGCCGAGGCCGGTGCACGGGGCGTCGAGCAGGATCCGATCGAACTCGCCCGCGTGGTCGTCGGCGATCCGGGTTCCGTCGAGCTCCCACACCGGCACCTCGGCGGGCACCGGGGCGAGGGCGTTCCGCACCAGCTGTGCCCGGGCCGGCACCAGTTCGTTGGCGACCAGTTCGGCGCCGCCGGCGAGGGCTTCTGCGGCCAGCAGCGCCGCCTTGCCGCCGGGTCCGGCGCAGAGGTCGAGCCAGCGTTCTCCGGGCTGGACCGGGCGGGCCCGGCTGAGGGCGAGCGCGGCGAGCTGGGAGCCTTCGTCCTGCACCCGGATCCGGCCGTTGTGGGCATCGACCAGGTCGAACGGGTCCCCGCCGGCCAGCACGAACCCGATCGGCGAGTACGCGTCCGGCGCACCGAGGGTCGCGGTGCCGCCGGCCTCGGTGCCGCCGGTCGCGGTGTCGCCGGCCAGCCCGGGCAGGGCGACCATGTTGACCCGCGGCGGCGTGTTGTCGGCGGCGAGCAGGTCGACCAGTTCATCGCCGCGGCCTTCGTCGCGGAGCGCCTGCCGGAAGGCCCGCACCACCCAGACCGGATGCGAGAATTCGGCGGCCAGCCGGTCGTCGGCATTCTCCGCCTGGGCCAGGACCCGCTCCCGCCAGTCGTCGGCGCTGGTGCGGGAGATGGTGCGGAGCACCCCGTTGGTGAAGCCGACCGCGGACCGCGACGCCACCTGGCGGGCCAGCGACACCGATTCGTTGACCGCGGCGTGGGTGGCGACCCGGGTGCCGAGCAGCTGGTGGGTGCCGAGGCAGAGCACGTCGAGGACAGCGGGGTCGATGGCGCTGACCGGGCGCCCGGCGGCCAGGGCGATGACGCGGTCGTAGTAGCCCTGCATTCGCAGTGTGCCGTAGGTGAGTTCGGTGGCCAAGGCAGCGTCTGCGGTGTTCAGGGCGGCGCGCTTGATCCGCACCGGCAGCAGCAGATTGGCGTAGGCGTCGGACTCCCGCACCGCGGCGATCACCTCGTAGGCGACCCGGCGAGCCGGCTGCACGAAGTCGGAGCTGCGAGAGTCGCTCATGAGGCCACCAGTTCCCCGGCCCGGTCGGCGGCCGCGGCGGTGCCGCGCCACCAGTCCAGGGCCGGCATCGGTTTCTTGCCGGCCGGCTGCACCACCCGAAGCTCCACCGGAAGGGTGCCGGTGCCGACCAGGAGCCGGTTCTCGTGCAGCCTGATCGCTCCAGCGGGTTGCGCCGGCGCATCCGCTGCCGGTGCCACCTCGAGCAGCTTCAGCCGGCCGTCGCCGACGGTGGTGAACGCGCCGGGCTCTGGGGTGACGCCGCGCACCCGGCTCAGTACTGCCGTGGCCGGCGCTGCCCAGTCGACGCGGGCGTCGTCGATGGCGAGTTTGGGGGCGAGCGTGACCGACCCGACCTGCTCGAGCGGATGCGCGGTGCCGGCGGCGAGGTCGTCGACGACGGTGCCGAGCAGTTCCGCACCGTCATCGGCGAGGGCGCTGAGCAGCGAACCGGCCGTGTCGTCGGCGCCGATCGGCCGGGTGGTGGTGCCGAAGACCGGACCGGCGTCGAGCTCCGGCACGAGCTGGAACACCACGGCGCCGGTGATGTCGTCGCCGTTGATCACCGCGTGCTGCACCGGAGCGGCGCCGCGCCAGCGCGGCAGCAGCGAGAAGTGCAGGTTGACCCAGCCGAGGCGGGGCACGGAGAGCAGCGGCTCCCGCACCAGTCCGCCGTACGCGACGATGACGCCGAGGTCGGCGTGGAGCGCGTCGATCGCCGCGGTGGCGTCGGCGTCCAGCCGGTTGGTCTTCAGCACCGGCAGGCCGAGTTCCGCTGCTGCTGCGGCGACCGGCGACGGGGTGAGCACGCGCTTCCGGCCGAGCGGGGCATCCGTTCTGGTGACCACCGCGACGATGGAGTGGGGACCGGCGGCAAGGGCGCGCAGGGACGGCACGGCGGCCTCCGGGGTGCCGGCGAAGACGAGTTTCATTTAGAGCAGCTCCGGGTCATCGAATCGTACTTTGAGTGTAGGCGGCGGGCGGAAGGCGCCGGCCGCGGACTTCCGCCGCCGGCTGGCGTTCCGCACGATCGCGGCCTTCAGCGCGTGCGCGACGGAGTCGCCGGTGTTGTAGGCGAAGCGCACGATCGCGCGCACCAGGCCGGGTTCGGTGCTGACCGGGCCGAGCACGTCAAGCCCGTCGATCGCCGCCAGGTCGGCGAGTGCGGCCTCGACGCCGTCGACGGTGCCGGTGACGGATGCGACCCGCACGGCCGGCGGGAAGCGGAGGGTGCGTCGGTCAGCGAGTTCGGTTGCGGCGTACGCCCCTTGCTGCCAGGCGTTGAGGGCGCGGGCGAGGGCGCCGCCGACCCCGACCAGGACCACGCTGGCGCCGGGCGCGGCCAGCGCGGCCGCGTTCGACCACCAGCGGAGGCAGTCCTCCCCCACGCGCAGGGACTCGCGGGCGAGCATCCGTTCGCCATCGAGGAGCAGGATGGAACGGTAGCCGCCGGCCGGGATGGGTTCGGCGCCGCGGGTGGCGATGACCAGGGCGGGCTCGGCGCCGAGTTGCTGGACGGTGTGCTCGCCGTCGGCGACGATCACACGCACGCCGGGGAAGGCCCGGCCGAGTTCTTCGGCGGTGCGGGCGGTCCCCACGGTGACCAGCCGGTACTGGCGGCCATCGCAGTGGCTGCACTGCCACGCCACGGCGAGGGCGCCGCACCAGCGGCAGGACGGGGTGGCGCCGGCTGAGGCGATCCCGAGGGGGCCCTGGCAGCGCGTGCAGCGGGCCGACTGCGTGCAGGTCTGGCAGGCCAGGACCGGGGCGTATCCGGGGCTCGCTACCTGCACCAAGACCGGGCCGGAGTCGAGGGCGTCCCGCGCTGCCTTCCACGCCGCGGACGGGATGCGCGCCGCGCGGGCCTCGGCGACCAGGGCGCCCTGGAAGTCGGTCGGGATCACCCTCGGGTGGGAGGACTTCGCCGGGTGCACCTCGCCCAGCCAGCCGAGCTCGACCAGGCGCTCCGCCTCGACACTGCGCGAGTGGCCGAGCAACACCAGGGCGCACCCGCTGTGCTGCTGGCGCACCAGCGCCGCGTCGCGGGTGTGCACGTAGGGGCTGAGCGGTTCGGCGTGCAGCGGGTCACCGTCGTCCCACACGGCGACCAGGCCGAGCTGGGCGGCCGGCGCGTAGACCGCCGAACGGTTGCCGAGGATGATCCGGGGTTCCGCGCCGAGGCAGGCGAGGAACGCCCGGTAGCGGTCAGCGCCGGGTTGCCGGGCGTCCACCCGGCTCACGGTGCCGGCCGGGGCGAGCTGGTCGAGGGCGGCCTGAACCTGGTCCTGGTCGCGGTAGTCGGGCACGGCGAGGATGGCGGAGCGGCCGGAGGCCAGGGTGGCGACGGCGAGTTCGGCGAGGGTGAGCGCCCACCGCCCGATGGTGCTGCCGCTCCCGGGGTTTGCCCCGACCGTGACCAGCTGCGGCACCGCTGAGACGGCGACCCGCAGCCCGTCGGCGATCACGGCGCCCAGCGCGCCCGCCGGGTAGTCGGCGAAGAACGGGGTGGCGGCCGGTCCGCCGCGTGCGTCCTCGGGAGTCCCCGGTGCGGCCGCGGGCTTATCAATCGGCGCGCCGGCGGGCTCGTCGGCCGGCGCGGCGGCCGGCCGGCCGACGTCCGCCGCATCGACCGCCGCAGCCCGGGCGGCGAGCCAGGCCTTCTCCACCCGGACCTGGCGCGGCGGAACGGCCAGCCGGATGATGTCGCTGGCATTGCCGGCTGCGCGGTCGGCAACGGCGCGGGCCAGCGCCCAGACCTCCGGTGTGAGAACCGGTGCCCGGGAGACGACGGCTTCGATCGGGCTGAGCGTCCCCTGGAAGCCGGTCGCGCCACTCGTCGCCGGGTCCAGCACCTCGACCAGGTAGCCGGTGGCGACCCGGCCGGCGGAGCGAAGCGTGACCTTGACCCGCACGCCGGGCCGGGCATCCGCTTCGAGTTCGGCGGGAATGGCGTAGTCGAAGAGGTGATCGAGCTGCGGGAGTGGCGAATCGATGACCACGCGGCCCACCCGCACCGCCCCGGTCACGCCGCCCCCTCCCGCGAACCCGCAGTTGTTGGGCTTAAGAGTCGCGGATAACCCCGACTACTGCAGTTTCGCGGAACACGGACGGGGAGGACGGGCACTCAGAGTCCGGCCGCGCTTCTCAGGTCGTCGACCCGGTCGAGCTTCTCCCAGGTGAAGTCGGGAAGCTCGCGGCCGAAGTGGCCGTAGCTCGCCGTCTGCGCGTAGATCGGGCGCAGCAGGTCGAGCGAGCGGACGATCGCGGCGGGCCGCAGGTCGAAGACGTCGGTGATCGCCCGGGTGATCTGCGCATCGGGCAGGGCGCCGGTACCGAAGGTCTCGACGTAGAGCCCGACCGGTGCGGCCTTGCCGATGGCGTAGGCGACCTGCACCTCGAGCCGCTCGGCGAGGCCGGCGGCGACGGCGTTCTTCGCCACCCAGCGCATGGCGTATGCGGCGGAGCGGTCGACCTTGGACGGGTCCTTGCCGCTGAACGCGCCGCCGCCGTGCCGGCTGGAGCCGCCGTAGGTGTCGATGATGATCTTGCGGCCGGTCAGGCCGGCGTCACCCTGCGGGCCCCCGATCTCGAACCGGCCGGTCGGATTGATCAGGGTCTGCACGCCGGAGGAGTCGAGGTCCACCGCGGCGAGCACCGGACGGATGACGAGTTCCTCGACCTCGGCGCGCAACCGGTGTGTTGAGACCGACGGGGCGTGCTGGGTCGAGACGACGACGGTTTCCACCGTGCGCGGGGTGATCCCCTCGTACCCTATGGTCACCTGGGTCTTGCCGTCCGGACGGAGCCAGGTGAGCTCCCCCGACTTGCGCACGGCCGCGAGGCGTTCCGCGAGGCGGTGCGCGATCCAGATGGGGATCGGCATGAGCGACGGGGTCTCCCGGGTGGCATAGCCGAACATGATGCCCTGGTCGCCGGCGCCCTGCCGGTCGAAGTCGTCGACGCTGGCCTGCTCCCGGGTCTCGTACGCATCGTCCACGCCCTGTGCGATGTCAGGCGATTGCCCGCCGATGGAGATCTCGACGCCGCAGGAGCGGCCGTCGAACCAGACGTCCGAGGAGTTGTAGCCGATGTCGGTGATGCATTTGCGCACGATCGACGGGATTTCGACGTACGCCTCTGTGGTCACCTCGCCGGCGACGTGCACCAGCCCGGTGGTGACCAGCGTCTCGACGGCAACCCGGCTATGCGGGTCCTCGGTGAGGAGCGCGTCGAGGATGGTGTCGGAGATTTGGTCGCAGATCTTGTCGGGGTGGCCCTCGGTGACTGATTCTGACGTGAAAAGACGAAGGTCGCTCATCTGGCCTATCTCTGTATGTGCCGGTCTGTATGTGCCGGCCTGTGTGCATGCCGGTCTGTGTGCGGGGCTACGCGGACGGCCGCGTGACCACCGCATCGAGAATGCGGTCCGCCACCAGCATTTTGGTTCCGGATGCCCTTGTCACTATATCTCCGGACCGGTCGATCAGGACGACATCGTTTCCGTCTGTGGCGAAGCCTTCGCTCCAGCCGACCCGGTTGATGACCAGGTAGTCGCAGCCCTTGCGGGCGATCTTGCCGCGGCCGAGCTCCAGCAGCGCATCGGCGTCTGTTTCGGTCTCGGCGGCGAAGCCGACGATCACCTGCTCGCGCGGGCGGTCGGCCGACAACCCCACCAGCACGTCGGGGTTCTTGACCAGCTCGATCGTGAGCGTGTCGCCGGTGTCTTCCTTCTTGATCTTCGCATCCCGCACAGACACCGGCCGGTAGTCGGCGACGGCGGCCGCCATGATGACCAGGTCCGCGTCGGCGGCGGCGGCGCGCATCGCTGTCTCCAGTTCGAGTGCGGTGGCCACCGGAACCAGTGTGACGCCCTCCGGCGGCGGCACCTCCAGGTGCGCGGCCACCAGGGTGACCGAGGCCCCGCGGGACACGGCGGCGGAGGCCAGGGCGATGCCCTGCTTGCCGCTGGACCGGTTCCCCAGGAACCGCACCGGGTCGAGTGGCTCACGGGTTCCGCCGGCGCTGATCACGATGTTCATCCCGGCGAGATCCGGTTCGACAGCGGATGCCGTGTGCGCCGGCTCTGCGACGGAACCGGCGGCCTCGAGCGCGGCCAGAGCGGCGGCCACAATGGTCTCTGGCTCCGCCATCCGGCCCGCGCCGACGTCGGACCCGGTGAGCTGGCCGGTGCCGGGGCCGACGACGATCACGCCGCGGGAGCGGAGGGTGGCGATGTTGGCGATCGTGGCCGGGTTGTTCCACATCTCGGTGTGCATCGCCGGCGCGATCACCAGGGGCGCGGTGCTGGCCAGGATGGTGTTGCCGAGCAGGTCGTCGGCGAGGCCGGCCGCGAGTTTCGCGATGCTGTTCGCCGTCGCCGGCGCGACCACGATGAGGTCGGCGGACTGGCCGATGGCCACGTGCCGCACTTCTGCGACCCCCTCGTAGAGGTCGGTGTGCACCGGGTTACGGGAGATGGCCTCCAGCGTCGGCTTCCCGACGAACCGGAGCGCGGCATCCGTCGCGACCACCTGCACGACATCCCCGTGCAGCACGAAAGCGCGCACGACACCGACGGCTTTGTATGCAGCGATGCCACCGGTGATACCGACGACGATCGTGCGAGCTGGCGACATCCTGCGCGCTGGGGTGATGTGCTGTGGTGCTATTCGGCGATCGGGCGGGAAACGAGCTTGTCCTCGTTGATCTCGCGAAGCGCCACGGACAGCGGCTTGTCGTCGATGGTCGAGTCGACCAGCGGTCCGACGTTGTCGAACAGGCTGCCTTCGTGCAGGTCGGCGTAGTAGTCGTTGATCTGGCGGGCCCGCTTGGAGGCGAAGATGACCAGGGCGTACTTCGAGTCGACCTTGGAGAGCAGGTCGTCGATGGGCGGGTCGATGATTCCGGTGGGCTTGGTAGCCATGGGAGACACTCCTTTAGTGCTGTAGCGGTGCGTCGAAACGGACGCACGAAATCAAGGCTGGCGCGTTTACGAGCGCGACAATGCCTTGCGAATCTGCATCAAGTCTACGACCTCGCGGGCTGCTTCTGCCACGTCATGGTTCACGACCCGGTAATCGAACTCCCCCTGGGCCGCCAATTCAAGCTTCGCGGTCTCCAAACGGCGGGCCTGTTCCGCGGAATCCTCGGTGTCGCGCCCGATCAGGCGACGCACCAGTTCTTCCCAGGTGGGGGGAAGCAGGAAGACCAGGGTGGCTTCCGGCATGGCGCGGCGCACCGCCCGTGCGCCCTGCAAGTCGATCTCCAGTAGAACGCTGTTGCCGGATGCGATCGCCTGGTCAACCGGACCGCGCGGGGTCCCGTACCGGTACGCGTTGTGCACGGTCGCCCACTCGAGCAGCTCCCCCGCTTCCACCATCCGGTCGAATTCGGCGTCATCGACGAAGTAGTAGCTGACGCCCTCGGTCTCGCCCGGGCGCGGGGCGCGAGTGGTGGCCGACACCGAGAGTCGCACGTCGGGGTAGTTCTCCCTGATGTGCGCGGCGACGGTGCCCTTTCCCACGGCGGTGGGCCCGGCCAGGACCACCAGGCTGGAGTGGGTCTCCGCCCGGCGGGAGGTGGGCTTGGTGGAGAGGAAGTCGCGGAGCCGTTCACGCTGGTGCACGCCGAGGCCGCCGAGGCGCTTGTTCGACGAGATGACCAGTTGATCCATCAGGCGGTGCATCTTGGTGACGCCGATCGCCGGGATGCTGGTGAGGAGCTCGGTGACCCGGAGCCGCCCTTCCACCCCGTGCGGGTCCTTCACCGCGGCGGAGAGAACCTCCAGTGCGGTGCGCTCCCCCGCCGCGACCTGGGCCTTGACTTCGGCCCGGGCGCGACGGGCGGCGACGGCTGCGCGGGACGCCGCGACGCGGTCGACCTCGGGCGGCTGGGGGCGGTTGTCAGGCACGGGGCCCTCCTGGTGTCGGTGTCGATGGTGCCGGTGGCGGTGCGGTCGGTGCGTGCCGTGCGGTCGGTGCGGGCGGTGTCGGTGTTGCCGGTGTCGATGCCGTCGTGCGCACCTCGTCGGCGCGTCGGGCGATCGCGTCACGGATGCGGCCGGGACCGGCGGCGAGCACGCTGCGCGACTCACTCACGATCACCGCGGGCGCGTACGCGCCGAACAGTTCGGACAATTGTGCCACGTCGGCGCCCTGATGGCCGAAGCCGGGGGCAAGTACCGGCGTGAACGGGGCGGAGGGGGCGGCCCGCACGTCGACGCCGAAAGTGGCGAGGTCGAGCGTGGCGCCCAGCACGACGCCGAGGGACCCGATGGGCACAGCACAGGCAGCGGATGCCGCGCGGTTGCGCTCCGCCACGTCGGCAAGGACCGCACCGGCGACCGTGAGCCCGGCGGCCGGCCCGTCCTGAACGACGGCGCGCTGCAGCACGGCGGCTTCCGGGTTGGAGGTGGCGGCGAGCAGGAACAGGCCCTTGCCGGCCGCGACGGCCAATTCGATGGCGGGGCCCAGGGATCCGACTCCCATGTAGGTGCTGACGGTGAGGGCGTCGGCTTCGAGCGGGGATCCCGCCGTCAGCCACGCCTGGCCGTAGCCCGCCATGGTGGTGCCGAGGTCTCCGCGCTTGGCGTCGGCGATCGACAGCAGGCCGGCATCGCGGGCATCCGCCAGCACCCGCTCCAGGGCGGCGAAGCCCGCCGAGCCGAACCGCTCGAAGAACGCCACCTGGGGTTTCACGATCCCGGCGCTGCCAGCGGCGGCCTCGACAACACGGCGACCGAATTCCTCGGCGCCGGCCGCGGAATCGGGCAGGCCCCACTCGTGCAGCAACCAGGCGTGCGGATCGATGCCCACGCAGAGCGGGCCCCGGCCGGCGAAAACGGCCGCCAGCCGGTGCCCGAACGCCTGGGCCTGGATCATCGCGCCGCCGTGAGCAGGGCGGCGTCGCGCGCGATCGCGTATTCCTGCAGTGACGTGACCTCGAAGCCGGCCCGGATGGCGTCGATCGAGCCGACGGCGGCGGAGAGCTCGGCGATCGTCGTGAACAGGGGCAGGTCCGCCGCAACGGCCGCCGCCCGGATCTCATACCCGTCGGCGCGGGCGGTACGGCCACCCGGCGTGTTGATGACGATGTGCACCTCTTCGCGCTTGATCAGTTCCACGATCGACTCGTCGGCCGAGTCCCCCGCGACACCCGATTTCTCGCTGAACTTCCGCACGATCCGGGCGTCGATGCCATGGCGCGCCAGCACCTCGGCGGTGCCCTCGGTCGCGACGATGTCGTAGCCCAGCTGCTGCAGGCGCAGCACCGGCAACACGATGGCGCGCTTGTCGCGGTCTGAGACCGAGACGAACACCGTGCCGGAGAGCGGGATGCCGCCGTAGGCGGCGAGCTGGCTCTTCGCGAACGCACGCGGGAAGTCCCGGTCGATGCCCATGACCTCGCCGGTGGAACGCATCTCCGGGCCGAGCACCGAGTCGACGACGTCGCCGCCCGGGGTGCGGAACCGCTTGAACGGGAGCACGGCTTCCTTCACCGCGACCGGGGCGTCCATCGGCACCCGGGAGCCGTCGATGAGCGGCAGCTGTCCCCCAGCCTTCAGCTCGGCGATGGTGCGGCCGACCATGATCAGCGACGCGGCCTTGGCCAGGGTGATGCCGAGGGCCTTGGCGACGAACGGCACCGTGCGGGAGGCACGCGGGTTGGCTTCGAGCACGTAGAGCACCCCGGCGCCGATCGCGAACTGCACGTTCAGCAGCCCGCGCACGCCGATGCCCCGGGCGATCGCCAGGGTGGCCTCACGCACCCGGTCGATCTCCGCGCGGCCCAGGGTGACCGGCGGCAGGGTGCAGCTGGAGTCGCCGGAGTGGATGCCGGCTTCCTCGATGTGCTCCATCACGCCGCCGATGTACAGCTCGTGGCCGTCGTAGATGGCGTCGACGTCGATCTCGATCGCGTCGTCGAGGAACCGGTCCACCAACAGCGGATGCGACGGGCCGATGATGCCCTGTCCCTGCATCCGGGTGAAGTAGTCCGCCAGCGACGGGCTGTCGTAGACGATCTCCATGCCGCGGCCGCCGAGCACGTAGCTGGGGCGTACGAGCACCGGGTAGCCGATCTCCTCAGCCACGGCGACCGCGCCGGTGTAGTCGATGGCGGTGCCGTTCCGGGGGGCGAGGAGGTTCGCCTCCTCGAGGATGCGGCTGAATTCGCCGCGTTCCTCGGCCAGGTCGATGGCGGAGGGGGTGGTACCGAGGATGGGGATGCCCTCGGCTTCGAGGCCCTTGGCCAGGCCGAGCGCGGTCTGGCCACCGAGCTGCACGACCACGCCGACCAGTTCACCGCTGGCGCTCTCGGCGTGGATGACCTCGAGCACGTCTTCCAGGGTGAGCGGTTCAAAGTAGAGCCGGTCGGAGGTGTCGTAGTCGGTGGAGACCGTCTCCGGGTTGCAGTTGATCATGATGGTCTCGTAGCCGGCGTCGGAGAGCGCGAACGAGGCGTGCACGCAAGAGTAGTCGAACTCGACGCCCTGCCCGATCCGGTTCGGGCCGGAACCGAGGATGACGACCTTCTTGCGGTCGCTCGGGACGACCTCGGTCTCCTGGTCGTAGCTCGAGTAGTGGTACGGGGTGAGCGCGGGAAACTCGCCGGCGCAGGTGTCGACGGTCTTGAACACCGGGCGCACGCCGAGGATGTGCCGGATCTTGCGGACATCCGCTTCACCGAAGCCGCGGAGTTCGCCGATCTGGGCGTCGGAGAAGCCGTGGTCCTTGGCGAGCCTGAGGGTGTCGGTGTCGAGGGTGTCTGAACCGGCGACCCGGTCGGCGATGTCGTTGATCAGCACGATCTGGTCGATGAACCAGGGGTCGATCTTGGTGGCTTCGAAGACCTGCTCGATGCTGGCGCCCTTCCGGAGCGCCTGCTGCACGGTCACGATGCGGCCGTCGGTCGGGATCTCGGCGGCGACCAGCAGGTCTTCGAGGCTGCGGGTCTCTGCTCCCCAGTGGAACGACGACCCGCGCTTCTCCAGCGAGCGGAGCGCCTTCTGCAGCGCCGACGTGTAGCTGCGGCCGATGGCCATGGCCTCACCGACCGACTTCATGGTGGTGGTCAGGCGCGGGTCGGCGGCGGGGAACTTCTCGAACGCGAAGCGGGGCACCTTGACCACGACGTAGTCGAGGGTGGGTTCGAAGCTGGCCGGAGTCACCTTGGTGATGTCGTTCGGGATCTCGTCGAGCCGGTAGCCGATGGCCAGTTTCGCGGCGATCTTCGCGATCGGGAAGCCGGTGGCCTTCGACGCCAGCGCGCTGGAGCGGGACACCCGCGGGTTCATCTCGATGACGATGATCCGGCCGTCGGCGGGGTCGATCGCGAACTGGATGTTGCAGCCGCCGGTGTCGACGCCGACGGCGCGGATGATGTCGATGCCGATGTCGCGCAGCTTCTGGTATTCGCGGTCGGTGAGGGTGAGCGCGGGGGCGACCGTGATCGAGTCCCCGGTGTGCACGCCGACCGGGTCGACGTTCTCGATCGAGCAGACGACAACGGTGTTGTCGGCCGTGTCGCGCATGAGCTCGAGTTCGTATTCCTTCCAGCCGAGGATGGACTCCTCGAGGAGAACCTCGGTGGTGGGGCTCTGGTGCAGCCCGTCGCCGACGATCCGGCGGAGTTCGGCCTCGGTGTACGCGAACCCGGAACCGAGGCCACCCATCGTGAACGAGGGTCGCACCACCAGCGGGTAGCCGAGGTCCTCGGCGAAACCGACCGCCTCGTCGACGGTCCTCGCGATGAACGAGCGGGCGACGTCCGCCCCGGCCTCGATCACCAGGTCCTTGAAGATCTGGCGGTCCTCGCCCTTGTGGATGGCCTCGAACTTGGCGCCGATCAGCTCGACGTTGTACTTCTCGAGGATCCCCAGTTCGTGGAGCTGGATCGCCGCGTTCAGGGCGGTCTGCCCGCCCAGGGTGGGCAGTATCGCATCCGGTCGTTCCTTGATGATGATCGACTCGATGATCTCCGGGGTGATCGGTTCGATGTAGGTCGCGTCGGCGAAGTCCGGGTCGGTCATGATGGTGGCCGGGTTGGAGTTCACCAGGATGACGCGGACGCCCTCCTCGCGCAGTACCCGGCAGGCCTGGGTGCCGGAGTAGTCGAACTCGCAGGCCTGGCCGATCACGATCGGCCCCGAGCCGATGACGAGGACGCTGTTGATGTCGTCGCGCTTGGGCATTACTTGCTGTCTCCTGCTCCGGCGGCCGCGTTTCGGGCGACCACCACGTCCCTGAACCGGTCAAAAAGGTGGTTGGCGTCGTGCGGGCCGGCCGCGGACTCCGGGTGGTACTGCACGCTGAACGCGTCGATGTCGAGGCAGCGGATGCCCTCGACCACGTTGTCGTTGAGGCTGTAGTGGCTCACTTCGACCCGTCCGAAACCGGCACGGGAGTCGCTGACACCCTCGATCGGCATGTCGACGGCGAAGCCGTGGTTCTGCGAGGTGATCTCCACCCGCCCGGTGCTCTTGTCGAGGACCGGCTGGTTGATGCCGCGGTGGCCGAACGGCAGCTTGTAGGTGCGGAACCCGAGGGCGCGCCCGAGGAGCTGGTTGCCGAAGCAGATGCCGAAGTAGGGCAGGCCGGCGCGCAAACACTCCTGCAGCAGCGTGACGTGGGCGTCGCTGGCAGCCGGGTCGCCGGGGCCGTTGGAGAAGAACAACGCGTCGGGCTTCAGCGAGAGCACGTGATCGCTGGTGACCGACTGCGGCAGCACCAGCACCTCGAAGCCGCGTTCGGCGAGGTAGTCGAGGGTGGACTTCTTCACCCCCAGGTCCAGCACCGCCACCGACCCGATCCGCTCCCCCTGTGCCGGCACGCTGAACGGATCGACCGTCGACACCTGGTCGGAGAGGTTCTGGCCGCGCATCTGCGCGCCGGACTGCACCAGCTCGAGCTGCTCGCTGTCGGAGAGGGAGAACCGGTCGCCGGAGAAGACGCCGGCGCGCATGGCGCCGGCCGAGCGGATGTGGCGGGTGAGCGCGCGGGTGTCGATGCGGCTGATGCCGACGACACCGCCGGCCTCCAGGTCGGAGTCGAGGCTCCGCTGCGAGCGGAAGTTCGACACCGTGCGGGACGGCTCGCGGACCACGAATCCGGCGACCCAGATCCGGCGGGACTCCATGTCCTCGTCGTTGGCCCCGGTGTTGCCGATGTGCGGCGCGGTCATCAGAACGATCTGGCCGGCGTACGAGGGGTCGGTCAGGGTTTCCTGGTAGCCGGTCATGCCCGTGGCGAAGACGATCTCGCCGAGCGTCTGGCCGGTGGCACCGTAGGCGTCACCCACGAAGCGGCGGCCGTCCTCGAGGACGAGCACGGCGGGACCCGGCCGGGCGCCGGCCGTGGTGGCTGGCTCGTTCGCGGGCTCGTTCGTGCCGTCGGTGGCGGGCTTGCTGGTTGGGTCTGAGTAGCTCACGCTACGCCTCGCTTTCGGTGGTTCCAGAAGGGAAATTCGCTGCGGGAGCGATAGAACGGATCGCGTCGGTGAGCCGGGCACGGTCGGCCGGGTCTGTGACGCGGAAGTAGCTGTCGACATCCGTTGCCGGGCTGCCGGCGGTTGCCCCTGACGCGGGCGCCTCGGGAAGCCGCCAGCCGAGGAGCAGCAGCCCGTCGGACTCGACGGCGCGGTCGATGGTCCAGGTGGCGCGGCTGAGCCGGAGGACGGCGCCGACCGGGATGAACACGGGGCGCTCCCCCGCCAGGGCGAGGAGGACGCCGTCGGGGCGGACGGTGAGGTCGGCACGGGCCCGGAAGCCGAGCCCGCGGATGGCGAGGCGTTCCAGCGGCTGGTCGCGGGGGGTGGTGGCCACGTACAGGGCGGGCACGGTGGCGAGGCCCACAGCGTCGGTGTCCGGCACCGGGTAGCTCGCCTGGAGGCCGGCGTCGCGGGCGCGCCGCTTCCACCAGCTCCGTGCCATCAGCGCGAGGACGCCGAGCACCACGATGATGACGATGACGGTGGGGATGGCCCTATCCACGGCGTGGCTCCTTCGCGGTGCTGATCTGTTCCGGATCGCGCAGCACACCGTCGAGTACCGTCGGTCGGCCGCGGTGGAAGGTGGCCTGCACCCGTCCGGGCAGGGTCATCGCGAGGTAGGGCGAGTTGATGCCCTGCCCGGCGAGGTCGCCGGTGCCGAACACGCGGCTGGCTGCCGGGTCGTAGAGGGTGAGTTCTGCGGGCGCGCCGGCCTGTACAGGCCGGCCCTGGCCGTCCAGCCGTCCGATGCGGGCTGGGGTGCTGGAGAGCACCCGGGCGATATCGGCCCAGTCGAGGTGCCCGGTGGCGACCACCGAGGCGTGCACGACGGACAGCGCGGATTCGAGGCCGACCATGCCGTTGGCTGCCGCGTCCCACTCGCAGTCCTTGGCTTCGACCGGATGCGGGGCATGGTCGGTGGCGACGATGTCGATGGTGCCGTCGGCCAGGCCGGCCCGGAGCGCTTCGACGTCTTCCCGCCGGCGGAGCGGCGGATTCACCTTGTACCGGGCGTCATAGCCGGACACGAGTTCCTCGGTGAGGAGCAGGTGGTGCGGGGTGGCCTCGGCGGTCACCGGGATGCCACGGGCCTTCGCCCAGCGGATCACGTCGACCGAACCGGCGGTGGAGACGTGGCAGATGTGCAGGCGCGAGCCGACGTGTTCGGCCAGCAGCACGTCCCTGGCGATGATCGACTCCTCGGCGACCGCCGGCCAGCCGGCCAGGCCGAGGACGGCCGAGAGCGCTCCCTCGTTCATCTGGGCGCCCTGGGTGAGGCGGGGTTCCTGCGCGTGCTGGGCGACGACCCCGTCGAACGCCTTGACATATTCGAGGGCCCGGCGCATGAGGAGCGGGTCCGCGACGCAGTTGCCGTCATCGGAGAACACCCGCACCCGGGCCCTGCTGGCCGCCATGGCGCCCAGTTCGGCCAGCCTCTCGCCCGCCAGGCCGACGGTGACGGCGCCGATCGGCTGCACGGTGACGTAGCCGGCCTGCTCGCCGAGGGCGAGCACCTGCTCGACCACGCCGGCGGTGTCCTGCACCGGCGAGGTGTTGGCCATCGCGAAGATGCCGGTGAAGCCGCCGGCCGCGGCAGCCCGGCTGCCGGTGAGCACGGTCTCGCTCTGCTCGTAGCCGGGTTCCCTGAGGTGGGTGTGCAGGTCGACCAGGCCGGGCAGGGCGATCAGGCCGTCGGCGTCGACGCGGGTCGCCCCGGCCGCCGACAGCCCGGATCCGAGCTCGGTGATCAGCCCGCCGGCCAGCAGCAGGTCGGCCCGTGAACCGTCGGGCAGGGTGGCGCCCTGGATCAGGTAACGCTCGGTTGTTGGTGATTCCACCGACATCTATGAATCCTCCCGGTCACCGGACAACAGCAGGTACAGCGCGGCCATCCGCACTGAAACGCCATTGGTGACCTGTTCGCGCACTGTCGATTGGGCTGAATCGGCCGCCGCCGATGAAATTTCGAGGCCGCGGTTCATCGGCCCGGGGTGCATCACAATGGTATCCGGACCCAGCCGGCCGAACCGCGCGTTGTCGAGGCCCCAGCGCCTCGAGTACTCGCGGCTGTTGGGGAAGAAGGCGTCGCGCATCCGCTCGGCCTGGATGCGGAGCATCATCACCACGTCGGGGCCGGACGCGATCGCAGCGTCGAGGTCGAACCCGATCCTGGCGGGCCAGCCCGAGGTGTCGGAGGGCACCAGGGTGGGCGGCGCGACCAGTGTGACGTCGGCGCCGAGGCTCGCGAGCAGCCACAGGTTCGACCGGGCGACGCGCGAGTGCAGGATGTCGCCGACGATGGTGACCGTGACGCCGTCGAGGTCACGTCCGCGTGAGCCGGCGCCGTGCAGCCGGCGGCGGATGGTGAACGCGTCGAGGAGCGCCTGGGTGGGGTGTTCGTGGGTGCCGTCGCCGGCGTTGATGATACCCGCGTCGATCCAGCCGCTGTCGGCAAGCACCTGCGGCGCGCCGGAGGCGTGGTGACGGATGACCACCCCGTCGGCTCCCATCGCGGCGAGCGTCTGCGCGGTGTCTTTGAGGCTTTCGCCCTTCGACACGCTGGAGCCCTTGGCGCTGAAGTTGATCACGTCGGCGGAGAGCCGTTTCGCTGCGGCTTCGAATGAGATCCGGGTGCGGGTGGAGTCCTCGAAGAACAGGTTGACGACGGTCTTGCCGCGGAGGGTGGGGAGCTTCTTGACCTCGCGGGTGGCGACATCCGCCATGTCTTCGGCGATGTCGAGCAGGTCGATCGCCCGGTCGCGGCCGAGGTGCTGGGTGGAGAGCAGGTGCCTCATGCGCCGGCCTCGATGCCGGCCGTGCCGGCGCCGGTCGCGTCGCTGCGGGCAGTCTCGATGCTGACGAATTCGTCGCCGTCGGTCTCGACGAGGTGCACGTTGATGCGTTCGTCGGCGGAGCTGGGCAGGTTCTTGCCCACGAAGTCGGCGCGGATCGGCAGTTCCCGGTGCCCGCGGTCGACGAGCACGGCCAGGCGCACGCTCTTCGGCCGGCCGTGGTCGTTCAGCGCGTCGAGCGCGGCGCGGATGGTGCGACCGGAGTAAAGCACATCGTCGACCAGCACCACGGTCTTCCCGTCGATGCTGCCGGGCACGTGGGTGGGCGCGGGTGTGCGGGTCCGGGTGCGGGAGAGGTCATCCCGGTACATGGTGACGTCGAGGGCGCCCACCGCGACATCCGTCGCGCTGGGTTCGATCCTCTGGATCGTGTCGGCGATGCGGCGCGCCAGCAGCACACCCCGAGTGGGGATGCCGAGGATGACCAGGCCGTCCGGGCCGCGATTGGACTCCAGGATCTCGTGGGAGATCCGAGTCAGCGCACGATCGATGTCAGCTTGTTGCAGCACGGTGCGTGCCATCAAACCGACCTCCTTCCCCGTCTCACAGGACGGCTCTTAAAGGATGTCTGTTGTTACCGGGAGTGAGCTTATCAGGCTGGGAGGCCGCGGCTCGCCGTGCCGGTCGGAGCGCGTCCAGTCCGAGCGCGTTCAGTTGGAGCTGATGAACGCGGCCAGGGCTGTGGCGTCGTTGACCTTGCCGGTGTAGCTGGTGCCGTTCACGAGCACGGTGGGGGTGCCCGTGACGGCGTCGATGTCGGCGCCGGGGATCGGGCCGGCGAGGGCATCGTCGTTGGCCTGCTGGACCCAGGAGTGGTAGCGGTCGTCGGTGACGCACTCGGTGATGTCCGGCGCCCCGGCGTCGTTCGCCATGCTGATCAGCTGCTTGTCGGTCAGCCCACTCGAGTTCTCTGCCGGCTGGTCGGCGTACAGGGCCGCGAAATAGGACAGGGTCGAGGAGGCGTCGGCCGCGGCCACGCAGGTGAGGGCGGCGGATGCCCTGGTCGAGTAGTCGGTCCCCCGCGATGCGCGGTTGAGGAAGGTCATGGTGTGCAGCTGCAGCGTGATCGCGCCGTCGGCGACCAAGCCGGACAACTGCCGGCCGTTGGCTTCCTCGAATGTGCCGCAGATCGGGCACATCGGGTCGAAGTAGACGTCGACGACCTTCTCGCCGGTGCCCACCGAGAGGAACCCGTCGTCGAAGTGTGCGCCGCCGACGGTGCCGGTGGGCAGCGGGGCGCTTGAGGCGCTGCTGCCGGTGCCGCTGTCCGCCGCCGGTGTGCAGCCGGCCAGGCCGAGGGTCGCGACCGCGGCGACGGCCGTGACCAGGATGCGGAATCTGCGGGACTGGACCATGTGCTGGCTCTCCTGGTTACGGGTGGTGTGAACCGGACGGGCGGAAGCGCGTCTGGTTCAGGCGTTTCTGTTTCAGGCGTGACGGCGCTCAGGCTGCCTGGCTCGGGTTGCCCGGCTCAGGATGTCCGGATCAGGCCGACGGGGCGGTCTGGGCGATGCGACCGAGCAGTCCGTTCACGAACCCGGCCGAGTCATCCGTTGAGAGCACCTTGGCGGCCTCGACGGCTTCATCGATCGCGACCGCGTGCGGCACGGCGTCGTTGAACAGGATCTCCCAGATGCCGATCCGCAGGATCGCGCGGTCGATGATCGGCATGCGGGCCAGGGTCCAGCCCTGCGAGTACGTCTCGATCAGTTCGTCGATCTCGTCGCGGTGATCGACGACGCCGTCGACGATCTCCCGCGCGTACAGCCAGGAGGCGGCGCGGTTGGGCTCGCTGGCCGCGCGTTCGGCCTCGGTGGCCAGCGACTGCGCAATGGTGATCTGCCGCACGTCGGCGACGTACAGGATGTCGATCGCGCGCTTGCGCGCTTTAGTGCGAGCGCTCACTAGTTGACGCGGCCGAGGTAGTCACCGGTTCGGGTGTCGACCTTGACCTTGGTGCCCTGCTCGAGGAACAGCGGGACCTGGATCTGGTAGCCGGTCTCGACGGTGGCGGGCTTGGTGCCGCCGGTCGAGCGGTCGCCCTGCAGGCCCGGCTCGGTGTAGGTGATTTCGAGCGTGACGGATGCCGGCAGCTCGACATACAGCGGGTTGCCGTCGTGCAGGGCCACGGTCACGGACTGGTTCTCGAGCATGAAGTTCGCGGCGTCGCCGACGACGGCGGCGGGAACGCTGAGCTGATCGTAGTCGGACACGTCCATGAACACGTATGAGTCGCCGTCGGCGTACAGGTACTGGAAGTCGCGCCGGTCGACGTTCTCGGTCTCGATCTTCGCCCCCGCGTTGTAGGTGCGGTCGACGGTCTTGCCGCTGACGACGTTCTTCAGCTTGGTGCGGACGAACGCGCCGCCCTTGCCGGGCTTGACGTGCTGGAACTCGATGACGGTCCAGAGTTGGCCGTCGATCTTCAGGACGACGCCATTCTTGATGTCGGCGGTAGATGCCATGGGTGTGGAATTCCGTTCAATTGAAGTTGTGCGGCCGAAGGGCCTCAAACGAGTCTACGTGCCCGAGCTCGCTCCGCGAAAACGCACTTGTTGGGGCTAAGAGGCGCGGATAACCCCAACAAGTGCAGGTTCGCGGGGCCCAGGCGGGGGGTCAGGGGGTGCGGACGATGTAGTCGAGGGCGAGGCGGTAGGAGTCGAAGCCGAATCCGGCGATCACCCCGGTGGCGATGGCACTGACCACGCTGGTGTGGCGGAACGTCTCCCGGGCGTGCGGGTTGGAGATGTGCACCTCGACCAGCGGGATGCCGGCCTTCGTCACCAGGGCCGCGGCATCGCGCAGCGCGTAGCTGTAGTGGGTGAACGCGGCCGGGTTCAGGATCACCGGATGCGCGTTGTCGACGGCTTCGTACAGCCAGTGGATGAGCTCCGCCTCGTCATCGGTCTGGCGCACGTCGATCGTGACGTCCTCGGGGGCGGCGGCGACCAGCAGGGTGCGCAGCTGGGCGAGGTCGGCGGACCCGTACACATCGGGCTCGCGACTGCCGAGCCGGCCGAGGTTGGGGCCGTTGAGGACGAGGACTGTGCGCATCGTCCCAGCCTAGGGGTGGGCACGCCCCATCGACGCAACGGCTGGGCTAGGACCCGATCTCCTGGTATGCGGCGAACAGCAGGGAGGTGTCGGGGCCCTCGAGCACCGTCGGCTTGCCGATGTCGTCGAGCACGATGAAGCGCAGCATGCCGCTGCGGGTCTTCTTGTCGCGTTGCATGGTGGCCAGCAGCGTGTTCCAGCGTCCCACCGGGTACTCGGTGGGCAGGGTCAGGGAGCTCAGGATGCTGCGGTGCCGGTCGACCGCCGCGTCGGAGAGCCGCCCGGTGAGCCGGGCGAGCTCTGCGGCGAACATCATGCCCACCGCGACCGCCGCACCGTGTCGCCAGCCGTACCGTTCGGCGTGCTCGACGGCGTGCCCGAGGGTGTGGCCGTAGTTCAGGATCTCCCGGAGACCGGCCTCCGTGAAGTCCTCCCCCACGATCCGCGCCTTCATCCCGATCGCCAGTTCCACGACCCGGCGGAACTCGGGCGTCGTCGGGTCGGTGGCGACGGCGACATCCGCTTCGATGATGTCGAGGATCTCCGGGACCTGGATGAAACCGGCCTTCACGATCTCCGCGAAGCCGGCCAGGATCTCATTCCGCGGCAGGTCGTCGAGCGTGTCGAGGTCGCACACGACGGCTGCGGGCGCGTAGAAGGTGCCGACCAGGTTCTTGCCCTCAGCGGTGTTGATGCCGTTCTTGCCGCCCACTGCTGCGTCGACCATGCCGAGCACGCTGGTCGGGACCTGCACCAGCTTCACGCCACGCAGCCAGGTGGCCGCGACGAAGCCGGCCAGGTCGGTGACGGCGCCGCCGCCGAAGCCGATCACGGCATCCGTGCGGCTGAAATCGGCCTGGCCCATCACCTGCCAGCAGAACGCGGCCACCTCGACGCGCTTGGCGGCCTCGGCGTCCGGTACCTCGGCGATCAGCACCTGATAGCGGTCGAGGAGGCTCTCCCGCAGCGCGACGGCGCGCGCGCCGAGCGTCGAGGTGTGCACGATCAGCACCTTTTTCACGGTGTCGCCGAGCTGCTCGCCGACGCCGGAGAGCAGCCCGCGCCCGACCAGGACGGGGTAGCTGCCGCCGTTGGTTCCGTTGACGGTGATGGCGGTGGTTTCGGTCATGGTCTCTCGTTCTTCCCGTTCTGGTTGACCCAGTCGACGATGTCGGCGGCGATCCGCTCGACGGGCCGGGTCGAGGTGTCGAAGCGGATGCTCGCCAGAGCCTCGTAGGTCGGCCGGCGTTGGTCGTAGATTCGTTGCCAGTCGCTGACGCCGTTGCGAAGCAGCGGCCGCTTCGGCCCACGGATGCGGCTCTTCACCGCGGCGGCGTTTGTGTACAGGTACACGACGGTGCACTCCGCGAGGTCGGCCTGGGTGCCGGGGTGCAGCACCGCTCCCCCGCCGAGGGACACCACGGCCTCGGTGGCCAGGGCCTCGACCACGGCCTCCCGCTCGAGCACCCGGAAGTAGTCCTCACCCTCACGCGCGAAGATCTCACTGATCGGCCCGTACGCGGCGACGATGCGCTTGTCGGTGTCGATGAGGGGCATGCGGAGCTCTCGCGCGACGCGTTTGCCGATCTTGGTCTTGCCCGACGCCATCGGACCGATGAAGACGAGCGGGAACAGCGGTGCCTGGTGCCCGGCCATCTACGGCGCGCTGACGCTGGCCGCGCCGGTCTTCAGGTTCGCCGGGATGTGGGCGAGGTAGGACTCCAGGTTGCGGCGGGTCTCGTCGATGGAATCGCCGCCGAACTTCTCCAGCACCGAGTTCGCCAGCACCAGGGCGACCATGGCCTCGGCGACGACGCCCGCCGCCGGGACGGCGCAGACGTCTGAGCGCTGGTGGTGGGCCTGCGCCGTTTCACCGGTGGCGACGTCGACCGTGCGGAGCGCGTGCGGGATGGTGGCGATCGGCTTCATCCCGGCGCGGACCCGCAACACCGTTCCGGTGCTCATGCCGCCCTCTGTTCCGCCGGCCTTGTCGCTTGCACGGTTGATCACCGGCTGCCCGGCGGTCTGCGGCGACCCGGCATCCGTCGACTGGAACAGTTCGTCGTGCGCCTCGGAACCGCGACGGGTGGTGGTGAGGAAGCCGTCGCCGACTTCGACGCCCTTGATCGCCTGGATACCCATCAGGGCGGCAGCCAGCTGCGAATCCAGCCGGCGGTCCCAGTGCACGAACGAGCCGAGCCCGGGCGGGAGGTTGTACGCGAGCACCTCGACGACGCCGCCGAGGGTGTCGCCGTCCTTATGGGCGGCGTCGACCTCTGCCACCATCAGGGCGGATGTCGCCGGGTCGAAACAGCGCAGCGGATCCTCGTCGAGGCGGTCGACGTCGGCCGGCACCGGCAACGGGGAACCCTCGGGCACCCGGACGGTGCCGATAGACAGGGTGTGGCTGACCAGGGTGATGCCGAGCTCGTCGAGGAAGCCACGCGCAACGGCGCCGAGCGCCACCCGCGCCGCGGTCTCGCGGGCGCTCGCGCGTTCCAGCACCGGGCGGGCCTCGTCGAAGCCGTACTTCTGCATGCCGACCAGGTCGGCGTGTCCGGGCCGGGGACGGGTGAGGGGTGCGCCACGGCCGCGCGCGCTCCGGTCGGAGTCCCCGGCCACCGGCTCGGGGCTCATCACCTCGGCCCACTTGGGCCATTCGGTGTTGCCGATGCGCAGGGCAACCGGGCCGCCGAGGGTGAGCCCGTGGCGCACTCCCCCGGAGATGTTCAGTTCGTCCTGCTCGAATTTCATGCGCGCACCCCGGCCGTAACCGAGTTTTCGGCGCGCAAGGTCACGGCGGATCGCATCAAGTGTGACCGGGATCCCAGCGGGCAAACCCTCGACAATGGCGATGAGTTCGGGGCCGTGGGACTCTCCGGCGGTGAGCCAACGAAGCATGGGTCTATCCTTCCACAGGCGCCACCATCACCCGCGCCGTCGCCGGTGCTGCCACGTATGGCGCCGCGTGTGGCGGCAGCGACCCGGGTCGTCGGCTCAGGCGGTGAGCGCAGCCCGCATCGCCTCGAGGACCTCGTCCTCGCGCGGGAGCGGTTCGAAGGGGTCGCCGGAGACGAAGATGCGCACCTGCACCAGCGCCTGGTGCAGCAGCATCGCGAGGCCCGAGAGCACCTCTCCCCCGGCATTCGCCCAGGAGCGGGCGAGCGCGCTCGGCCAGGGCGCGTAGCTCACGTCGAACAGGACGGCCCGGCGGCGCACCGGCTCCGGCACCTCGGCGCCTCCGGGCACGGCGCTGCCGAGGTCGATGCCGCCGGGCAGGGTGCTGAACACGAGTTCGCTGGGTCGGTCGGCGCCGAGGCTGTCGAAGCCCGCCACCGTCACGACCAGGCCGACTGTGCGGCCGAGTTCAACCAGGTGCGCCGCCTTCGCGGGGCTGCGCAGCACCACCTCGACGCCTTCGGCACCGAGCTCGGCGGCGGCGACCATGGCGGAGGATGCCGTCGCGCCGGCGCCGAGGATGGTCGCGTGGGTGACGCTGGTCACCCGGACCTCGGCGAGTGCGCGGACCAGGCCGGCGACATCCGTGTTGAAACCGGACAGGCTGCGCCCCGCCTCCGGCCCCGCGCCGCCGTCCCGGAACAGCACCGTGTTCGCCGCGCCGGTGAGCGCGGCCACCCGGTCGAGGTCCGACACCAGCGGCAGTACGGCCTGCTTGAGCGGCATCGTCAGCGAGAGGCCGCGCCAGGACGCGTCGAGGCCGGCGATGAACGCGGCGAGCCCGTCCGCGTCCACCTGGTGCGCCTCGTACGTCCAGTCCAGCCCGAGGGCGAGGTAGGCGGCGTGGTGAAGCGCCGGAGACTGCGAGTGCGAGATCGGGGAGCCCAGCACGGCGAGGCGTGTCGCAGCGGGCGGGAGCGGATTCGTGTCGGTTGCCATGAGTGCGTTTCTACCCGTATTCCGGGTGGTCGTCCATCCAGGCCAGCCACTTGGCGACGGCGGCGTCGTGCTCCGACTCCGTGGTGGAGAAGATCGTCTCCCCGGTGTCGAGGTTCCAGGTGACGAAGTACAGCCAGGGGCCGTCCGCCGGATGCAGGGCGGCGTCGATGGCCTGGTCGCCGGGGTTGGAGATCGGGCCCACCGGCAGTCCGGGGTGCACGTAGGTGTTGTAGATGTTGCCGGCGTCGGCCCGTTCGGCATCGGTCGTGGTCACGAGGTGGGTGTTTCCGGTGCCGTAGGCGACGGTGGCATCGGACTGCAGCAGCCCGCTCGGCCATTGGGCGGGATCGAGACGGTTGAGGAACACCCGGGACACCTTGTAGTAGTCGTCGGCGAGGCCGGCTTCTCGTTGCACCAGGGAGGCCAGGATGATGGTGCGCCACCGGTCTGCCGGAGCAACGCCCGCCTGGTCAAGAGCCTTGAACGCGCGGTCGACCATCGTCTTCAGCGCGTCGTGGGCCGTCGTCCCCGGGGGGAACGTGTAGGTGGCGGGGAACAGGAAGCCTTCCAGCTTGGTCGCCTCCGGCGGGAGGCCGAACGAGCCGACGTCGGCCGCCGCCGCCTGCAGGTCGGCCACCGGAATGTCGGTGCCCTCCGAAATGGACTGCAGCACGTCGGCTTCGGCGAGGCCCTCCTGCACGAGCACGGTCTGCTCCAGTTTGTTCTTCGGGTCGAGGAGGGCGACCAGCGCGGAGCGCGCGCTCATCTTCGTGGCCAGCTGGTACGCGCCCGGGTGGAACACCGGGGCGGGGCTCTCCTTGAGCAGCAGGTTGTAGAACGCGTCGTAGCTCTTCACGACGTTCTTGTCCACCAGGGTGTTGGCAATGTCGGAACCGTTCTCGCCCTCGTGGATCATCACCACCACCTTCTGGTCGCCGGTGCCGGTGTAGTCGGCCGGGCCCTGGGTGGCGGCGAGGATCTGGCTGAGCGGGCCCTGCAGGGCGATCGCGCCGACGCCGAGCATGGCGAGGAACACCACCAGGACGATGAGGCATCCCCAGGCGCCCTTCCGGCTGCGCTTCTCCCGCGGGGGCTCGCCACCGAGCTGCGCGCGGCGGCTGGAGCGGGTGCCACGGCGCTGATCGGCCTCACGTGCGGCCTTGCGGCTGGTCGGGACGAACGATCCCTGACCGCCCGGGTCGCTCGCTGAGCGGCCGGCGGCAGAGCCGCCGAGGAAGTGGTCCCAGTCGATGGATGACGGGTCACCGGGCCCGCCATTGGGCTCGGTGGGAATCGGCGGAAGCGACACTTACAGCCTCTCGGTGGGGGCGACGGGCGAGCCGGGCGGCTTTCCGGAGGCACGTTCGGTGTCGAGGGCGTGCTGCAAAATTATAGTCGCGGCGACCTGGTCGACCACTGGACGCTGCGTTTTCGCCTTCCGGCCGGAGGCACGGAGCGCCGACTGCGCGGCGACGGTCGAGAGCCGTTCGTCGACCAGGCGCACCGGCACGCCCACCGCTTGGGCCAATGACTCGGCGAACCGCACCGCGTCGTTGGTGGAGGCTGTGGTGGCGCCGGACAGTGCCAGCGGCAGCCCGACGATGATCTCCACGGCGTCCAGCTCCGTGGTGATGACAGCGATGCGGGCCAGGTCGCTGCTGCCGCCGAGGTCCCGCGGCACGGTCTCAACCGGCGTGGCCAGCATCCCGTGCGCGTCGGTGCGCGCCACGCCGATCCTGGCCATGCCGACATCGATTCCCAGCCGTACGCCGTGGCGCATGGCGGTCACACCCGGAGGGCCGCGTGTACGGCATCGAGTGCGGCCGGGATCGCGTCCGGGTCGGTGCCGCCACCCTGGGCGAGGTCGTCCTTGCCGCCGCCGCCACCGCCGAGTATCCCGGCGGCCTGCCGGGCGAGGGCCCCGGCGCGCGCACCGGAGTCGCGTGAGGCCGGGTTCGTGGCGACGATGACGACCGGCTTGCCGGCCACGACGGCCGCGAGGGCAACAACGGCCGGGTCGCTGCCGAGGCGTTCCCTGGTCGCCGTCACCAGCATCCGCAGGTCGTCCGCTGAATTCAGTGCGCCGAGGTCCTGGGCGACCACGGTGAACGCACCCGCCCGTGAGGCGCTGGCCACCAGGGCCGGCACCCGGTCGGTGAGGGCGCGGGCTTCGAAGGCGGCGATCTTCTTCTCGGCCGCTTTCAGGTTCTGCACCAGGTCGTTGATACGCTCGGGCAGTTGCTCACGCGGCGTCTTGAGGTTGGCGGTGAGCTGGGAGACGATTGCGCGTTCGGCAGCGAGGTCCCTGAACGCGTCGAGGCCGACGAGTGACTCCACCCGGCGGTTCGCCGAACCGACCGACGCTTCGCTGACCAGGTTGATCATCCCGATTTCCGCGCTGGTGGCGACATGCGTTCCGGCGCAGAGTTCGCGCGACCAAGGCCCGCCGATGTCCACGACGCGCACCCGGTCGCCGTACTTCTCGCCGAACAGCGCCATGGCGCCCAGCGCCTTGGCCTCAGCCAGCGGCAGTTCGCGGGTGACGACCTCGAGGTTGTCGCGGATGGCGTTGTTGGAGATCTCCTCGATCTCGCTGCGGGTCGCCGGGGACAGCGCCTGGTTCCAGGAGAAGTCGAGGCGGAAGAATCCGGCCTTGTTGTACGACCCGGACTGGTGCGCGTTCGGTCCGAGCACCTGGCGGAGCGCGGCGTGCAGGATGTGGGTGCCGGAGTGCGCCTGCCGGGCGCCACGGCGCCAGTCGGGATCGACAATGCTGGTTGCACTGTCCCCCACGCCGACCGTGCCCTCCCGCACCTGCACCTTGTGGCTGATCAGGCCCTTGACCGGCTTCTGCACGTCGAGGACTTCGAGTTCGTATCCGGGCCCGACGATCAGTCCGGCGTCCGCCTCCTGGCCGCCGGACTCCGCGTAGAGGGCAGTTTCGGCGAGGATCACTTCGGCGATCTCACCCGCGACGGCGCTGGTGACGGACACGCCGTCCACGATGAGGCCGAGCACCGAGGATTCGGTCTGCAGGTCATCGTAGCCGGTGAACCGGGTCTCGCCGGCCGCGCGGAACGCGCTGTACACCGAGAGGTCGGCGAGGTGCGTCTTCTTGGCCTTGGCGTCGGCCTTGGCCATGGTGCGCTGCTTGGCCATCAGCGTGTCGAACGCCTCCCGGTTGACGCTGAGGCCGGCTTCCTCGGCGATCTCCAGCGTGATCTCGATCGGAAAGCCGTAGGTGTCGTGCAGCAGGAAGGCGGTGTCGCCGGCGAGTTCGGTCTTGTTCGCGGTCTTGGTCTTGGCCACGGCGAGGTCGAGTACGCTGCTGCCGCTGGCCAGCGTGCGGAGGAACGTCTCCTCTTCGCCGTACGCGGCCTGGCTGATCCGGTCGTAGTCTGCCTGGACCTCGGGGTAGGCCGCGCTCATCGCGTTCCGGGAGGCGGGGAACAGTTCGGGGAACGTGGCGCCCTCGACGCCGAGGAGCCGCATGGCGCGGACGCTCCGGCGCATCAGGCGGCGCAGGATGTAGCCGCGGCCCTCGTTCGACGGCATCACGCCGTCGCTCATCAGCATCAACGAGGAGCGCACGTGGTCGGCTACGATTCGCATCCGCACGTCGTCGCCGTGGTCTGCGCCGTAGCGTCGGCCGGACAGCGCGGCGGCCAGGTCGAGCACCGGGCGCACCTGGTCGATCTCGTACATGTTTTCGACGCCCTGCTTGAGGAACGCGACCCGCTCCAGGCCCATGCCGGTGTCGATGTTCTTCTTCGGCAGGTCGCCGAGGATCTGGAAGTTGTCCTTGCCGGTGCCCTCACCGCGCAGGTACTGCATGAAGACGAGGTTCCAGATTTCGACGTAGCGGTCGTCATCGGTTGCCGGGCCGCCCTCTGCGCCGTATGCCGGTCCGCGATCGAAGAAGATCTCCGAGCACGGGCCCGCCGGGCCGGGCTGGCCGGTTGACCAGTAGTTGGTGTCCATGCCGAGGCGCTGGATGCGGTTCTCTGGCACGCCGATGGCCCGCCAGTACCGGAAGGCGTCGTCGTCGTCCTGGTAGATCGTGACCCAGAGGTCCTTCTCGTCGAATCCGTAGCCGCCCGCCGATTCCGGCGCCGTCAGCAGTTCCCAGGCGTAACCGATCGCCTGTTCCTTGAAGTAGTCACCGAAGGAGAAGTTTCCGGCCATCTGGAAGAACGTGCCGTGCCGCGGGGTCTTGCCGACCTCTTCGATGTCGTTGGTGCGGATGCATTTCTGCACGCTGGTGGCGCGCGGGTACGGCGCCGGCACCAGGCCGGTGAGGTAGGGCACGAACGGCACCATGCCGGCCACGGTGAAGAGAAGGGTGGGATCGTCGCTCACCAGTGAAGCGGAGGGGACGACCGTGTGGCCGCGCTCGGCGAAGAAGTCGAGCCAGCGCCCGCGAATGTCAGCAGTCTGCATGGGTTCCGTCGTTGAAAGGGTGTGTGATCGTGGAAAGGGTGTAGAGCGGGCGGACTAGCTGTCCGACCGGCCGCCGATGGCGGCGTCGCCGGCCGAGTCTGCGCCGCCGATCGCCGCGCGCAGCTCCGCTTCGCGCTGGTGGTATCCGTCCGAGATCGCTTCGCCGAATTCCCGCGCCTTCGCGTCGAGGTCGGCGAAGAAGGCCTTGCCCTGCTGGGTCTTGTTGACTTCGTGAGCGACGACGAACCCTGCTCCAACGCCGACAACGAACCAGATGAAGGTCTTCATGACTATGCTCCCGTGGGGTTGAGGTTGTGAATCAAGCGTAGCGGTCTAGCGCTTGCGGCCGCGGGCGGCCGGGCGCCCCACCCGGAACGCGGCCCGGACGGCGGCGGAGAAACCGGCGAGTTTGACCAGCGGTCCACCGACGGTCGCGGCGAAGAGGGCGACCAGCGCGGAGACGTTGCCGGTGACCTCTGCGACGCTCTGCGTGATGGTGTCCACCCTGGCCAGTTGCTGGTTGGCTTCCCGGATCGTGGTGGTGGTCTCTGTGAGGATCGGGGCGATGCCCGTGCTCGCGTCGCGGATCGCATCCGTTGTCTGGTCGAGGACGCGCCCCAGTTTGACCAGCGGAATGGCGAGCAGGCCGACCAGTACCGCGAACACACCCGCGGCGATCAACCCGGCGATATCTCCACCTGACATTGGTACTCCATCCATTCCAGATCCGGCATGCGATGCGTCCCCAGGCCAGGGGGCGAAAGCCGAAGGGCGGGCCACCCCATGGGTGACCCGCCCTCCAGCGTAGTTGAGATGCTTAGCGCGCTGCGTAGTACTCGACGACGAGCTGCACTTCACAGGTCACGGGGACCTCGGCGCGCTTCGGGCGGCGCACGAGGCGCGCCTGAAGCTTGTCGAGTTCAACCTCGAGGTAGGCGGGAACCTTTGGCAGGACGTCGACGTGTCCGCCGGCGGCGGCAACCTGGAACGGCTCCATGCCTTCACTGCGGGCCTTGACGTGGATCATCTGGCCCGGCTTGACGCGGAAGGAGGGGCGGTCGACGAGCTGGCCGTCGACGAGGATGTGGCGGTGCACCACCATCTGGCGGGCCTGTGCGGTGGTGCGGGCGAGGCCGGCACGCAGCACGAGGGCATCGAGGCGCATTTCCAGCAGCTCGACCAGGTTCTCACCGGTCAGGCCCTGGGCCTTGCGGGCTTCCTGGAAGGCGATCTTCAGCTGCGCCTCGCGGATGCCGTACTGGGCGCGTAAGCGCTGCTTCTCGCGCAGGCGAACGGCGTAGTCCGAGTCGGTCTTGCGCTTGGTGCGGCCGTGCTCACCCGGAGCGTACGGGCGCTTCTCGAGGTACCGGGCTGCCTTCGGGGTGAGGGCGATTCCCAGGGCCCGGGAGAGGCGGGTCTTGCTGCGGGTACGTGACTTGGTAGACACGGTTTCCTTTCGATAGAACTCAAACAATGGAGGTCCGCGGGCACTGGGAAGCGTCCGGGAAAGTCAGAGGGGTGTTGCCACGGGTCGCCCGGCTACTGAGCGAGACCCAACAGGAGTGGATTTGGACGCAGCCGCACGCCAAACCCAGTTGTAGGCAGCGTTCAGACTACCACACGCGCTTCCGTGATCGCGTCCAGACAGGCCCGCCAACGGGTCGAGAGCTACCGGCCACGGATGATCCGGCGGAGCTTGGCGAGGCGGGCCGAGACTTCGCGTTCGTTGCCGTGTTCGGTTGGTTCGTAGTAGCGCACGGTCTTCAGCTCGTTCGGCGGGTATTGCTGCTGCAGCACACCCAGGGCGTCGTCGTGCGGGTACTTGTAGCCGCGACCGTGCCCCAGGCGCTTGGCACCCGGGTAGTGCGCGTCGCGGAGGTGCTTCGGAACCCGGCCGCTCTTCCCCACGCGCACGTCGTTGATCGCCGCGTCGAGGGCCATGTATGCGGCGTTGGACTTCGGCGCGGTGGCGAGGTGCACCACCGCCTGGGCGAGCGGAATCCGGCCCTCCGGCATGCCGATCAGCTGCACGGCATCCGCTGCGGCGACGGCGATCACCAGCGACTGGGGGTCGGCCATGCCGATGTCCTCTGAGGCGAGCACGATGATCCGCCGGGCGATGAACCGCGGGTCTTCGCCGGCTTCGATCATGCGCGCGAGGTAATGCAGCGAGGCGTCGACGTCGGAACCCCGCACCGATTTGATGAAGGCGCTGATCACGTCGTAGTGCTCGTCACCGTTGCGGTCGTAGCGGAGCAGCGCGCGGTCGACGGCGAGGGAGACGATCTCGGTGGTGATCACCGGTTTGGTCTCGGCATCGGTGGGTCCGGCGGCCGTTGAACCAGCAGGGGTGGAACCGGCACGCGTCGATTCGGCACTGACGGATGCCGCCTCCAGCGCCGTCAGCGCCCGCCGGGCGTCGCCGGAGGCGAGCCTGATGATCGCCGACCGGGCGTCAGGGTCGAGCACGTACTTGCCCGCGAGGCCCCGTGGGTCATCGACGGCGCGGTCGACGACGGTGCCCAGGTCCTCGTCGCTGAGCACCTCCAGGGTGAGCAGGAGCGAGCGCGACAGCAGCGGGGAGATGACGGAGAAGGACGGGTTCTCGGTCGTGGCGGCCACCAGGATGATCACACCGTTCTCCACCCCGGGGAGAAGGGCGTCCTGCTGGGCCTTGGAGAAGCGGTGGATCTCGTCGAGGAACAGCACGGTCGAGAGGCCGTAGAGGTCGCGGCTGGTGCGCGCTTCCTCCATCACCTGCCGCACATCCCTCACCCCGGCAGACACCGCGGACAGCTCGACGAAACGCCGGCCTGAGCTGTGCGCGATCGCCTGGGCCAGTGTGGTCTTTCCCGTCCCCGGCGGACCCCAGAGGATCACGGAGACGGACCCCTGCTCACCGCTCTTGTCACTGGCGAGGCTCACCAGCGGCGACCCCGGTGTGAGGAGGTGGCGCTGCCCGGCAACCTCGTCGAGGCTTTTCGGGCGCATGCGCACGGCGAGGGGGGTTGCGCCACTGCGCAGCCCGGGTTGGGCATCCGACATTTCTCCAGCGTAGTTTGTGGTTAGAGTTCAATCTGGCCGAAAGGATGAATGTGGCTCCGAACACGAGGCAAGACCGTGAAGCTCGCGAAACGCGCGCCCGCGTGAGGGCGTACCAGGCCAGGCGGGCCGTGCACGAGCACCAGAAGACGCGCCGGGTGCGGGACAACGTCCTGGCCGGTGTCGCCCTCCTGGTGGTGCTGGTGCTTGCGGTGGCCGCCCAACTGTTCTTCTTCAACGGCGGCCCCGGCACCGCTCTGCCGACGGCGAAGGCATCCGCCTCACCGACCCCGTCGCCCTCCGCGGCCGCCGGGCAGAACAGCGGCGACGTACCGCCATCGACCCTTGCCGAGGGGCGCACCTGGACCGGAACGCTCACCCTCAACGATGTGCCCCTGGGCATCGAACTCGATGGCGCGAAGGCGCCGCAGGGGGTGTCCTCGACGATCAGCCTGATCAAGAGCGGGTTCTATTCCGGCGTGTCCTGCCACCGTCTCACCACCGGGGGCTTCTTCGTGCTCCAATGCGGTGACCCCTCCGGAGACGGCAGCGGCGGGCCCGGTTACAGCTATGGGCCGATCGAGAATGCCCCGGCCGACAACGTCTACCCGGCCGGAACGCTCGCCATGGCCAGGCAGGGCGGCAATGCCTACAGCCAGGGCAGCCAGTTCTTCATCGTCTACGACGACACCACCATCTCAGCGGACGACGCCGGCGGCTACACGGTCATCGGCAAGGTCACCAGCGGCCTCGACCAGTTGAAGACGGCGATCACCGACGCCGGCGTCCAGGGCGGTGCCACCGACGGCAAGCCGGTCGTCCCCACCACTATCACGTCGGCAACGATCCAGTAGGGTTGCCGGTCCGCCGCCCGCGGCATCAGTTCTGCCCGGGCGACGTCCTGCCGGTCGCATTGCAATAGGCTGGTGCCGGTATGGGCGTGGCCTCCAGAGTGGACCCGCGGCAATCCGACTACATCAAAGGTGAGGCTCTTGACTACGACAGATCAGCAACCATGGGGTCGCGTAGACGAATCCGGCACGGTTTACGTTCGCGAGGGTGACGGCGAACGCGCCGTCGGCCAGTACCCGGACGCGACCCCCGAGGAGGCGCTGGCGTACTTCGAACGCAAATACGTTGAGCTCAACGGCCAGGTGACGCTGCTGGAGCAGCGCGCCCGGGGAGGCGCGCCGGCGGCGGACATCGCCAAGACCGTGAAGAACCTGGCCTCCAGCATTGCCACCGCCAACGCGGTCGGCAACCTCCAGGCGCTCACCGACCGGCTCGCCGCCCTCGGCGGCACGGTCAGCGAACTCAACGAGCAGCAGTCGCAGGAGGCGAAGGCCGCCGCGGTGGCCGCAGTCGCCGAACGCGCCGCCATCGTCGAGGAAGCCGAGCGGCTCGCCGCCGAGGATCCCGCGAAGACGCAGTGGAAGCAGACCAGCGCAGCCCTGGACGTACTGTTCACGAAATGGCAGGCCCACCAGCACGACGCCCCGCGAATCCCGAAGGGTGAGGCCAACGAACTGTGGAAGCGATTCCGCGCGGCCCGCACCACGATCGAGCAGAACCGCAAGGCGTTCTTCGCCGAGTTGGACAGCGCCCACAAGGACGTACGGAACCGCAAGCAGCAGCTGATCGAGAAGGCGGAGGCCCTCGCGCCCCAGGGCGCAGACGGAATCCCCGCCTACCGCACGCTCCTCGACGAGTGGAAAATGGCCGGCCGAAGCGGCAAGAAGCAGGACGACGCCATGTGGGCGAAGTTCAAGGCGGCCGGCGACGTGCTGTATTCGGCGAAGTCGGAGGTCGACGCGGTCGAGAACGAGGAGTTCTCCGGCAACCTGGCGCAGAAGCTCGAGTTGCTCACCGAAGCCGAGCCGCTGTTGGCCGAAACCGACCGCACCAAGGCCCGGAACGCCCTCCTGTCGATCCAGCGCCGGTGGGACGCGATCGGCAAGGTCCCGCGTGACCAGGTCAAGGTGATCGAGGATCGTTTGCGCAAGGTGGAGACCGCCGTGCGCAAACTCGACGACGACCACTGGAAGCGCAACAACCCGGAGACCAAGGCCCGCGCAGAGGGACTGGCGGGACAGTTGAACGACGCCATCGCGAAGCTGGAGTCCGCCCTGGCCGATGCCGAAGCGAGCAAGGACCCGGCCCGCATCCAGGAGGCGAAGGAATCGCTCGAGACCCGCAAGGCCTGGCTCAAGGCGATCGGCCAGTAACGACCCGTTTTCCACAGGCGCCGCCGCTCCCTGGGTTCTGCACTGTTCGGTGCACGGGGGCGGCGCCGCTTCGGTTGGAGCGCGCACACTGGGCGGGTGGACGCTCGATTACCGGCGGTACTGTCCATGGCAGACCTGCCGTTGGCGGAACTTGCCGCCGCCGCACTCGACGGCGACCTCTACCGGCTGGGTGACGGCTGGTGCCCGGTCGATGAGCCCATCGGCCCGGTCACCCGCGCCCTCGCGATCGCCGGGTCGATTCCCAGCCGCGTGATCCTGGAGCGGATGACGGCGGCCTGGATTTTCGGGGCCGGGGTCCTTCCCGCCCGGCACCAGGTCTGCGTCGACATCGTGGACCGGGTGAACCTCCCACCGTCGGCCGGGTACGTCCTGCGGGAGGTGAGGGGGGTGGCTTCCGACACGCTTCCCGTGGGCGCCATACTGGTCACCACGCCGCTCCGCACCGTTCTCGACCTGTGCCGGGACGTGAGCCTGGGGTCGGCCGACGTCGTGCCGGTCATCCGTCACCTGCTCGACGGTGGACGGGTGGACCTCACGGACGCCGTGCGCCGGCTCGCCGGAGCACGACAACGGGAGTGTGCCCGCACGCGATTCGCTGCGGCATCCCGACGAGACCGGGACTCGGCCTGGGACTAGCCGTCGCTGACCCGGTACACATCGTAGACGGCATCGATCCGGCGCACCGCGTTCAGCACCCGGTCCAGGTGGGTGGTGTCCCCCATCTCGAACACGAAGCGGCTGAGCGCCAGCCGCTGGTTCGAGGTGTTGACCGTGGCAGAGAGAATGTTGACGTGGTACTCGGACAACACCCGGGTCACGTCGGAGAGCAGGCCGGAACGGTCCAGCGCTTCGACCTGGATCTGGACCAGGAACAGGCTCTTCGAGGTCGGCGCCCACTCGACGTCGATCATCCGCTCTGGTTCCTTGAGCAGGTCCTGCACGTTGTGGCAGGAGGCCTGGTGCACGGAGACGCCGGACCCGCGGGTGATGAAACCGACGATCTTGTCGCCGGGCACCGGGGTGCAACAGCGGGCCAGCTTGACCAGGATGTCGGGGGCTCCCCGCACCAGCACGCCGGAGTCGCTGTTGCGGAGGGTCTGGGTGCGGCTGCGCGGAGCGACCGGCAGCTCGGCGCCGTCGTTGTCTTCAACGTTCTGGAGGGTGGCCACGACCTTCTCGAGAACCGACTGGGTCGAGACGTGGCCTTCGCCGACCGCCGCGTAGAGGGCTGAGACGTCCTCGTACTTCATCACCGCGGCGACCTCGGCGAAGGAATCCTGGTTCATCAGCTTCTGCAGCGGCAGGTTCTGCTTGCGCATCGCGCGGGCGATCGCGTCGCGGCCCTGTTCAATCGCCTCGTCGCGGCGTTCCTTGGTGAACCACTGGCGGATCTTGTTGCGCGCCCGCGGGCTCTTGACGAAGTTGAGCCAGTCCTTGCTCGGGCCGGAGTCCGGGTTCTTGGAGGTGAAGACCTCGACGACGTCGCCGGTGTTCAGTGTCGATTCCAGGGGCACCAGGCGCCCGTTCACCTTGGACCCCATGGTGCGGTGCCCGACCTCGGTGTGCACGGCGTAGGCGAAGTCCACCGGGGTGGCGCCGGCCGGCAGGCCGATCACACGACCCTTCGGGGTGAACACGTACACCTCTTTGGCGCCGATCTCGTACCGCAGCGAGTCGAGGAACTCCCCCGGGTCGGCGGTTTCGGCCTGCCAGTCGGAGATGTGCGCCAGCCACGCCATGTCGGTGTCGCTCTGCGGGCCGGGGCCCGCGCTCTTGCCGTTGACCTGTTCCTTGTACTTCCAGTGCGCCGCCACGCCGAACTCGGCGCGCTGGTGCATCTCCTGGGTGCGGATCTGGATCTCCACCGGCCGGCCGCTCGGCCCGAGCACGGTGGTGTGCAGCGACTGGTACAGATTGAACTTCGGGGTGGCGATGTAGTCCTTGAACCGGCCGGGCAGCGGCGTCCACCTGGCGTGGATGGCGCCGAGCACCGCGTAGCAGTCGCGCACCGAATTCACCAGCACCCGGATGCCGACCAGGTCGTAGATCTCGTCGAACTCGCGGCCCCGCACCACCATCTTCTGGTAGATCGAGTAGTACTGCTTGGGCCGCCCGGCAACCTTGCCGCGGATCCTCGCGGCCTTCAGGTCGTCGTTGATGGCGTCGATGACCTGCTGCACGAACTCTTCACGCTGCGGAGTGCGCTGCCTGACCAGGCTCTCGATCTCGGCGTACAGCTTCGGGTACAACACGGCGAAGGAGAGGTCTTCGAGTTCCCACTTGATGGTCTGGATCCCGAGCCGGTGGGCCAGTGGCGCGTAGATCTCCAGGGTCTCGGTGGCCTTGCGGGCGGCGGACTCCGCCGGTACGAACCCCCAGGTGCGGGCGTTGTGCAACCGGTCGGCCAGCTTGATGATCAGCACGCGGATGTCCTTGGACATCGCCACGATCATCTTGCGCACGGTTTCGGCCTGGGTGCTGTCGCCGTACTTGACCTTGTCGAGCTTGGTGACACCGTCCACGAGCATGGCGATCTCATCGCCGAACTCGGTGCGCAGCTGGTCGAGCGTGTACTCGGTGTCTTCGACCGTGTCGTGGAGCAGGGCGGCGGCCACGGTCTTCGGCCCGATGCCGAGGTCGGCGAGGATCTGGGCGACGGCCAGCGGATGCGTGATGTACGGTTCGCCGCTCCGCCGCTTCTGACCCTGGTGGGCCAGTTCGGCGGCGGCGTACGCGCGGTCGAGGATCGACAGGTCGACCTTCGGGTGATGCACCCTGACGGTCTTGATCAGGGTGTCGACGGCGCCGGCCGGCTGGGCGCGGGAGAAGATGCGCGGCACCAGGCGGCGCAGGGAAGCGGCAGATGGCGTCGTGGTCTCCGTCATCATCTCACCTCACTTCCACAGCAATTATCGCTGGTGGAAGGCGTCCGGCTTGACCACTTCGCCGCCGGCTGAATTCCAGGCCACCATGCCGCCCTCCACGTTGAGGGCTGGATACTCTGCCGCGCGGAGAGCGTCGGTGACCGCACGGGAGCGGGCGCCGCTGTGACAGATCACGAGGATGGTCTGGCCTGCGGGCAGCTCGTCCTGGCGCTGGCCGAGTTCCCCCATCGGGAGATGGTGGGCGCCGGGCGCATGCCCGGCCTGCCACTCGTGGTCCTCACGCACGTCGAGCAGCCACGCGTTTCCGGCGGAGACCAGGACGATGGCCTCCGCTGCGTCGATCACCGCCGGACCCGCGGCGCTCATGACGTGACGTCCTCCGCGATCCGCGGCGCGCCGGCCTTGGCTTTGGCGGCCAGGGCGCGCGCGTCGTGCTTGCGGATGGCCGGCTCGTTCTGCCGCAGATGGGCGTAGAGCGGCGCACCGATATAGATCGTCGAGTAGGTGCCGATCAGAATTCCGATCAGCAGCGCCGTGGAGATGTCGCGCAGCGTGTCGGCGCCGAAGACGAAGGAGCCGATGAACAGGATCGACGCGACGGGCAGGGCGGCGACGATCCCGGTGTTGATCGACCGCACGAGGGTCTGGTTCACCGCAAGGTTCACGGACTGCGCGAAGGTGCGCTGGGTGCCCGAGGAGTCCTCAGCCGTGTTCTCCCGGATCTTGTCGAACACCACGATGGTGTCGTAGAGCGAGTACGCCAGGATCGTGAGGAACCCGATCATGGCCGCGGGGGTGATCTCGAACCCGGTGAGCGCGTAGATGCCGGCCGTGACCACGAGGTCGTGGATCAGCGACAGGATGGCCGCGACGGACATCTTCCAGGTGCGGAAGTAGAGTGCCATGGCCACGGCCGCCAGCAGCAGGAAGGCGACGAGGCCCTGGATCGCCTGTCGAGTGACGTCGGCACCCCAGGTCGCCCCGATGAAGGAGTTCGCGACTTCCGCTTCCGGCACGTTGTACGCGGCGGCAAGGGCTGCCGTGACGTCCTTGGTCTCGTCCGTGGTCAGCTGGTCGGTCTGCACGCGAATGCCGTTGGCGCCCAGGGTGGACACCCGTGCGACGGCGTCCGGCACCACCTTGGCGACCGCGTCGATCGCGGGCGTCTGGGAGGAGTTCTCGACCTGGGTGATCTGGAACTGCGACCCGCCCCGGAACTCGATACCGAAGTTGAACCCGCCCTTGACGATCGGGATCAGGATTGAGGCGACCATGAGCACGATGGCGATCGTGTACCAGATGCGGCGTTTGCCGATGAAGTCGAACGACCGCTCACCGGTGTAGAGGTGGTTTCCGAATTGCGTCAAGCCGGCCATCAGGAATCCTTCCCGTCATTCTGGTTCGTCTTCTGGGCCGAGTCGGCTCCGGATGATGTGGTGGAGCGCGCGCCGGCGCCGGCCATTTCGGCGGCCTTCCGTTCGGCGATGGTCTGGCGCTTCGCCGCCTCCCTGGCGCTACCCGTCGCCTTGCCGGGAACCGGGCTGATGGTCTTCCGGAATTCGGCGCGGCCGCGGTACACGGCACCCAGCGCATTGGGGTCGAGCCCGGACAGAGGATGCCCGCTGCTGAAGAACCGGGTCTGTGCCAGCAGTTGCAGCATCGGGTGGGTGAACAGGATGACGACGAGCACGTCGATCACCGTCGTGAGGCCGAGCGTGAACGCGAAGCCGCGGACGTTGCCGACCGCGAGGATGTAGAGCACGATGGCGGCCAGGAGGTTGGTGCCCTTCGCGGCGTAGACCGTGCGCAGCGCACGCTTCCAACCCGCCTCGACGGCGGACTCGAGGCCCCGCCCGTCTCGCAGCTCATCCCGCACACGTTCGAAGTAGATGATGAACGAGTCTGCGGTGAAACCGATCGCCACGATCAACCCGGCGACGCCGGCTAGTGAGAGCCGGTAGCCTTCCCGCCACGACATGACGAGGATGACGAGGTAGGTGAGCACGCCCGCCACGACCAGGGAGGCCAGCGTGACCAGGCCGAGCAGCCGGTACTGGAACAGCGTGTAGATCGCGACCAGGATCAGGCCGATGATGCCGGCGATCAAGCCGCCCTGCAGCTGCGATGAGCCGAGGGTGGCGGAGATGGTGTCGGAGCTCTGCACGTTGAAGCTGAGCGGCAGGGCGCCGAACTTGAGCTGGTCGGCGAGTACCTTCGACGACTCCTGGGTGAAGTTTCCGGTGATCTGGGGTTTGCCGTCCGTTATCACCGCAAGAGTGCGAGGAGCCGAGATCACCTTGCCGTCGAGCACGATCGCGAACTGGTTCTGCGCGCCCTGCAAGCCGCTCAGCCGCGTGGTGACTGTGGAGAAGGCCTTGGTGCCGGTGCCGTCGAAGACGATGTTGACGGCCCACTCACCGGTGGTCGCACCGGTCTGGGTCGTGACCTGGCCGTTGGTGGCGTCGGAGATGTTCTCGCCGCTGACCTCGACCGGTCCCAGCACATACTTGACCGAGCCGTCGGTCTCGCAGGTCACCAGTGGTTTGTCGGACGGGGCGACAACTGTCGGGTCGACGTCCGCGCAGTTGAAGGCATCGTACTTGGCCTGCAGGGCCGGGGTGATCTGGTTGAGGTCGCTGGCATCCGTCGGACTGACCGTCGGGGTGCTGGGGAGATTGGGATCAGGGGTGGCGGACGGCGACGCCGTGCTGCCGTCCCCGCCGACGCTCTGCGCAGAGGGCTGCCCCGCCACGAGGACCGCCCGGAACTCGAGCTTCGCTGAGGATTCGATCCGGTTGCGGGTCTCGTCGTCGATCGCGCCCGGGATGGAGACCACGACGTTCTGGCCGCCCTGGGTGTTGATCTCTGCCTCCGACACGCCGGACGCGTCGACGCGCTGGCGGATGATGGAGACCGCCTGGTTGAGCTGCTCAGTGGACACCGTCTGCCCGGACGCCAGTTTCGGCGCCAGGATGATCTGGGTTCCGCCCTCGAGGTCGAGGGCGAGCTTGGGCGCCCAGCTCGCGCCCGCGGTGAGGACACCGGTGAGGTTGAGTGCGATCAGTCCGAGGACCACTACTCCAAGCCAGGTCAGGGAACGCCAGGCTTTCTTGACCGGGGTCGACTTTGCCACCTATGAACTCAGCTTTCTATGCTCGTGCCCACGCCGTCTGTGACGTGGGCACGGGTGAGGGGTTGGTTACGCGTCGCCCTTTTTGGGTTCGACGTCCGGCGTGTCGGTGCGGCGCTGGCCGAATTCCGGCTCACCCATGACGGTGTCATCGGCGACGGCCAGGTCGTCGGCGACGACGGCGTCTTCATCCGCGGTGACCGGCTCGACGACGCGGGCGATGGTCTGGCGGTGGATGTGCACGATCGTGCCGGGGGCGATCTCGAGTGCGACCTTGTTGGCTTCCTCGTCAATGGAGACGATGGTGCCGTAGAGCCCGAAGTTGGTCATCACGTCGGCGCCGGGCACCATCGTGGACTGCAGGTTCTCCTGGTCACGCTTGCGCTTGCGACCGTTGCGGAACATGAAGAAGACGAGCAACGCCAAAACGGCGAGCATAATGAGGGTCAGTGGATCCATGAAACTGTGAAACCTTCCGATTGTGGTGCGCTGCCGCGACGCTGGAATGCATGGGGCATGTGCGAACCAGCTTGAATTATAGGTCATCCAGGGTGAGGCCAGCTTGTGGATGGCTGAGCCCGAAATGTCGCCATGCCTCTGGCGTTGCAACTCGCCCCCGGGGCGTGCGCGTGAGAAAGCCTATCCGTACCAGGAAGGGTTCGACGACCGCCTCGATCGTCTCGGCTTCCTCGCCCACTGAAACCGCCAGCGTGCCCAGACCGACTGGGCCTCCACCGAAACGGGTCAGGATGGTGCGCATCACTTCCCGGTCCAGCCGGTCGAGCCCGATCCCGTCCACGTCGTACAGCTCGAGGGCCGAATGCACGGCGGCGAGATCGGCGTCGCCACCGTGCACGAGGGCGTAGTCGCGCACCCGTCGCAGCAGGCGATTCGCGATGCGCGGCGTGCCACGGCAGCGGCCGGCGATTTCCGCCAGGGCAGACCGGTCAACGGTCAGGCCGAGCAGCGCGGCCGCCCGGCCGAGCACCTGTTCGAGTTCGTGTTCCGCGTAGAACTCGAGGTGCGCGGTGAAGCCGAACCGGTCGCGCAACGGGTTCGGCAACAGGCCCGACCGGGTGGTGGCGCCGACGAGGGTGAACGGCGCAAGGTCGAGCGGCACCGATGTGGCCCCGGCGCCCTTACCGACCATGATGTCGATGCGGAAGTCCTCCATGGCGAGGTAGAGCATCTCTTCCGCGGAGCGCGCCATCCGGTGGATCTCATCGATGAACAACACCTCACCGGGGATCAGGGAGGACAGTACAGCGGCCAGGTCGCCGGCGTGCTGGATCGCGGGGCCGCTCGACATCCGAAGCGGCCGGTTGCCCTCGTGCGCGATGATCATGGCCAGCGTGGTCTTGCCGAGGCCGGGCGGGCCGGCGAGGAGGATGTGGTCCGGCGTGCGCTGCTGCATCGTCGCGGCGGTCAGCAGCAACTGCAACTGGCCGCGAACCTTCTGCTGGCCGACGAACTCGGAGAGGCTGTGCGGGCGGAGCGCCCCCTCGAAGGCGATCTCGGCGTCACCGTCGACCAGCGGGCTGGTCAGTTCGACTCCCGGGTCGGCGCTCATCGACGGCCGCCCTCTGTTGCGGTAGCGGATGCGCCGGCGAGCGGGGCCGGGGCGGAGTGCTTCGCCGGACCGAGCCGGGCGAGGGCCTGGCGGAGGACAGCGGCGACCGTGAGCTGGTCGGCGTCCGCCGCGTCGGCCAGGGTCTCCTCCACCACCTGGGCGGCGACCTTCTCCGACCAGCCGAGGCCGATCAACGCGGCCTGCACGTTTTCGGCGACGCCGACCGACGGTCGGGCGCGGGCGTTGGGCGCGACACTGGCAACCGCGACCTTGCCGGCCAGGGAGAGCACGATGAGTTTCGCGGTCTTCGGTCCGATGCCGCTGACCTTGCGGAAGGCACCGTCGTCGTCCGCCGCGACGGCCTGCGCCACCTGGTTCGGGGTGAGCACCGCCAGCACCCCGAGAGCTGACTTGGGGCCGACCCCGGTGACGCCGACGAGAAGTTCGAAGACGGCCAGTTCGTCGGCGGAGGGGAAGCCATACAGGGTGAGCGAGTCTTCCCGCACGATCAGGGTGGTGGAAAGCCGGGCCTCGTCGCCGACGCGCACCGACAGTGCGGTGGCGGGAGTCACCTGGACGGCGAGCCCCACTCCCCCGACTTCGATGACGACCGTGGTGCCCAGGGCGGAGAGGACGGTGCCACGTACGGAGGAAATCACCTCTTTAGACTACGGCGAGCCACCGACACCGGCGCGCTACGCTCCGCGGCGAGCCATGCCTTCTGCGCCGGTGTCAGGCCCGCTGTGGAGTTGCCGGCGGCCGCGGAGGCGCCCGCTCCGGTGAGGGCGGATGCCGTCGGCAGCGTTCCGCCGGACGCGCCGGTGCGCCAGGCGTGGCAGATGGCCAGCGCCAGGGCGTCGGCGGAGTCGGCGGGCTTGGGTACCTCGGCGAGCCCGAGGATGCGGGCGACCATCGTGCCGACCTGCTTCTTGTCAGCCGAGCCGTAGCCGGTGATCGCTGCCTTCACCTCGCTCGGGGTGTGCAGGGTGACCGGGAGCCCGCGTTGGGCGGCCAGCAGCAGTGCGACGCCGCTGATCTGCGCCGTGCCCATCACAGTGCTGAGGTTCTGTTGGGCGAAAACCCGCTCGATCGCCACGAACGACGGCCGGTGCTCATCGAGCAGCGCCTCGATTCCCCTGCTGATGACGAGCAGGCGCTGCTCCAACGGCAGTGTGGGTGCCGTGCGGAGGGTCGCCACGTGCACCAGTGTTGCCGTGCGGTTGCCGGCCACGTCGACGATACCGACCCCGCAGCGGGTGAGGCCGGGGTCGATGCCGAGCACCCGGACCGTCACGGGAGCTACTCCGAGTCGGCTTCGAGTTCGGCCTGCACCGCGGCGGGCACGTCGTAGTTGCTGTAGATGTTCTGCACGTCGTCGAGGTCTTCGAGCGCGTCGATGAGGCGGAACACCTTGCGCGCGGTTTCGGCGTCGACCTCGACCTTGAGCGACGGCACGAACGCGATGTCGGCGGAGTCGTAGTCGATGCCGGCGTCCTGCAGCGCGGTGCGGGTCGCGACCAGGTCGGTGGCCTCGGAGAACACCTCGAACGTTTCGCCTTCGTCGACGACTTCCTCGGCACCGGCGTCAAGCACGGCCACCAGGACGTCGTCTTCGGTCACGCTCCCGGTGTGCGGCACCACAACGATGCCCTTGCGGTGGAAGTTGTAGGCGACACTGCCCGGGTCAGCCATGGTGCCACCGTTGCGGGTCATGGTGGTGCGCACCTCGGCAGCGGCCCGGTTCTTGTTGTCGGTGAGGCACTCGATCATGATGGCGACCCCGTGGGCGGCGTAGCCCTCATACATGATCGTGGTGTAGTCGACCGACTCACCGGAGAGGCCGGCGCCGCGCTTGACCGCGCGGTCGATGTTGTCGTTGGGGACCGAGGTCTTCTTGGCCTTCTGGATGGCGTCGACCAGTGTGGGGTTGCCGGAGAGGTCTGCGCCGCCCATCTTCGCGGCGACCTCGATGTTCTTGATCAGCTTGGCGAACGCCTTGGCACGACGAGAGTCAGTGATGGCCTTCTTGTGCTTGGTGGTGGCCCATTTGGAATGCCCGGACATGAATCTCCCGTGTGGTTCGGTGCTGTAACGTGCCCCGCCATTCTACTCAGCGTGGCAACGGCCCTGTTGCGCTACGCCGAACTCTGCCCGTCTCGTGTCCCCCACACCGGCAGATCGCCACACCGCATGACGCCACAACCGGAAGGAGCCCAGAAAGGGCGCCGATCCTTCCGGTTTTCGGGCTCCATGTGCGATTCATCCGGTTTTCGCGCCGGGACGCGCGGCCGCGACGAGTGGCGGGCTCGCGTGGCGCGAGCTGGCGGGAGACGGATGCCGCAGCCGGGTCAGGCGCGGAAGCGGGTGGCGGCGACCTTGGCCAGGAAGTACTCGTGGAAGCGGTACTCGCCGGTCATCTCCGGGTGGAACGAGGTGCCGAGCAGGTTCCCCTGCTCGACGGCGACGCACCGGCCATCGGCCACGGAGGCCAGGGCTGTGGCAGCGGGCCCGACCGTTTCCACGATCGGCGCCCGGATGAACACCGCGTGCACGGGGGTATCGCCGATCACCGGGATGTGGAGGTCGGTCTCGAACGACGCGGTCTGTGAGCCGAACGCGTTTCGGCGCACCGCGATGTCGAGGCCGCCGATGCCCTGCTGCCCATCGATGCCGTCGAGGATCGTGTCGGCGAGCATGATGAGGCCGGCACAGGTTCCGTAGACGGGGAGCCCGGCGTGCACGGCCGCCTTCAACGGGTCGGCGAGACCGTACGCGCGGCTCAGTTTGTCCATGACGGTGGACTCGCCGCCCGGGATCACCAGGCCGTCGATGACGGCCAGTTCCTCCGGGCGGCGGACGAAGGAGACATCCGCTCCGAGCGCACGCAGGACGGCGGCGTGCTCACGAAAGTCGCCCTGGAGGGCGAGTACTCCAATGGTCATCGAACGAGTGACTACCAGCCGCGCTCGGAGAGGCGGTGCGGTGCGGCGAGGTCGGAGACGTTGATCCCGACCATGGCCTCCCCGAGCCCGCGGGAGACCTCGGCGATGACGCTGGGGTCGTCGTAGAACGTGACGGCCTTGACGATCGCGTTGGCGCGCTGCTGCGGGTTGCCCGACTTGAAGATGCCGGAACCCACGAACACGCCGTCTGCGCCGAGCTGCATCATCATCGCGGCGTCGGCCGGCGTCGCCACTCCGCCGGCGGTGAACAGCACGACCGGGAGCTTGCCGGTTTCAGCGATCTCGGCGACCAGTTCGTACGGGGCCTGCAGTTCCTTCGCGGCGACGTAGAGCTCGTCCTTGCTGAGCGAGGACAGCTGGGCGATCTCACCCTTGATCTTGCGGATGTGCTTGGTCGCCTCAGAGACGTCGCCGGTGCCGGCCTCGCCCTTGGAGCGGATCATCGCGGCGCCCTCGTTGATGCGGCGGAGCGCCTCACCGAGGTTCGTCGCGCCGCACACGAACGGAACGGTGAAATTCCACTTGTCGATGTGGTTCACATAGTCGGCGGGGCTCAGCACCTCTGACTCGTCGATGTAGTCGACGTCGAGCGCCTGCAGCACCTGCGCCTCGACGAAGTGGCCGATCCTGGCCTTCGCCATCACCGGGATGGAGACCTCAGCGATGATCGCCTCGATCAGGTCCGGGTCGCTCATGCGCGCGACGCCACCCTGCGAGCGGATGTCGGCGGGCACCCGCTCGAGGGCCATCACGGCCACGGCTCCGGCGTCCTCGGCGATGCGTGCTTGTTCTGCGGTGACGACGTCCATGATGACGCCGCCTTTCAGCATTTCGGCGAGTCCGCGCTTGACGCGGCTGGAGCCGAACTGCTCTGAAGTCTGGGTGTCAGTCATGAAATCGATTCTATTCCTTGCGTGATGGGCGATGGCGCAGCGGGGTCGGCTGTGGCCGGCTGCGGGCGGGAGGGTGGGGCTAGTTGTCGCCGGCCGGCCAGGCATCGGCGACCTGGCGCCGAACCTCTCCGAGCAGCTGGGGCAGTGCTTTGGTGCGGGCGATGATCGGGAAGAAGTTGGCGTCCTGCGCCCAGCGGGGCACGATGTGCTGGTGCAGGTGGTCGGCGATGCCGGCGCCGGCGATCTGCCCCTGGTTCATGCCGAGGTTGAAGCCGTCGCAGTGGGCGGTCGTCCGCAGCACCCGCATCGCGGTCTGGGTGAGGCTCGCGATCTCGCGGACCTCGTCCTCGGTCGCGTCGTCGTAGCCCGCGACGTGCCGGTACGGGCAGACCAGCAGGTGCCCGCTGTTGTACGGGAACAGGTTCAGCAACACGTACGCGTGGGTGCCACGGGCGACGATCAGGGCCTTCTCGTCGTCCAGGGTCGGAGCCACGCAAAAGGGGCAGTCGTCGGGGTGCGGTTGCTGTCCGTCCTGGATGTAGACCATCCGGTGCGGCGTCCACAGGCGCTGGAAGGCGTCGGGGACCGCGGCGAACTCGGAGGAGTACTCCAGTTGCACGTCGTCGACCTCTGGCGCCCCGCCGGCGCTGGAATCTTCGGCCATTTACATCTGCCCCTGGCCGGTCACCTGCACGCGCGCCTCGATCGACGCGGCGATGCGCCGGATGGCGTCGTCGACGGGCACCCCATTCTCCTGGCTACCGTCGCGGAAGCGGAAGCTCACCGCACCGTTGGCCTGGTCCTCTTCGCCGACGATCAGCTGGTATGGAACCTTGGCCTTGGTGTGGTTGCGGATCTTCTTCTGCATCCGGTCGTCGGAGTTGTCGACCTCGGCGCGCACCCCGGCGGCCTTCAGCTTCCCAATCACGTCGTCCAGGTACGGGCCGTACTGCTCACTGATCGGGATGCCGACCACCTGCACCGGTGACAGCCAGACCGGAAAGGCGCCGGCGTAGTGCTCGGTGAGCACGGCGAAGAACCGTTCGATGGAGCCGAACAGGGCGCGGTGGATCATCACCGGTCGCTGCTTCGTGCCATCCGCCGCCGTGTACTCCAGTTCGAAGCGCTCGGGCAGGTTGAAGTCGAGCTGGATGGTCGACATCTGCCAGGTGCGGCCGATGGCGTCGCGGGCCTGCACCGAGATCTTGGGACCGTAGAAGGCCGCTCCGCCCGGGTCGGGAACCAGCTCCAAACCGGATGCCTCTGCCACCTCGGCCAAGGTCCTGGTCGCTTCATCCCAGGCGTCGTCGCTGCCGACGAACTTCTCCGGGTCCTTGGTCGACAGCTCCAGGTAGAAGTCCTCGAGTCCGTAGTCCTTCAGCAGCCCGAGCACGAAGTTCAGGGTCTTGGTGAGCTCGTCCTTCATCTGGTCGCGCGTGCAATAGATGTGCGCGTCGTCCTGAGTCATGCCGCGCACCCGGGTGAGGCCGTGGATGACGCCGGACTTCTCGTAGCGGTAGACGCTGCCGAATTCGAAAAAGCGCAGGGGCAGCTCACGATAGGAGTGTGCTCCGGCACGGTAGATCAAGTTGTGCATTGGGCAATTCATGGGCTTCAGGTAGTAGTCCTGGCCCTCGCGCTTGAGCGAACCGTCTTCGTTGTACTCGGCGTCGACGTGCATCGGAGGGAACATGCCATCCCGGTACCAGCCCAGGTGGCCGGAGATCTCGTACAGGCGCCCCTTGGTGATGTGGGGCGTGTTCACGAAGGAGTAGCCCTCTTCGATGTGCCGCCGGCGGGAGTAGTCCTCGAGTTCCGTGCGGATGATCCCGCCGTTCGGGTGGAACACCGGCAGTCCGCTGCCGAGCTCCTCGGGAAAACTGAACAGGTCGAGTTCGGCGCCGATCTTGCGGTGGTCGCGCTTGGCCGCTTCTTCCTGGCGCGCCTGGAAGGCGCGCAGTTCGTCCTTGGTGGGCCAGGCGGTGCCGTAGACGCGTTGCAACTGCGGGTTCTTCTCCGAACCGCGCCAGTAGGCGGCGGCGAGACGGGTCAATGCGTATCCGTTGCCGATCATGCGGGTGTTGGGCAGGTGCGGGCCGCGGCAGAGGTCTTTCCACACTGTTTCGCCGGTCTTCGGGTCGACGTTGTCGTAAATCGTGAGCTCAGCGCCGCCGACCTCGGTCGATTCACCTGCGGCGCCTTCTTCGATCGACTTCGGACTGCCCTTCAGCCCGATGAGTTCGAGTTTGTACGGCTCGGCGGCGAGCTCTTCACGGGCCTCATCCTCCGTCACGACGCGGCGGACGAACCGCTGCCCTTGCCGAATAACCCGATCCATCTGCTTCTGGATGGCCTTCACGTCGTCGGGTGTGAACGGCTCGGCGACGTCGAAGTCGTAGTAGAACCCGTCTGTGACGGGCGGTCCGATGCCGAGCTTCGCTTCCGGGTTGATCGACTGCACGGCCTGCGCGAGCACGTGGGCCGCCGAGTGCCGGAGAATATCCAGACCGTCGGGAGAATCGACCGTGACCGGCTCGATGACATCCGTTTCAGTGACGGTTGCGGCCAGGTCTTTCAGTTCGCCGTTGACGCGCATTGCGACAACTGATCGATCAGTGAAGAGCCCAAAACCGTCAGCCACGTGTGTATCTCCCTGTTATTGCGTACCCGTCAACTTTAGTGGGAGTCGTCGGTGGCCGTCACCGCAGCGGTGATGCGCACGAAGATAACGATCCAGCCGAAGATCAGGCCGGATGCGATGAGTTCGAACGCGGTGAGGTTGTAGTAGCCGACCGGAAAATACATCACCCCCGATACGAGGATCCCGGCCAGGAAGGCGTAGGACAGCAGGAAGAAGCTGCGCGGGAATTCCGGCAGCAGGCGCTTCAGCCCGATGACAAGCACCAGGAACAGCAGCACCATCGACGTGGCCACCGTGTTGTGCACCGGCAGGCTCACGCTCACCGGGACCAGCCCGACCAGCGCCAGCAGCACTCCGATGACCACCAGGAACCAGCGGATGACGTCGACCCGGTATCGGGTGCGGGGTGCCCGCCGGGCGATCCAGCTGGTCAGCTCGAGTGTCAGCAGCCCGGCCAGGATGGTGATCGCCGACCCGCCGATGACCATGGTGATGTTGAAGCTGAGTCCGGAGAAGTCCCTGGTGGTGCCGAGGATGCTGAAGTTGGCTTCCCACCAGCGGGGGTTGCTGGCGGTGATCATGCTGAGCAGTACTCCGCCGCCGAGCATTATCGCGAGCAGTGTGGACAGCCGGTTCGCGCTCGTGGAGGATGCGGACAGGTAGAGGAAGTAGGCGCTGGCCGCGCTGGTCAGCCCCACCATCATTGTGCCGGTCAGGGTGTCGACCTGCAGGTGTTTGAAGGCGTCCTGAAGGATAGCGAACAAGACCAGGCCGAGCATCGCGTAGACCGCGACGTGGATGAGCGCGAGCGCGAAGATGTCCCAGATCCGGCGGGGCAGCGACACTCGGACACCGGACCGGCCGGTGTACCGCGCGATGGCGGCCGCAGCGCCATTCGAGAATGCGATGCCGCCGCAGACCGACCCGGTGATCATCGCGATGGCGCCGACCGACCATCCGCCCCAGAGGTCGACCAGTGTTCCGTGGAACACGACGGCGGCCGCGATGGAGGCCAGAGCGAATGACGCGGCGGCGAGGGCGATTGCGCGGGACTCGATTCGAACCGCGTGGCCCTCGGCCGCGTCGGAACCGGTGAGAACGGGTCGCTCAGTCACCGGTGTCGGCGCGGGTGCGCTCACGGAGTGCGTCGCGGGACTGCTGGGCCGCCCGGCGCACCTCCTTGTCCGGGTCGCGCAGTCGCGCCGAGATGGTGTCGGCGTCAGCCTCTGAACCCAGCTCAGCCAGCGCCCGGAGTGCGGCGATCCGCACCCGCGGCACATCGTCCTCGGTCAGCTCGACGATCTTCGGAAGAACGTTCAGCTTCCGAGCCTGGCTCACACGGGCGCACATCTCACGCACCCGCCAGGACTGGTTGTCGAGGTGGTTCAGGATCGCGGCGCCGGCCTTCGGGTCCCACACGTGCAGCAGGGCGCGGGCGCCCCACAGCTCCGGCCAGTACAGCGCCGGGGCGCCGTCGAGCAGGCCCTGGGCGTGCTTGCCGCCGACGTACAGGAGGAAGTCCTCCCCCGCGTTGCCGCCGTTCAGCAGCAGGATCGACCGGTCGACGACACCGGGCTCGCCGAAACGTTCGACGGCGGCGTGGATGCGCCGGGCGACGGGAAGGTCGATCGGAACGTCGGGCTGGGGATTCGGTTGGGTGCGCATGTCGTGTCTACGCTACCGCTCGCACCTGCACGCCGTCACAGCGGTCAGGGCCGCCAGTACCCGGTCTTCCCCAGCAGCTGGGTCTCCCGATCGGCATCGGCCGGCACGTCGACCTCAGGGCCGAACACTCCCATGGCCCGCCAATCACCGGCCTGCGGCAGAACCTGCTCCCACAACAGGTCGACGAGCGGCGCCGGGAGCGAGTACGCCAGTCCGAGGTGCTTCGCGATGGACCAGGCCTGGAAGGCCCGGTAGATGCTCACGTGCTGCAGGTAGTCGGCGAGCGGAAAATCGCCATAGCTCAGGTGCACAGTCGCGTCGGGATCGAGTTCGCCGTTCACGGCCTCGGTGGCCAGGTCGTTCAGCCGGTCGTAGCCTGCGATGGGGTCGTCTCCCAACAGGTCGCCGGCGTGCGTGTCCCCGACGTCCTCGGCCGTTCGTCCGGCCAGCACGTCGGGAACCCAGGCTTCGTCGTAGGCGTGGGCCGCGATGATGTCCCTGAGCACGGGATTCTCGGCACGGGTCCATTCCGCCGGAACCGGGATCGCCAACTGCTCGGGGGTGAACCGGTCCAGGACCGACCGCAGCGCGGCATCCGCATGGAGGAACAGCTCTTTTTGCTTCACTGCGGCACCGTAACAGCCCCGGGCACACACGACAAGAGGGGGTGTCCGGCCGTCGATCGCGGCACCGCTTCACCGCCCCGCACCCGCCGGTCCGGGAAAAGGGGGGTAGACGAATAGTTCAGGACGTGCTTGTCTGGGGTCGACCGATGGCCCACGTACAGGGGGGTGTTGAAGTGGATCGACCAGTCGCGAACTCCGCACGTAGCCCCTTATACCTGTGCCTCCTGGGGGCGTCGTTCGCAGCGGCCGTCGCTGTCGTCACTTTCTTCGCCGGCGGGTCATCCGCTTCCGCGGCCGAAGCTGATGCCGACGGGCCTGGGACGCAGGGCTCGGTCTCCTCCCCGGTGGCCGCGTTGGTATCGCCGATCATCGGGCACGTCGCCGCGTCGGTCGAGCAGCATGCCGCGCCGGACCGTGACCAGGCGGTCGACCGTGTCGGTGCTGCCGTCGTCGCGGCTGTTGCTCCGCCGGTGCCGCCATCCGTCGGTGAGGCGGTGGGCGCAGTCGTTGCCGCTCCACTCCTCGCTGACGTGGGCGCTCCGGTCGTCGGGGTCGCGCAGGCGCCCGTTCTCGGCGACGTGTCGCGGGCCGTGGTCGCCGTCGTTGCGCCGGTCGAGTCCGTCGCAGGTTCGGCTCTCGCGTCGGTGCCGGGCGTGTTGGATGCCACTCGCGTGCATCCCGCTCCCGTTGGCATTTCATCGCTGCCGGGCGGCATCACCGCCTCGAACGCCGGCGCGCCGCTGCCCGCTGCTTATGCCTCCGAAGCCCTGGGCCTCTCCCCCGCGCTCGGCATTCCCGCTCAGGACGGTTCCACGCTGGCCCCCGCGGTCCGATCCGCCGCGCCCCGCACCGGTGATCTGGTGCCACCCGGGGTCCTCTCCGAAGGCCACCCGCCGTTCATTCCGTTCGGCGACCCGGGTGGCGGCCCTGGCCTTCCGGTGGCGCCGCCCGGACCGTCGGGCGGGAACTCCGCGCCCGGTGGCGGTGGTAATCCCTGCCCGTCCGACCTTCCCGGCGCACTGGCGCCGCCACTTCTCCCCGGTGTCCGGCACGGCACAGCGGGCGAAACCCCGGCACCCGCCTCTCCGGCGGTCGAACTCGGCTCCACGCCTGACTGATCGGTTCCCTGCGCCCTCACGGGCCACGCGTGAACCCTGGCTCCCCCGGGAGCTCCATCATCAGTCAGCATAAGGAGTAGCACCATCATGAATTCATTCGTCACAAAGGGCCTTTATTGCGCCCTGTTCGTCGGGGGCCTTTCGCTTCTCGGCATCGGAGCGGCCAACGCCGCAGAGACCAGCGGGGATGAGGGCGTGGCGTCCGGCAGCCAGTTGGTTGCCATACTCGACACGCCGATCACCCTGGGCGGCAACGCCATCAGCATCATCGGCGACTCGTCGTCGACCTCCTCTCCGGACGGGTCGCCGGCGCCCGGCGCGGCACCATCACCGTCCGCAGGTGAAGCCGCACCGTCAGCGACGACCTCAGGAACGGATGCGATCGCGTCGGGCAGCCAGGCCGTGGTCGACGCGGTCGCCCCGGTGACGGTCAGCGGCAATGCGATCACCGTGCTGGGTGACTCGAGCACGTCCGGCGGGTCCGGCGCATCGAACGGTTCCCCGGCATCCAACGGCACCGGTGAACCGGCCGCAACGGCCGAAACCAGCGGCGCTGATTCCCTGCTCGGCGGCACCCAGGTCCCGGTCCAGGCGATGGTTCCTGTCGCCGCGACAGGGAACGCCGTCAGTGTGCTCGGCGACTCGAGCGCCGGCGGCGGGACATCCGCTGCTCCGGGCCCACGCGCGGGGTCCGGCGAGGCGGGTACGGACGGGCGTGATTCGGTGCTGGGCGGCAGCCAGGTGGCTCCGGTGATCGGCGCTCCCGTCACCGTCGACGGCAACGCGGTCAGCCTCCTCGGTGACTCGCGTTCGGCGGCTGGGACGGCTGCCCAAGGCGTCTCGGCGACCGCCGGCGGCACCCCGGGCAGCGGCACTCTCGTTCCGCTCGCCTCCGTCGGCCAGCTGCCCTCGGTCCGGGCCCAGATCGATTTCGCCCCCGGCGAAGCCGTGACCGAAGGCGGATTGGGTGTTGCCCCGGCAGCCTCCGCAGCCCCTCCAGCGTCTGTGGGACCTGCCGCGCCTTCGGGGGCTGCCGCAACTGGCGGACCTGCCGGCGCGGTGACCGGCACCACGTGGACGCCGTCTGCTGCTGCGCCCGGCATCACGGCGAGGGCCTGGGCCGGCGTCGCCACCATGACGGCGGCGACCCAGGTGACGGCGCTCGCCGCCACCGGTGTGGAGATCGCACCGCTCCTCGCGCTGGCTGCGCTGTTCCCACTGGTCGGTTTCGGACTGCTGCTGGTTGCGCGTCGCCGGTTTGACCGTCCGGTCCGTCTCTAACGCGGACCGGGGCGGCTTCGACGCCGTCCCGCACCAATGGTGAGCCCCGAACGGATCTGCGTTCGGGGCTCGCCGTGGCGTGATAGTGCCGCTGTGGTGCCGTCAGGGCAACAAAAAACCCCCGGTCAGAAACCGGGGGTTTTGCTGTGGGCGATACTGGGATCGAACCAGTGACCTCTTCCGTGTCAGGGAAGCGCGCTACCGCTGCGCCAATCGCCCGTTCCCGGTGAATTTCTTCTCCGGGATCGAGGTGGATACGGGATTCGAACCCGTGTATACGGCTTTGCAGGCCGCTGCCTCGCCTCTCGGCCAATCCACCGTGTTTGGGTTCACCACCAAATGAAGAGAACCGCCCCTCTCGGGACGATTCCATTTCATTCGAGCGGATGACGAGATTCGAACTCGCGACCCTCACCTTGGCAAGGTGATGCGCTACCACTGCGCCACATCCGCAACGCCCGCATTTCTGCGTGCTAGGAGACTCTACAACGAACGCGGCCGGATATTCAAACCGAGCGCACGCCGGGCGTTTCGCCCCTGTCGATGTGCAGCGGATGCCTCACCTGGTCTAGTATCGTGAGGCGCGGTTGAACTCGTTTCACCGCAGTAATGGGCGATTGGCGCAGTTGGTAGCGCGCTTCCTTCACACGGAAGAGGTCATCGGTTCGAGTCCGGTATCGCCCACCAGGACAGACGCTTGCTTGGCTCGTCATCGGCAGTCGTCAGCGGCAGTCGTGATCGGATCGAGCAGTCATCGGCATTGACCGCGCGGAGTGAGCGACCGTAACCTGTGGGTGACAGTCCACGTGGAGTGCCGGGACGGAACGACTCAGTGGCGACGGATGACCCGAACCCGGACCGACCTCGCGCCGCCATCCCGGACGCCAGCCCGGATGCCAGCCCGTGGAACGACCTCATCGGGCCGTTCTACGACGCGGCCGGTCTCATCCGCTGGACGAAGACGACGCAGGAGGACCTGCTCTCGGACCTGACGCGGGGAAACATCCTCGGAGTCCGCACCGAAGACGGAGACCTGTTGTTCCCCGCGTGGCAGTTCGGGAACGACGGCGCTTCGACGCCGGGACTCGCTGAGGTGCTCGCCAGCCTGCGGACGACGATGCCAGACCCCTGGGCCAACGCGCTGTGGCTGAACGCCCCGGTCGAACGCTTCGGCGGGAAGACCGCGGCGCAGATGCTCTGGACTGGGCAGCTGGGTCCGGTGCTCGACGCCGCCCGGCACGACGCCGGGATGCTCGCCAGTTGAGCCGGGCCGATGTCGCCCAGGAGCCACCCCCAGCAGGCAGTGACCTGTCCGGGTTCCCGACCGATGCGACCATTCCCGGGCGGGCGTTCCGTGCGCACGACCCCCGGTTCTCGGCCTGGTTCTTCTCCTCCACCGGGGCCGGACGGTTCGATCTTGAGGCGCCCCGCGGCACCTGCTACGTCGCCGACAGCGTGCGGACCGCCGTGCGGGAGAAGCTCGGCCAGACGGCGGTCGGCACCAAAGCTGTCGCCGAATCCGTCGCACGCACGATCATGGTGTCAACCGTGGAGATGCCCGTCGGTCGATTCGCGAACACCAGCGACGAACATGCCGAGGACTTCGGCGTGACCCGCGAACTCACCGTCATGGGCGACTACACGGTGACCCACAGCTGGGCGGAAGCACTGGCCGACGCCGGGTTCAACGGAATCCGATACGCGTCGCGGTACACCACGAGCCCCGGGCCGAACTCGTGGGCGATCTTCGGGCCGGCCGGCCCGGACCCTGGCCGGTCCGTCTTCGAAGCAGGAGCCATCAGCGGCCGGGACGCCTGCGAAGCGGCGGGGCTCTTCGTCCGAGGTGCGCCGCCGGATCGTTCGACGCTGAATGTGATCCCGCCGCCGCCGGGCAGCTAAGCTCCGTTCACTCGGGCTCTCCCTGGGTGTAGGTCGCCGGGCAGCCACACCGGCGGGCCGGACCAGGCATCCGTCTTACGCAGCGTGTGCCAGCTGCGTCCTCGTGCCCGCACTGACCCTCCTCAGCCGCAGCGACGAGCCCGCCGTCCTGGAAGGGTACGGGCCGATCGATGTCGACACGGCGAAGGAACTCGTCGGGAAGGCAACCAGCTTCATCCGGATCCTCACCCATCCCGAAACCGGAGCGTTCCTCTCCGTGGGCCGCAAACGCTACAAGGCCCCTGCGGACCTCCGCATGGTCCTCCGGCTCCGCGACGAGACCTGCCGGCATCCCGGCCGCAACCGCGCCGCCGGGCACACCGACATCGACCACACCATCGCGTTCAACGAGAACGGCGCCGGCGGCGAGACCAGGATCGACAACCTCGCCAGCGTCTGCCCGCCGAACCATCGGGATAAGCACGAGACCGGCTGGAGAGTCACCCGGGACCCCGACGGCACCCTGCACTGGGTCTCACCCACCGGTCACGGCTACGACACCGAATCGGCCATCAGGATCGGACCCGCTTCCGAGGCAGCCCCGTTCTGATCCACGAGCCGGCACGCCGAAGGGCGGTGGGACCGGATGGATGCGACCAGCACATCCACTCCTTCCCACCGCCCTGCGGTGAACGGACGCTACACCCGGTCCAGCGCGTAGCCCTCTTCGCCGTGGACGACGGTGTCGATACCGGCCAGCTCGTCCTCGCTCTTGATCCGGAAGCCGATGGTCTTCTCGATCACGAAGCCGAGAACGAATGCGATCACGAAGGAGTAGACCAGCACCGAGAACGCTGCGATCGCCTGAACGGCCAGCTGGCCGAAGCCGCCGCCGGTGAAGAGGCCGGTGTCGATCGCGAAGAAGCCGAGGTACAGGGTTCCGATCACACCGCCGACGAGGTGGATGCCCACCACGTCCAGCGAGTCGTCGAAGCCGAGCTTGAACTTCAGTTCGATGGCCAGGGCGCAGACCGCGCCGGCGACGACACCGAGCAGGAGCGCCCAGCCCGGTTCCAGGTTGGCGCAGGCCGGGGTGATGGCGACCAGGCCGGCGACCGCTCCGGACGCGGCCCCCACCGAGGTGGCCTTGCCGTCCTTGAACTTCTCGACGACCATCCAGCCGATGATGGCGGCGGCGGTTGCGCCCAGCGTGTTGACCACGATGAGGCCGACATTCGCCAGGCCGTTCAGCCATTCGGCGCCGGCGTTGAAGCCGAACCAGCCGAACCACAGGATCGCAGCGCCCATGAGCACCAGCGGCACGTTGTGCGGCTTGGTGATGCCCTTCTGGAAGCCGACCCGCTTTCCGAGTACCAATGCCAGGGCCAGAGCCGCCGCACCGGCGTTGATGTGCACCGCTGTGCCACCGGCGTAGTCGATCACGCCCGGCAGCCCGAGGGTGTCGCCGAGGTTCATGATCCATCCGCCGCCCCACACCCAGGCCGCCACCGGGAAGTAGACCAGGGTGGCCCAGATCCCGGCGAAGATCATCCAGGAGCCGAACTTCGCGCGGTCCGCGATCGCGCCGGAGATCAGGGCGACGGTGATGATGGCGAAGGTGGCGCCGTAGGTCGCGCCGAGGAGGTTGGTGTTGGAGTCCGCGCCGGTGGCCAGCGCTCCGAGCCCGAAGTCCGCGAACGGGTTGCCCGCGAATTGCCAGGGGCTGTCGACCGCGCTCATGCTGAAGCCGTAGAGGATCCAGAGCACGCTGATCAGCCCCAGTGCGCCGAAGCTCATCATCATCATGCTGACGACGCTCTTGGCCTTGACCAGGCCGCCGTAGAAGAATGCGACGCCGGGGGTCATGACCAGCACCAGTGCGGTTGCTGTGATGCCCCAGGCAATGCTGCCAGTGTCCATTGGTTGTCCTCACACCTCTCGAGTTTCAGGGGGTGTACCGCGAGGAGCGAAGAGACGGATGCCGGGTGTCGTCACCTCGAGTACGGCATCAGTCTCAGCCGGTCAGGTTTCCGCCGGCGTCCGGGCGTGTTTCGCCGCGGTTACGAGGCCGCGCCGAATGTTAAGACAATGTTTCGGGCATCCTCACTCGGCGTGCGGGGGAAGCTCCCCGGTGGTGAGGGCGATCATGCGGGACTGGGAGCGCTGGTACTTCTTGCGGTAGCCGCCTCCCATCATCTCGGCGTCGAACACCTCGTTCAGCGGCAACCCGCTGGCAATGATCGGTATCTCGGCGTCGTACACCCGGTCGATGAACGCGACCAGGCGCAGCGCATCCGTTTGGTTGGTGAGCAGGAAGACGCCCTCGAGGGTGATCACGTCGATGCCCTGGATCATTTTGATGTACTTCGACGGATGCACCGTGGCCAGGTGGCGCATCAAGGTGCCGAAATCGTCGGTCGAGACGGCCTCGCCGCGTTCGAGCATCACGCCGGCCATGTGCCGGAGCGCGTCGGATTCGACGTTCACGGCGCTTCCGCTGGTGTCGCGGCGACGATAATCGAGCCCGTCTATGCGCACGGTCTCGAAGTTCGCCGACATGGCCTGGATTTCACGGAGGAAGTCGGAGGCCGCGAACCGGCCTTCACCGAGCGAGTTCGGCGGCGTGTTCGACGTGGCCGCGACTCGGGTTCCGGTGGCCACGAGCTCGCCCAGCAGCCGGGTCATCATCATGGTGTCGCCCGGGTCGTCCAATTCGAACTCGTCGATGCAGATCAACTTCGCTCCGCGCAGCTGTGCGACGGTGTCAGCGAAGCCGAGGGCGCCCACCAGCGCGGTGTACTCGATAAACGTGCCGAAGTACTTCGGGCCGGGAGCCGCGTGCCAGAGGGCGGCCAGGAGATGCGTCTTGCCGACGCCGAATCCACCGTCGAGATAGATGCCGGGCAGCTCACTCTTCGGCTTGCGATTGCGGGAGAAGAAACCACCCGGCCGCTGCGCGCGCCAGACCCCGGTGAACTGGTGCAGGTGTTCGACCGCGTCGGCCTGCGAGGGGAAGTTCTGGTCGGGCCGGTACGACTCGAACGAGGCGTGCTCGAACTGCGGCGGTGGCACCAGCTCGGCCACGATCTCCGCGCCGGTGATGCTGGGCGAACGGTCGGCCAGCCGGAGCGGCTGGCGCGAAGCGTCTGGCGCCATCTGGGATACCTGGCTTTCTGTGTCATCCAATGTCCGCCGAAGATGCGGACGCCGCCCGGAGTGCGTAGATTCGAAGTGCGGGCGGTGACCAGCCTAAACCGCGCCAGAACCCTAACTTTGCGCCGCCAGCGGCGTCCCCAGGAGGTTTTCCATGCCCGCCCAGCTAGATCCGGCAGCGAAGTTCGCCGAGTACGCCCACCCGGAACGCCTGGTGTCGACCGAATGGTTGCAGCAGCACCTGGACACTCCCGGCCTCGTCGTCGTCGAATCAGATGAAGACGTCCTGGTCTACGAAACCGGCCACATCCCCGGCGCCGTGAAGATCGACTGGCACACCGACCTCAACGACCCGCTCGAGCGCGACTTCATCGGCAGCGACGCGTTCGCCGCCATGCTCGGCTCCAAGGGCATCGCTCGCGACAGCACGGTGGTCATCTACGGCGACAAGAACAACTGGTGGGCTGCATACGCCCTCTGGGTCTTCACCCTGTTCGGGCACGACGACGTACGCCTGCTCGACGGCGGACGCGACAAGTGGGTCGCCGAGAACCGCGAGCTGACGACGGACGCCGCTGTCGTCTCCCCGACCGACTACCCCGTCGTCCCGCGGAACGATTCGCCTATCCGGGCGTTCAAGGACGACGTGCTGGCCCACTTCGGGAGCCCACTCATCGACGTGCGCTCGCCGGAGGAGTACAGCGGCGAACGCACCAGCATGCCCGCGTACCCTGAGGAGGGGGCCCTCCGCGGAGGGCACATCCCGTCAGCGGCCAGTGTGCCGTGGGCTCGGGCGGCGGCCGGTGACGCCACGTTCAAGAACCGCGAGGAGCTCGACGCCATCTACAGGGGCGAAGCCGGCCTGGCCGACGGGGACTCGGTGATCGCCTACTGCCGCATCGGCGAACGGTCCAGCCACACCTGGTTCGTGCTCACCCACCTGCTGGGCTTTGAGAATGTGCGCAACTATGACGGGTCGTGGGTCGAGTGGGGCAACGCGGTGCGGGTGCCGATCGCTCGCGGCACCGAGCCCGGGGCCGCGCCAGAGGCACGCTGAACCTGGCCGGGCCCTGAAAGGACTGGCCGTGAAAGAATGACGGAGATGACTGTGACCGAACTTCCTGCCCAGCTGGCTGAGATCCGTGAGGACTTCCTGGCCCTGGAGCAACGCGACCGGCTGCAGCTGCTGCTGGAGTTCTCGAACGAGTTGCCGGAGCTTCCGCCGCGGTACCAGGACCACCCCGACCTGTTCGAGCGTGTCATCGAGTGCCAGTCGCCGGTGTACATCTTCGTGGAGGTGGACGACTCCGGTGTGCACCTGTACGCCACGGCGCCGCGGGAGTCGCCGACCACGCGCGGGTTCGCGTCGATCCTGGCGCAGGGCCTCGACGGGTTGAGCGTCGAGGAGGTTCTCGCCGTGCCTGACGACTACCCCCAGTCGATCGGGCTCACCGAGGCGGTCTCCCCGCTGCGCATCCGCGGCATGACCGCGCTCCTCGGGCGCACCAAACGCCAGTTGCGGGAGCGCGTCACCGCGTGACCGGCGGCAACGACGCCAGCCAGGTCCTGATCGCCCCGTTCCACCGGTCGGGGTCGTAGTTCCACAGCTTGGTGTGGCGGGCTTCGGTGAACGGCACGAAGGTCACGATGTCCGGCCTGCTCCCGGCCAGGGCGCGCGAGCCGGTGACCGGCACGTAGCCGTCGTCGTCGCTGTGCATCAGCAGCACCGGGAAGTCCAGTTCGCGGGCGCGTGCCACGAAGTCGAGCCGGGCAAAATTGATCGGGGCGATCTGCCCGGTCACGGCCCGGCCCCAGGGCTGGCCGAGCAGCTGCACGGCCCCGGACGAGATCGGCGTCGGCAGTTTCAGCAGGGCACCCTGGAAGGCGACCACGTCGGCCCAGTCGATCACCGGCGAGTCCAGCACGACGCCACGGATGACCCCGGGTTGCGTGGTTCGGGTGGCCGCCTGCAGGCTGATGGCGCCGCCCATCGACCAGCCCATCAACACCACGCTCGTGGCCCCGTGCTCCACCGCGTAGGCGACGGCGGCATCCACGTCCTCCCACTCGGTGTCTCCGAGGCCGTAGCGGTTGTCGGGGCTGTGCGGGGCGTCACCGTCGTTGCGGTAGGAGACCAGCAGGCTGGTGTAGCCCGCGTCCCGGAACACCGGCACGGCACGCAGGCCCTCCTGCCGGCGGACCGCCCTGCCGTGCACCTGGATCACCCAGCGGTCGGTGGGCTCCTCCGCCGGCACCAGCCAGGCCGGCGCCGGCCCGAGCGGGGTGGGCACCTCGACGTCACGATAGGGGGAGCCCAGGTCCCATGGCCCGAGGTACACCCACCCGCCGAGCCGGCCGCGGGAGGCAGTGAGCAGGTCCCCGAAGTCGACCCGGGTGATGACCCGGGTGACCGTGGTCTCGGTGCGGGAGACAATCTCGCCCAGGCGCGCGTGCCCGGTGTCGCCGTCGAACCACAGGGAGTATTCCCCGGGAAGCACCGAATCGGCATCCGCTCGCAGGGTGATCGCCGCCGCCGCCAGATCCACGCCGAGGATGCGGGCCTCCTCCTCACGCCGGGTCGGCGGCATCACGATTCGCCGGGCCATGACGCCGGTCACGACGCTCAGTCCGGCCGCGACGCTGAGCGCGATGCCGCCCAGGATGCCTCCGGCGACGATGAATGGAACGACGGCCCGTGGCGGCCGCGCCTGGTCCCGGGTCATGAGCACCTCTCATCCGTCGGCGTGCCGGAGCGACAGCGCACGCAAAAAACTCTAGTCTGCAGACGTGCCCGATTCACAGGAACAGCAGGGTCTCCCCCCGGAGTTCGCCGCAGCGCTCGACGCCGTCCGCCGCGCCAGGACCCGACAAGAGCTGGTCGTCACGGAGATTCCGGCCCCCGGGCGCCTCGCCCCGTACGCCGTCGCGCTGGCAGCGGATGTCTCGCCCTCCCGGCACGGCAGCGACTCCGATTTCGGAACCGGCCGTTTCATCCTGCTCTACGATCCCGACGAGCCCGAGGCGTGGGGCGGGGCGTTCCGGGTGGTCTGCTTCGCGCAGGCACCGCTGGAAACCGACATCGGGCTCGACCCGTTCCTGGCCGAGGTGGCGTGGGCGTGGCTCGTCGACGCCCTCGACGCCCGGGGCGCCAAGTACACCGCCGCATCCGGCACCGCGACCAAGATCATCTCATCCGGCTTCGGCGAACTCGCCCGGCAGGGCGACGGTGCCCAGATCGAGCTGCGGGCGTCCTGGACGCCGCTGGAGAACAACGTCACCGCGCACGTGGAAGGCTGGGGTGAGCTGCTGTGCATGCTGGCCGGCCTCCCGCCAGCGGGCGAGGGCGTCAGCTCACTGACCGTGCGCCGGGCCGAACGTGGCTGAGTCTTCCGCGGGCGCGGCAAGCCACGAGGTGATCGCGACCCGCGCAGCCTACCTGGAGGCAACGGCGGCGATCGCGGCCGGGAACGGGCCGGTGGGCATCGACGCCGAGCGCGCTTCCGGGTTCACCTACTCGCAACGCGCCTACCTGATCCAGGTCTACCGGCGCGGTGCCGGCACGTTCCTGTTCGACCCTCCCGCAATCGGCCGCTTCGACGAACTCAACGACGTGCTGGCGCCGGCGGAATGGATCCTGCACGCCGCGAGCCAGGACCTCGCGTGCCTGCGCGAAGTCGGGCTGGATCCGGCGCGCATCTTCGACACCGAACTGGCCGCCCGGCTGCTGGGGCTCCCCCGGGTCGGGCTCGGCACGGTGGTCGAGGAACTGCTCGGGATCCACCTCGCGAAGGAGCATTCCGCCGCGAACTGGTCGACCCGCCCGCTTCCAGAGTCCTGGCTCGTGTACGCCGCCCTCGACGTCGAACTGCTGCCCGACCTCCACGACGTGATGGTGGGCATGCTGGCTGAGTCCGGCAAGACCGAGATCGCCGCCGAAGAATTCGCCGCAACACTGGCCAGGGAGACCAAGGCCGTGCGCTCAGAACCCTGGCGACGATTGTCCGGCATCCATTCGATCCGCGGCGTGCGGAACCTTGCCGTGGCGCGGGAACTCTGGCTGGCCAGGGACGCCCTGGCCCAGCAGCTCGACGTCTCCCCCGGCCGGCTGGTCCCTGACGCCTCGCTCACCGCCGCCGCCCGGGTCGCGCCGTCAAGCCGGCAGGCGCTGGCGGATCTCCGGGAGTTCAGCGGCCGGGCCAGTCGCAGCGAGCTCGATCGCTGGTGGGGCGCCGTGCAGGCCGGCCTCACCACCGAAGACCTGCCCTCCTCCCGGCCCAACGGCGACACCCTGCCGCCGCCGCGCGCCTGGGGAGACCGCAACCCCGAAGCGGATGCCCGTTACAAGGCGGCCAGGGCCGTCATCGTCTCCGTGGCTGACGAACTGTCGATGCCGGTGGAGAACCTGCTGACCCCCGAGCACCTCCGCCGGGTCGCCTGGACCCCGCCTGACCCGGTCGACGCCGCATCCGTCGCCCAAACCCTCGCCGGGCTCGGCGCCCGGCCCTGGCAAATTGACGCAACTGCACAGCTGATCGCCGATGCCTTTGTCGATGCCCACCAAAAGCTGGACAGTCCGCCCGATTCGGCTTCGTAGGAACAGTCAAAGGATTCTGGCCTCAAATACCGGCACCATAGGATCGATCTCGATCTGATCCGATTGATGGAGGCATTGTGGCCGATAGAACAGAAGTCGTCTTTGTGGACGGGGTTCGCACCCCGTTCGGGCGTGCCGGTGAAAAGGGAATGTACTGGGGCACCCGCGCCGATGACCTGGTGGTCAAGGCGATGATCGGGTTGATGGAGCGCAACCCCGGCGTCCCCGGTGACCGCATCGACGACGTCGCCATCGCCGCCACCACGCAGACCGGCGACCAGGGCCTGACCCTGGGCCGGACCGCCGCCCTGCTGGCCGGACTCCCCCGGACGGTGCCCGGGTTCGCCATCGACCGCATGTGCGCGGGCGCGATGACGGCAGTCACCACCATGGGCTCGGCAATCGGCTTCGGCGCCTACGACCTCGCGATCGCCGGCGGCGTCGAACACATGGGACGCCATCCGATGGGCTTCGGCGCCGACCCGAACCCGCGGTTCCTCGCAGAGCGGCTGGTCAGCGAGGACGCGCTGGTGATGGGCGCCACCGCCGAACGCATCCACGACCGGTTCCCGGCGTACACCAAGGAACGCTCCGACCGCTTCGCGCTCCGCAGTCAGCAGAAGATCGCCGCAGCCTACGAGGCCGGGAAGATCCAGCCCGACCTGATCCCGGTCGCCACCCGCAGCGAATCCGGCTGGGGCCTCGCCACGCGCGATGAGGCCATGCGACCGGAGACCACCATGGAGGGGCTCGCCACCCTGAAGACCCCGTTCCGTCCCCACGGCCGCATCACAGCCGGGAACGCGTCGGGCCTCAACGACGGAGCCACCGTGTGCCTGCTCGCCAGCGGCACGGCCGCGAAGGAGCTCGGGCTCACCGTGAAGATGAAGATGGTGAGCTTCGCCTTCGCCGGGGTCGAACCGGAGGTGATGGGGCTCGGTCCCGTCCCCTCCACCGAGAAGGCGCTCCGCAAGGCGGGCCTGGCGATCGATGACATCGGCCTGTTTGAACTGAACGAGGCGTTCGCGGTCCAGGTGATCTCCTTCCTCGACCATTTCGGCATCGACGACGACGACCCGCGGGTCAACCAGTGGGGCGGGGCGATCGCGATCGGGCATCCGCTTGCCTCATCCGGGGTGCGCCTGATGAACCAGCTCGCGGCCCAGTTCGCCGAGCACCCGGAGGTCCGCTACGGCGTGACCGCCATGTGCATCGGCCTCGGGCAAGGCGGCACTGTGATCTGGGAGAACCCGCACTTCAACCGGAAGGCAAAATAACCGATGACTGACTACTCCACCATCGACTTCTCCGAGCTGGTCGCCCACTCGGGTGACGAGGTCGTCACCCACTCCTTCGTGCGTGATGTGCCGCTCTCCGGCGGTCGCACGCTCGCCCTGGTGACCCTCGACAACGGACGTGACCACACCCGGCCGAACACGCTCGGGCCGGTCACCCTGCTCGAATTCGCTGCCACCCTGGACACGCTGAAAGAGCGCGCCGCACGCGGCGAAATCCACGGCGTCGCCGTCACCGGCAAGCCGTTCATCCTCGCCGCCGGTGCCGACCTCACCAAGATCGCCGACATCCCGTCGCTGGAGGCGGGAAAGAAGCTCACCCAGCTCGGCCACTACGCCTTCGCCAAGCAGGCGACGCTCGGTGTGCCGTCGTTCGTGTTCATCAACGGCCTCGCCCTCGGCGGCGGCCTCGAGATCGGACTGAATGCCGACTACCGCACCGTCGACGAATCGGTGCCGGCGATCGCCCTGCCCGAGGTGTTCCTCGGCCTGATCCCCGGCTGGGGCGGCTCCTACCTGCTGCCCAACCTGATCGGCATCGAGAACGCCCTCCGGGTGATCGTCGAGAACCCGCTCAAGAACAACCGCACCCTGAAGGCCACGGACGCCCTGGAGCTCGGCATCGCCGATGTCATGTTCCCATCGGCCACGTTCCTCGAGAAGTCGATCGCCTGGGCCGACGGCGTCATCGACGGCTCTGTCAAGGTGACCCGCCCGCACGCGCCCGGCAAGGTGGAACGCCTGGTGAAATGGGACGCCGCCGTCGGCATCGCCCGCAAGATGCTCGAGGGCCGCATCGGCACGGTCGCGAAGTCGCCCTACCTCGCCCTCGACCTGCTGAAGGCAGCGAAGAGCGGGACCAAGGAGGAAGGGTTCGAACGCGAGGACGACGCCCTGTCGTCGCTGATCGCCACCGACCAGTTGCAGGCCAGCGTCTATGCGTTCAACCTGGTGCAGAAGCGCGCCAAGCGGCCGGCCGGCGCCCCGGACAAGGCGCTCGCGAAGCCGATCACCAAGGTCGGCGTCATCGGCGCCGGCCTGATGGCCAGCCAGTTCGCGCTGCTGTTCGTGCGCCGGCTACGGGTTCCGGTCGTCATCACCGACCTCGACCAGGCCCGCGTCGACAAGGGTGTCGCCTACATCCACGATGAGATCGCCGCGCTCGAGTCCAAGCAGCGCATCTCCTCCGATGAGGCCAACCGGCTGCGCGCGCTGGTCACGGGCACAACGGACAAGGCCGACTTCGCCGACGCCGACTGGGTGATCGAGGCGGTGTTCGAAGAACTCGGCGTCAAGCAGGAGGTCTTCGCCGAGATCGAGAAGCACATCGCCCCCGACGCGATCCTCGCCACCAACACCTCGTCGCTGTCGGTGGAGAAGATCGGCGCCAGGCTTGAGCACCCGGAGCGCCTGGTCGGCTTCCACTTCTTCAACCCGGTCGCCGTGATGCCGCTGATCGAAGTGGTGACCACGCCCCTCACCAACGACTCCACCCTCTCCACCGCGATGGTCGTCGCCGGCAAGCTGAAGAAGAACGCCGTCATCACCCGCGACACCCCTGGCTTCGTGGTCAACCGGGTGCTGGCCAGGCTGCTCGGCGAGGCCATGCACGCCGTCGACACCGGAACGCCGTTCGAGGTCGTCGACCACGCCCTCGACGGGTTCGGCCTGCCGATGACGCCGTTCGAACTGCTCGAACTGGTGGGCCTGAAGGTCGGCGCCCACGTGCTCGACACCCATCACGCCGCCTTCCCCGACCGCTTCTTCGAAAGCCAGAACCTGCACAAGCTCGCCGAGTACGGGAAGATCCTCGACCGCGACTCCAAGGGCAGGATCAAGGGCTTCGACAAGGGCGCACAGAAGATCGTCGCCGGGGGAACCACGCCGATGACCGCGGAGCAGATTCTGCGGCGGGTTGAAGACGGGCTCGCCGACGAGATCAGGCGGATGCTGGACGACGACGTCGTGCACGCGGCCGAGGACATCGACCTGTGCATGATCCTCGGCGCCGGCTGGCCGTTCCAGATGGGCGGAGCCACACCGTACCTCGACCGGGTCGGCGCGAGCGAGCGTGTCTTCGGCGACACCTTCCACCACCCGGTGATCAAGGGTGTCGGTGCCGGGTCACCGGCCGACGTGCCGGCGGCCGCCGACTCGCACTGATCGAAGTTGTCTTATCGAGGTACGCGGGTTGAACGCTGGTGCGCGGGCTGAATTCAGCCCGCGCAGTGGCGTTCAACCCGCGCAGTAGGAGCCCCGCGTCCTGGCTGAGTGGCCAGCGACTGCACTCAGCGGTTCAACGGGGTCATGTCCGCGTAACGGTCGCCGACCGGCGCCTCGATCGCACCGAGGGTGGCGAGCTGGTCCGCGGTCAGCTCGATCGCATCCGCTGCCACGTTCTCCTCAACCCGCGTCACCCGCTTGGTTCCGGGGATCGGCGCGATGTCGTCACCCTGCGCGAGCAGCCAGGCCAGGGCCACCTGGGCCGGCGTCGCACCGGTCTGGGAGGCGACGGCATCCACTTGCTCGACGATGCGGATGTTCGCGGCCAGGTTCTCGCCGGCGAACCGCGGGTTGCTGCGCCGGAAGTCGTCGTCGTCGAGTTGGTCGAGCGAGCGGATGCTTCCGGTCAGGAACCCGCGCCCGAGCGGTGAGTACGGAACGAAGCCGATCCCCAGTTCCCTGACCAGGGGCAGGATGAACCTCTCGGGGTCCCGCGACCAGAGCGAGTACTCCGTCTGCAGCGCGGTCACCGGGTGCACGGCGTGCGCACGGCGGATGGTCTCCGGCCCTGCCTCTGAGAGCCCGTAGTGGCCGATCTTGCCCGCGGTGATCAGGTCGGCCAGGGCGCCGACGGTGTCCTCGACCGGCACGCCCGGGTCCATCCGGTGCTGGTAGTAGAGGTCGATGTGGTCGGTCCCGAGCCGCTTCAGCGAACCGTCGACCGAGAGGCGAACGTTCTCCGCACTGCCGTCGAGGCCGCGACCCCCGTCGCCCCGGTGCAGGATGGTGCCGAACTTGGTGGCGATGACCACCTGGTCCCGCCGGGAGGCGACGGCCCGACCGAGGAGCTCTTCGTTCAGGTAGGGCCCATAGATCTCCGCCGTGTCGAACAGGGTGACGCCGAGGTCGATCGCCCGGTGGATGGTGCGGATGGACTCCGCGCCGTCGGTGCCGGCGCCGGAGTAGAAGGCGGACATGCCCATGCAGCCGAGCCCCAGCCGCCCGACGTCGAGTCCGGTGCCGCCAGCGGTGGTTCCGAGTGTGATGTGTTTCATTTCTTTCCAACCTGTTCTGTGTAGACGGAGATTTTGTAGTCGATGGCGGCCAGGCTGCGCTGGACCTCCTCGAGCTGGGCCACGACACTGATCCGGTGCCGCAGCAGCAGCTCGAGCCGGTCGGCGCTGGTCGCATCACCCCGGCGCGCCAGTTCGACGTATTCCTTGATCCGGCTGATCGGCATCCCGGTGGAGCGGAGCCGGGTGAGGAAGACCACCCAGGTGATGTCGGCCTCTGAGTAGCGCCGGTGCTGTGATGGGGCCCGCTCCACCTGGTGGAGCATCAGCCCGGTGGCTTCGTAGTAGCGGAGGGTGTGGGCCGTCAGCCCGGTGCGCGTGGCGACCGCGGCGATCGAGAGCCGCGCTCTCGGTTCCACTGCGACGTTCTGTGATGGCACAACGTTCTGTGATGGCATAGGGCAACCCTAGAACTTAGAGCGCACTCGAAGTCAACCGGGTTATCGGCGCCGCACCAGGGTCCGGTTCAGGATCGCACTGGTCAGGGCGTCGATCGGCTCACGCGCGGCGGACGGGTTGGCGAGGAGGGTGAAGTCCACCAGGCCGAGTTCGGGCAACCCGAAGCGGTTGCTCACAGTGACCAGGTCGTCGGGGATGAGCGACCGCGGAAAGACTGCGATGCCGATACCGGCCCGCACCGCCGCCAGCACCCCGTTCACCTCACGGGTGGTGCAGGTGATGCGCCAGGTGCGTCCTGACCCTTCGAGCGCGTCGATGGCCATCTGCCGGCTGAGGCTCGGCGACCGGTAGGTGATCAGCGGAACCGGTTCTCCGGGTTCGATCATGGTCTTCTCCTGGCCGACCCAGACCAGGTCATCGGTGCCGACCAGGGTGCCCTCGCCGCCCTCGCCGACCGATTGCTTGATGAAGATCAGGTCGAGGTGGCCCGCTTTCAACCTCCGGTAGAGCGGCGCACTCTGGTCGACTGTGAGCTCCAGGTTCACCCGTGGGTTGAGCTGGCGGAAGTGCCGCAGGATTCGCGGCAACTGGGTCAGTGCCAGGTCGTCGGCCGCCCCGAACCGCAACCGGCCGCGCGTCGCCGAGCCGCTGAAATAGTCGACCGCCGCCGTGTGGGCGGCCAGGATGGTGCGGGCGAAGCCGGCCAGGGCGTCACCGTTGTCGGTCAGGCGCACGTCCCTGGTGTCGCGGGCCACCAGGATCCGCCCGACCGAATCCTCGAGCTTCCGCACGTGCTGGCTCACGGTGGGCTGGCTGATGCCCAGTTGCGCGGCAGCGCCGGTGAAGCTGCGGGTGCTCGCCACCGCGAGGAAGGTCTTCAGCAAAACCGGGTCGTACATGCCGCTCCATTCGAAACAGTAATGGGAGTAATTGGTTCAATTTAGCGAAGTAATGACGTCGCCGCGAGTAGCGTCGAAGACCCAACCCCTTCCAGGAAAACCCGTGACTGCCGACACCCATCCCCTGACCGAGCCCATCCCCGTCGCCACCGGACCCCAGCCGTGGAGCAAGACGCTCGATTCCCTGAGTGTGCCCAACTTCCGTCTGTTCACCGCGTCGAACGTGATCGCGATGACCGCCACCTGGATGCAGCGCATCGCGCAGGACTGGCTGGTGCTCGAACTCACCGGCAGCGTCACCGCGGTGGGCGTGACCGTGGCGATGCAGTTCGCGCCGATGCTGCTCTTCGGGCTGTACGGCGGCGTGATCGTGGATCGGTATTCCAAGCGGATGCTGCTGATGCTCACGCAGTCCGTCGCAGCCGTCCTCAGCCTTGCGCTCACCATTCTCACCCTCACCGACGTGGTCGAGGTGTGGCAGGTCTGGGTGATCGCCTTCGCCATCGGCCTGGTCACCGTGATCGACAACCCGACCCGGCAGGTCTTCGTCAACGAGATCGTCGGCCCGCGCTACCTGCGGAACGCGATCACGGTGAACTCATCGGTATTCCAGCTCGGCGGGCTCGTCGGGCCGGCGATCAGCGGCGCGTTGATCGTCGCGGTGGGGGCGGGCTGGTCGTTCGGAATCAACACGCTCGCCTGCTTGGTGACCGTCCTCGCCCTCTCGCGGCTGAAGTCCGGGGCCCTGCACCGCACCCCGCCGGCACGGAGGGAGAAGGGGCAGCTGCGGGAAGGCATCCGCTACGTGGTGGCGAAACCCACCATCCTGTGGCCGATCGTGATGCTGGGCTTCCTGTCGGTCTTCGCGCTGAACATGCCGGTGCTGCTGGCGGCGTACGCGAGCGACGTCTACCGCGTCGGCGCCGGCGGGTACGGGCTGTTCAACACCATGGTTGCCGTCGGCGCCTTCGCCGGGGCGCTGGCCTCGACTCGGCGGGCCAACATCAGGCTGCGCACGGTGATCGCCTGCGGTGGCGTGTGGGCGCTGGTGCAGGCCGGTTCCGGCCTGATGCCGACCGAGCTCGCGTTCGCGGTCGCACTGGTGGCAACCGGCGTCGCCAACCAGTACTTCTTCACCGCCGGGAACCCGCTGGTGCAGATGTCCTCGAACGTGCGGGTGCGCGGACGGGTGATGTCGGTGTGGGTGCTGGTGTTGCTCGGCGGCCAGGCGATCGGGGGGCCGCTGATGGGGTGGGTGGTTGAATCATTCGGACCGCACGTGGGAATGCTGGTGTCCGGGCTGGTGCCGGCCGCGGCGGCAGGGGTGATCGCCGTGGTCCTGGCCAGACGCCACCAGTTGCACCTCGTGCTCCCGCTCCGGGCCCGCCTGCGCCGGTCTCGGGTCTCCTGACCAGTCGAGCCCGGGCGCGACCAGCGACGGTCTCGGCCAGTCCCGGGCCAAATCAATCCTGGGCGCGGGGGCGCAACGGGATCGACCCGGTGTTGGTGCCGTCGGCCGCGAGCGGCCGGGCGACCGGGATCTTGCTGCCCAGCACCATTGCGACCACGTCGCGGGCGATGTGCTGGGGGGTGAGGCCGACTCGCTCCAGGATCTCGGCGCGCGATCCGTGCTCCAGGAACTGGTCGGGCAGGCCGAGCTCGGTGACGGCCGTGTCGACCCCGGCTTCACGCAGGTCCTGGCGGATGCGCGTGCCAATTCCGCCGACCCGGATGCCGTCCTCGATGCTGACCACGATGCGGTGCTCGGCGGCCAGGTCGATGATGCTCTCCGGCACCGGAACCACCCAGCGCGGGTCCACCACAGTCGCGCCGATCCCCTGCGCCGCGAGCCGCTCGGCGACGTCCAGACCCATTCCCGCCATCGGCCCGACGGTGACGATCAGCACATCCTTGCGCGCGTCGTCCCTGAGCACGTCGACGCCGTCGTCGAGGCGTCGTACCGCGGCGTACTCCACGCCGACGGTTCCCTTCGGGAAGCGCAGCACGGTCGGAGCATCGTCAACCGTGACCGCTTCTGCGAGTTCTTCGCGCAACCGGACGGAGTCGCGGGGCGCGGCCAGGCGGATGCCGGGCACCACCTGGAGGATGGCGAGGTCCCACATGCCGTGGTGGCTGGGACCGTCGGGCCCGGTGACCCCGGCACGGTCAAGCACGAACGTGACGCCGGCCTTGTGCAGGGCGACGTCCATCAGAACCTGGTCGAAGGCGCGGTTCATGAAGGTCGCGTAGAGGGCCACCACCGGGTGCAGCCCGCCGAAGGCGAGTCCGGCAGCGGATGTCACGGCGTGCTGCTCCGCGATGCCCACGTCGTGCACCCGCGCGGGGAAACGTTCGGCCATCTTGTGCAGCCCGGTGGGGCGCAACATCGCAGCGGTGATGCCCACCAGGCGCTCGTTCGCGGTCGCCAGGCGCAGCAGCTCGTCGGCGAACACCGAGGTCCACGACGGCCCGCTGGCGGATTCAGTCGACTCGCCGGTCTCCGGGTCGATCTGCCCGACCGAGTGGAACTGGTCTGCGGCGTCTTGCACGGCGGGTTCGTACCCCTTGCCCTTCTCGGTGATCGTGTGCACGATCACCGGGGCGCCGTAGCCCTTCGCCTGGGCGAGGGCCTCCTGCATCGCGTCGAGGTCGTGGCCGTCCACCGGGCCGATGTACTTGATGTCGAGGTTGGAGTACAGCGCTTCGTTGTTCGTCAGCCGGCTGAGGAACCCATGCAGGCCGCCCCGCACTCCGCGATAGACGGCGCGGCCGGGGGCACCGAGCCGGTCGAATGCCTTACGGCTGGAGAAGTACAGGTCACGATAGGCGCTCCGGGTGCGCACGGTGTTGAGGAACCGGGCCATCCCACCGATAGTCGGGGCGTAGGACCGGCCGTTGTCGTTGACAACGATGATCAGCCGACGGGTGTTGTCGTCGCTGATGTTGTTGAGGGCCTCCCACGTCATACCCCCGGTGAGGGCGCCGTCACCGACGACGGCGATCACGTGCCTGTCGCTCTGCCCGGTCATCTCGAAGGCGCGGGAGATCCCGTCGGCCCAGGACAGGGAGCTGGAAGCGTGCGAGCTCTCGACGATGTCGTGCACGGACTCTGAGCGCTGCGGATAGCCGGCGATGCCGCCGGTCTGGCGGATCCGGCTGAAGTCCTGCCGCCCGGTGAGCAGCTTGTGCACATAGGACTGGTGGCCGGTGTCGAAGACGATGGCGTCTTTGGGCGATTCGAACACGCGATGGATGGCGATGGTCATTTCGACAACGCCGAGGTTGGGTCCGAGATGTCCCCCGGTCTTGGCGATCTCCGTGACCAGGAACTCGCGGATCTCCGCGGCGAGTTGGACCAGCTGATCCTTCGAGAGAGCATCGAGGTCCCGGGGACCGGTGATCGTCTCCAGAAGGGTCATACGTGTCACCTTTCGTTCGCCTCTCAGCTCATTCGGCTCTGGGCATTGGCCTCAAACCCCGAGTCTACGCGCCGACCCCGGTGGCCGGGCCTGTGGGCCCGGCCACCGGATCCACTACGCGACGAGCGAGCGCAGAACGTACTGCAGGATGCCGCCGTTCCGGTAGTAGTCGGCCTCACCCGGGGTGTCGATACGCACGACCGCGTCGAATTCCACGGTCTGCTTGCCGGCCGGCGAGTGTTCGCTCGGCGCGGCGACGACGTGCACCGTCTTCGGGGTGGCGCCCTGGTTCAGTTCTTCCAGGCCGGTGATCGAGACGACCTCGGTGCCGTCGAGGCCGAGCGACGCCCAGCTCTCACCCGCCGGGAACTGCAGTGGCACGACGCCCATTCCGATGAGGTTCGAGCGGTGGATCCGTTCGAAGCTCTCGGTGATGACGGCCTTGACGCCGAGGAGGCTGGTGCCCTTGGCCGCCCAGTCCCGGCTCGATCCGGAGCCGTACTCCTTGCCGCCGAAGATCACGAGCGGGGTGCCCTGCGCCTGGTAGTTCTGCGAGGCGTCGTAGATGAATGCCTGCGGCGCGTCCGGCTGGGTGAAGTCGCGAGTGTATCCGCCCTCGACACCGTCGAGCAGCTGGTTCTTCAAGCGGATGTTCGCGAACGTTCCGCGGATCATGATCTCGTGGTTGCCGCGGCGCGACCCGTAGGAGTTGTAGTCCTTGCGGTCGACGCCGTGCTCGTCGAGGTACTTGCCGGCTGGGCTGTCGGCCTTGATCGAACCGGCGGGGCTGATGTGGTCGGTGGTCACCGAGTCACCGAGCTTCGCCAGCACCCGGGCGCCGGTGATGTCGGCGACCGGGGTGGTCTCCATCGTCATGCCCTCGAAGTACGGCGGGCGGCGCACATAGGTCGACTCCGGGTTCCACTCGAACGTGGCGCCGGTCGGCGTGTCGAGCGACTTCCAGCGCTCGTCGCCTTCGAACACGCCGGCGTACTGGTGCGTGAACATGCCGGAGTCGATCGACTCGTCGATGGTCTTCTGGACCTCGGCGGCGTCGGGCCAGATGTCCTTGAGGAACACGTCGTTGCCTTCGGTGTCCTGGCCGAGGGCATCCGTTTCGAAGTCGAAGTTCATCGACCCGGCGAGGGCGTATGCGATCACCAGCGGCGGGCTGGCCAGGTAGTTCATCTTCACGTCGGGGTTGATGCGGCCCTCGAAGTTGCGGTTACCGGAGAGCACAGCGGTCACGGCGAGGTCGTTCTTGTTGACCGCGGCGGAGATTTCGTCTTCGAGCGGGCCGGAGTTGCCGATGCAGGTGGTGCAGCCGTAGCCGACCAGGTAGAAGCCGAGGTCCTCGAGGTAGCCGTTCAGGCCCGCCTTCTCGTAGTAGTCGGTGACGACCTTCGAGCCCGGTGCGAGGGTGGTCTTCACCCACGGCTTGGACTTGAGGCCCTTCAGGCTGGCGTTGCGGGCGAGCAGCCCGGCGGCGAGCATGACCGACGGGTTGGACGTGTTGGTGCACGAGGTGATCGCGGCGATCGCCACCGCACCGTGGTCGATGGTGAACTCGCGGCCGTCGGCCAGCTGGACGTCGGTGGGCATCGGCCGGGTCTTCGGGGTGTGGCTGGCGTGCTTGGACTCGCTGCTCACGTGCGACACCTTGTGCGCAGACTCTTCGTCCTGCGGCGTGAACCCGATCGGGTCGGAGGCGGGGAACGTGCCCTCGACCGCGGCGTCGACCTGGGAGATCGGAACCGAGATGTATGCCTCCAGGTCGGTCTCGAACTGGTTCTTGGCGACACTCAGTTCGATGCGGTCCTGCGGGCGCTTCGGGCCGGCGATCGACGGAACCACGGTTCCGAGGTCCAGTTCGAGGTATTCGCTGTACGCCGGTTCGACGGATGCGTCGTGCCAGAGACCCTGCAGCTTCGAGTAGGCCTCGACCAGTTCGATCTGCTCGGCCGGGCGGCCGGTCAGGCGCAGGTAGTCAAGCGTCACGTCGTCGATCGGGAACATCGCCGCGGTAGAACCGAACTCCGGGCTCATGTTGCCGATGGTGGCGCGGTTGGCCAGCGGTACCGCGGCGACACCGGCCCCGTAGAACTCCACGAACTTGCCGACCACGCCGTGGCGACGCAGCATCTGGGTGATGGTGAGGACGACATCCGTCGCTGTCACACCGGTGGGGATGGTGCCGGTGAGCTTGAAGCCCACGACCTTGGGGATCAGCATGGAGACGGGCTGGCCGAGCATGGCCGCTTCGGCTTCGATGCCGCCGACGCCCCAGCCGAGCACGCCGAGGCCGTTGACCATGGTGGTGTGGGAGTCGGTGCCCACGCAGGTGTCCGGGTAGGCCTGGAGCACGCCGCCCACGGTGCGGGTCATGGTGACACGGGCCAGGTACTCGATGTTGACCTGGTGCACGATGCCGGTTCCCGGCGGCACGACCTTGAAGTCGTCGAACGCGGTCTGGCCCCAGCGGAGGAACTGGTAGCGCTCACCGTTGCGTTCGTACTCGATTTCGACGTTCCGTTCGAACGCGTTCTCGGTGCCGAACAGGTCGGCGATGACGGAGTGGTCGATGACCATCTCGGCGGGGGCGAGCGGGTTGATCTTCTTCGGGTCTCCGCCGAGCGCTTCGACCGCTTCGCGCATGGTGGCCAGGTCGACGATGCAGGGCACACCGGTGAAGTCCTGCATGATCACGCGGGCGGGCGTGAACTGGATCTCGGTGTCCGGCTCAGCGGTGGGAACCCACGCGCCGAGTGCGCGGATGTGCGCGTCGGTGATGTTCGCGCCGTCTTCGGTGCGGAGAAGGTTCTCCAGCAGCACCTTCAGGCTGAACGGAAGCTTCTCGTAACCAGCGACCGCGTCGAGACGAAAGACTTCATAGTCCGTCGAACCGACCCGGAGGGTGTCCTTTGCTCCAAAGCTGTTGATCGCCGTGTTGTTAAGCTCCGACACGATTCCCTCTCCTTCGTGGAGGCGGGCGGGTAGCCGCCAGCCGTTGTCAATCTTCGTGGTCGCGAACCCGCTGCTGCCAGCAAGGCAAGCCTAACCACGCAGCCGGTGATCCCGGCCGGTTTCGTACTTCAAACTATCTTGATGTCGAGATAACTCTAGCCCAGATCCGACGGCTCCGCCTTGCGATATACCGCCCGCACCAGAAGCCACGACACCACGAGCAGGGGCGCATAGAGAGGGATGCCCATCAGCAGCCTCGTGGCTCCCAGCCACTCGACATTCCCCGCGTAATAGAGAGGGAGCTGGACGGCCAGGCGCAGCACGAACAGTCCGGCCCAGCACACGGTCAGAACGGTGAGCATCCGGCGTTTCACCGGGTCGAGCCGCCAGGCCGTTCCCTCGCCCATCAGGAAGCCGACCGCCAGGCCGACGAGCGGCCAGCGCACGAACACCGAAACGAGCAGTGCGGCGGCGTAGGCGGCGTTGGTCCAGAAGCCGGGCAGGTAGAAGTTCTCCGCCTTGCCGCTGAGGAGCACCAGCACCGCGCTGACACCGATGCCGACCAGGCCCCCGATGGCCTGGGTGACGGTCTGCTTCTGCGCCAGCCGGGCCGCCGCGAAGCCGATTCCAATGACGACCGGGGCGATCAAAGCAGGGACCAGGTCCTGGCTGAAGGTGTAGGTGAGCAGGAATACGAGGCCCGGGAGCACCGCTTCGACGATCCCGCGGATGCCGCCCATCGCGGCGAGCAGGGCGTGGTGGGTGATCGGTTCCCCGTCCGCGACCTGGCCCAGTCCGGCGCGCCGGGCGGCCTGCGCCATGCCGTCGGCGAATGCGCCGGCTACCGGGCTGGGGTCAGCGCCGGAGGTGTTCGCCGGCTGGCCGGGCCCTGGCTCCGGGATGGGCTCACCGGGATCGTTGTCATGGTCCTGCATCATCGCGCCGGCGGCGTCACGCCTCGCTGGGTTCGCCCGCCGGCGTGGACGGCATCCGAAGCGGAATCAGGTCCCGTGGCGGCATCGGGGTGCTCCCGCGCACGACGACGATGCTGCGGAACAGGTCCTCCACCTCGGCTGCGGCCTCCGGGTTCACCGCACCTTCCCCCGCGATCACGCCGCGGAGGAACCAGCGCGGGCCGTCGACGCCGACGAATCGGGCCAGCCGGGTGGTGCCGCCGTCCCCCTGGCCTGCGGCGACGGGGATCTCCGCGACGAGTTCAGGACCGAACGGCCCCTCGCGCAGGGTGGTCGTGCCGCCCTGCTTGCCGATCTGGTCGGCGATCTGGTCACGGATCTCGTGCCACAGCCCGCTCGAGCGGGGTGCCGCGAATGGCTGCACCTGCAGCGTGGATCCGGCGAAGTCCAGGCCGACAGCGACGACCCGCTTGCTGCCCTCTTCGATCTCAAGCCGCAGGTGCAGGCCCTCACGGGGAAGGATCTTGATACCGCCGAGATCGACGTAGGGCCGAACCGGGTTTGCCTCCGCGTCGTCGAGCGGCCCCTCGGTCTCCCGGTCTTCGGGGGCCGACTTGGGCATGGGTTCGGGAAATTCTTCGCCAGTGACGTCGCTCACCGTGCTGCTCCTGTCTGCTGTGCGCTGGTTTGCTGGGCGCCGGCTCTCTCTTTGGCCAGGCCGGTCGACCCGAATCCGCCGATATCGCGCTGGCTGCCGGGCAGGCGGTCCACCGGTACGAATTCAGCTCGAACGACAGGCATGATGACCAGCTGGGCGATGCGGTCGCCCACCTCGATGGAGTACGACTCCGCGATATCGGTGTTGAGCACAGCGACCTTGATCTCGCCGCGGTAGCCGGCGTCGACGGTGCCCGGCGAGTTCACGATGGTGATGCCGTGTTTGGCAGCCAGCCCGCTGCGCGGAACCACGAAGGCGGCGTAGCCGTCCGGCAGGGCGATGGACACCCCGGTGCCGACCAGTGCCCGTTCACCGGGAGCGAGGACGACGGCTTCGCTGGAGTGCAGGTCCGCCCCTGCGTCACCGGGGTGCGCATAATCGGGGACAACGGATGCGGTAATCAGTACTTCGACGCTTTCTGCCACGTGTCGAGGCTAGTGCAGATATCTGATCGAATAGAGCCATGCCTGAAGAACGCGGAAAGCACCCTGATGAGCGGCCCGGCCAGCCGGTGTACCGGGAGAGAGTGTGGGCCTCGCCCTGGATGTTCGTGGCGACCGCCCTCGTGATTCCCGCCAGCCTGCTGGTGTTCGCGCCCATCTCCATGGTCGCCGGCGTGGTCACAGCGATCGTGTTGTACAGCGGATGTGTCGCGCTGTTGGTCCTGGCCTCACCCGTTGTCGAGGTGCGAGACGGGAAGTTCACCGCGGGCAAGGCACAGATCGACACCCGGTTGCTCGGCGACGCCGAGGCATCCGTTGGCGAGGAAGCACGGCAGGAACGCGGTCCGCGCCTCGATGTGCGCGCCTGGCTGCTGATCCGCGGCTGGGCCGACGGGGTGGTGCGGGTTCCGCTCCAGGATGAGAACGACCCCGCGCCCTACTGGCTCGTCTCGAGCCGTCGTCCAATGAAACTGGCCGCCGCGATCAATCGATCGCGACGGCCGGCTTCACAGGGGTGATTCCCTGAGCAACGTGTGCCCCTAGGCGTCGCACTCCAGGCAAATCGGGCCGAGCTTGGTCTCGTGGGAAATCTGTGACCGGTGCTTCACCAGGAAGCACGAGACACAGGTGAATTCGTCGGCCTGCGGGGGCAGGACGACAACGTCGAGGTCGAGGTCGGACAGATCGGCGCCGGGCAGCTCGAAACCGCCGGGGTTGTCGGCGTCGTCTACATCCACAACGCCGGACATCTTGTCTGGCACACGCTCCTTGAGGGCCTCAATCGACTCAGAGTCGTCTTCGGTCTTCCGCGGTGCGTCGTAATCGGTTGCCATGCCCATCCATTCCAGTAACGCCGATCAAACGAAATCGGCGGGCACAGTTTGCATCATTCCTATTCGAATAGCAAACCCGGATCAGCCCACTTCAATCGGCACAGGCATCAACTTCCGGCACGCCCGGTGTATTCCCCGGAAATGGGCACGGGGCATGGCAGTCTTGGGCACATCAGTGATCGCGAGAGGGCTTTCGCCATGCAGGAATTGAAGGTAATCGGAGTCGAGAACGGCGCGCTGCTCGCAGCGAGCGAAGAGGGTGATCGTTTTCGGATCGCCATCGATGAAGTTCTCCAGTCCCGGCTTCGCCAAACCCAAACGGAGCCGACCACGGGCCCGAAGCTGTCGCCGCGGGAAATCCAGACCCACATCCGCTCCGGCATGTCGGCTGAGGATGTGGCGGCCGTCACCGGCGCGTCACTTGACTACGTGCGCCGGTTCGAAGGACCGGTGCTCGCCGAACGCGAATACATCGTGTCATCGGCGCTCAGCGTGCCGGTGCACACCGCCATCGACCCCGACCCGGTCGACGATGAGGCCAATTTCGGCAGCGTGATCCGGGAGCGGCTTGCCGCCCTCGGCGCGTCGAACGAGCGCTGGGCCAGCTGGAAGGAACCCGACGGCGGGTGGATCGTGAAGCTGTCGTTCACCGCTGACGATATCGACCACGACGCGCGCTGGGGGTTCGAGCCGAAGAAGAACTCGTTGTCGCCGCTCGGCAGCGAAGCGATCGCCCTTTCCCAGCAGGGAGAGCTCAAGGGTGCGCTGATCCCCCGCCTCCGCGCCGTCGGCGCCGAGACCAGCGCCGCCGACATCTCACGATTCGACAGTGGAGCCTTCACCTTCAAGGATTCACTGCCGGATGAAATCCTGAACGACACGGCGCCCCAGTTGGAGCCGGTACCCTATGGCCGGTCGATCGCACGGGACGACGCGGTCTCCAAGGCCGCGATCAAGCGCGCCGACGAGCCCAAGCAGAGCCTGAGCGAGACGGCCGACCTGCTCGAGGCGCTGCGCAAGCGGCGCGGGGAACGGGAAGCCGCCACGTTCGGCGAGGACGACTCCCCCGTTCACTCCGGCGGCATGCGGCTGGTCGACGTGCCACTTGAGACCTTCGACGAAATCGACAACCACGTCGACACGACACTGCCTGACGCGCCGATCGCCCCGTCGCGAGCGGCCCGGAACCCCTGGGCGAACCAGGGAGCGCAGGCGCAGTCATCGGCTGCGGCGTCGCCGCCGAAGTCATCCGACGCGAAGACGTCAGCCCGGAACACCGGCAGCCATGGCAAACGCGGCCGCGCTTCGATGCCCAGCTGGGACGAGATCGTCTTCGGCGCCCGCACCGACGACGACCTGGCCTGATTTCCGGACACGCTACCCCTTACCGTCTTCACTCGTCGAGTGAAAACGGGGGGTGAACCGGGACGCATCCGTCGTATAGTTGTTCGAACGAATGTTCGAACAGGCGGGTGAGTGGCATGTCCCAGATCGATGAACCGGTGACCGTGTGGACCAAGGATACGGGCGAACCGGAACGCCTGGTCTGGCGCACCCGGCGGTTCCGCGTCACCGACATCCCGACCGCGCTGGTCGGGCCTTGTGACTGGTGGGGGCCCTTCTCCCCGCACGGTTTCGGCATCGGACATCCACCGTTGGCCATCGCCGGCTGGCGGTTCCAGGCCACAGCGGATGACGGGGAGACGCACGTGTTCGACGTACACCACGAGGACGACGGCGCCCATCCCTGGCGCCTGATGCGTATTTTCGACTGAATCTTTCGACTGGGTATTCGACTGGGTATTCGACTGGGCCGTTTCTCGCAGGCATACTGATCACCATGGTGACACCGGCCTCCCGCACCGACGTGGTGCGCCTCAGGCTTCGCGGCCAGGCCCTGGTCGACCACGACCTGAACTCCCCCGTCGACGTGGTCGAACGGATGCTGGCGCTGCAGGCGCAGGACTTCCTCGCCGGAAAGTGGGCCATCGGAATCCGCTCACCCGGCTTGTCGTCGGCAGACGTCGACACCGCCATCAACTCCGGCGCCATCGTGCGCTCCTGGCCGATGCGCGGAACCCTGCACTTCGTACCCCCGGCCGACCTCAACTGGATGCTGCAGCTGACGACGCCGCGACTGCTCGCCGGCACCCGGACACGCCAGGCGCAACTCGACCTGGACCAGTCAGTGATCGAGGGCGCCAGGGCGGTCGCCGTCGACGTACTCTCCGGCGGGCGGAGCCTGAGCCGCGCAGGATTTCAGCACGCGCTCGAGGACCGGGGCATCGTCACGTCGGGCCAGCGCGGCTATCACCTGATCTGGCATCTGGCGCAGTCGGGCACCCTGTGCTGGGGACGCATCGACGGCACCGCCCAGGTGCTCGTGCTGCTCGACGAGTGGGTGCCGCGTCCTCGACGTCTCGAGCGTGACGAGGCGCTGGGTGAATTCCTGCTGCGGTACCTGCGCGGCCACGGACCGGCGACGATCAGGGATTTCGCCTGGTGGTCGCAGCTCACGCTGGCGGACGCTCGCACCGCCCGTGCAGTCGCCGGCGATCGGCTACCGAACTCGACGTGCACGGCGAGACCCTGTACCTCGATGCCGCAACGGATGCCGGCGAGCTCGGCAGCCGCATCCGCCAACGCTCACCGGTGCTCACCCTCGGCAATTTCGACGAATACCTGCTCGGGTACCGCGACCGCTCCTTCTGCGTCGACCCCGCGGACCTGGTGCGGGTGGTGCCGGGCAAGAACGGCATCTTCCTGCCGCTCATGGTCTCGAACGGGCGGGTCATCGGCACCTGGCGGAGGCTCGCAAAGGGGCGCTCGATCACGGTGGAGCCCCAACCCTTTGCGGCCTTCTCCGATCGAACAGCGGCGAGCTTCGCGCGGAGCATCAAGCGGTACGCGACCTTCCTCGACCTGACGGCCACGGTGACGTCCCCCACACCGGCGCGTGGGCGGTGACGACCGAAGAGCAGCGGCCTCATCATCGATGATCAGCGAATCAGACTGGCGTCGCTGTCGCCTCATTCCGCCCGTAAGCTGTGACGGCGTTTTGCGTTAGCTTCTCCGCGATGGCCAACGCCTCCAAGCCCTTGCGTCTCCGAGAGGTGAGTGCACCACGGGAACCGGTCTCCTGGCTGATCGCGTCGGCGAAAGCGGGGTGCTGGGTGAACAGGGCACCATCGCCGGTGACTTCACGGAGCGCCGATGACGGATCGTGGCCCAGCGGAACAGGCGATTTCGTGTTTGTGAGCAGGAGACTGGCGACGAAGGCGGTCAAGCCCTTGAACGCCTGGTAGGACCGGTACCCGTCGTGGCCTGTGGCGCCATGTTGGTCAGACCTCCACCACTCCAAATCGAGCCCGTCTTCGATGGCATACCGAAGCGACTTGAAGCTGATGCGCAGAGACCAGAGCGCCGCGCGCTGTTCGAAAGAGAGGTTGTGTTCTACCGCGATCCGCAGAAGGAGAGATTCCAAGTCGCCCTCTGCCGTGGCTGACTTGGCCAAGAATTCGCCTCGCCTCTCTGCTGACGTACGGTCAGGCGCGCTCATGTCCAGTGCCGCGGTCGTACCGGAGACCGGACGACTGTTCCACGACTTCCACGTGGCGAAAAAGGATCCGTACACGCGGTACAACTCAGCTGCCGCCGCCATATCCCTCTCACGCAGGCCGACTAGCTCCTCGGCCTGTTGCTGCAGCCTGGTCTGGCTTTTTTCCCACGCTCGACTATCGACGATTCGTTCGGATTCGCGTCGGTTCGCACGTCTCTCCGTGAACAAAAGGGTCACCAACGCAGCAAACACGCCGAGGACAACCCCTGAGATCACGTTGACCGCGATGTCGTTCCACATCATGCTCACCCAGCCGTCCGCCAGAAGCCCCACCGCCCGGAAGACCAACTCGCCAGCGGCGTAGTCTCAGTGTTTCTCATCCCCCACCTGTAAGCAACGGTCCGGCTACCCGCTTTCGAACCCATGATCGTTGACAAAATGCGCGCTGGAGACGAGTGTTTGCCTGACGCGGTTGTGTGCGCAGAAGGAGTCGGCGAATGTCCAACGCAGAACATGCTTCAGTCTCTGGCCACACGTTCGGGCCCGCAACCCATGCCTCGCAGACTCCCACCGACAAGGCGGCCCCCGTCGATGACTCGTCGGCTCATGGACCCGACCCGGAACTGGCGTCGTGGGCGCACTTCACTCTCGACGTGGGCGTGCCGCTGAACAGAGGTCCTGGTCCGGGCGCGTTTTATGATGATCAATCGCACCGCTACAACACGAAGTACATCAATCCCGACTCGTATCTCCTCAACCTCAGTGCGAAGGTCGGCCTGGATTTGAATCGCCGGGATCAGAGTAACTCGTCCGCCGGGTCTTCCCTCCCACCAGGAAAGAGCGGGGGCGGTGGACCTTCAACGAAACCGATGATCCCCGACGACCTTGTCGCCTTCTCGTGGAACGTTGTATCGAGAGATAACGAATTCCATGACACCAAGATCATCCAGCGCCCTCTCTCCCCGATGGAAATCGTCACCTTCCAACTGCCGCCGCGGCCGGATTCGTATAGCGTTCGCTTGAGGGTGGCCTTCGCGGACGGCAGGTTCGGTGAACGCACGGTTGACTTTGAAGTCAGGGACCTGTTGGTAGTTTCGATCGGCGATTCCTCGGCATCAGGGCAGGGCAATCCCGATGAAATTGGCAGTCTTGCACCATTCGGAGGAACGATTTGTGCACACCCGACAGCAGCAATGATCCTGAGTGCTACGCCGCCCATGGGCAACGACGCTCAGTGGTTGGAGCGAAAGGCGTACCGATCGCTGAAAAGCGTTCCCGCTCAGGCAGCATTGTCACTCGCGACCACATTCGGCTCCACCTTCGCTCCGCCGGACGGAGAACGCCACAATTTCAGCTTCGACCGGATCACCTTCGTCTCGTTCGCACGAAGCGGCGCGGAGGTCCTCAAGGGGCTGCTCGATCCGCAGGAAGGCGATGGTGACTTCATAGGTGCGGGTCAGTTGGAGGAGTGCCGCCGATCGATTGGCGGGCGGCGAATCGACGCATTGCTGATCAACATCGGCGGCAACGACGCCGGTTTCTCGGTTGTTCTGGAGGATCTGGTGAAGAAGGACACGGTGTATACCGGCAGCCTCGCGGGCACCCTCGCCGCGGTTGCCTCTGGGTCTCAAGGGGATGACAAACTCGGGCGAGATCAAGTTGAGAGACGATTGAGCGCCCTGCTCGGGATCGGTCTGCCAGACAACGCCAAAGGCGTACTCGAGGTCCACTACGACGCCTTGGCGGCGATGGTTGGAAATCTGCAGGCGAGCCCCGGTATCGGGGAGGTGTACATGACGGGCTATCCAACCGGCTTATTCGAGGATCGGCAGGCGGACGAAAAGGTCGTGTTCCGCTCATGTGAAATCTTTGACGGCCCTGACATGGATATCACGGACGCCGACGCGAAAATGGTCAAACGCCACGGTAAACATCTGAACGACTTGATCGAGCGCAAAGCGAATGAGTTCAACTGGCATTTCGTCAGCGTAGAGAAGGAGTTCGAAGGTCACGGCTATTGTGCGACGACTTCGGGCTCATTCTGGCGAAAGGCCGCTGAAAGCTGCCGAACACAGGGAGACCTCAACGGTACGATGCACCCGAACGAGCATGGTGTAGCGGCATGGGCGGCCAAGTACGCGGAGGCGTTACGGGCGCATACATTGTCGAAGCAGACCTAATCGTCCGGGACCGTCCTGCGCAGCGTACCGGAACCTCCACTTATCGGTCCACACCGCCACGCTAGCCTGAATACGTGCGACTGACAGCGAACCTTCGATCGACAAGCAGGGTTCCGTTCCTGCAAGCCGTGAAGACGTCAGTGGCCACCATCCTGGCGTGGCTGATAGCGCAGGCCCTGCTTCCGACCGAACTGCCGATCTTCGCCGCGATCGCCGCTCTCCTGGTGGTGCAGCCGAGCATCAACCAGACCGTCGGCAAAGCGGTGGAACGCAGCCTCGGCGTCATCGGCGGTGTCATCGTCGCCTTCGGCGTCGGTCTCCTCTTCGGGCAGTCCAGCTGGATCGTGCTGTTGACGATCGTGCTGTGCATCCTCCTGGCCTGGGCGTTGCGGCTGGCCCCTGGTTCATCGAACCAGATCCCGATCAGTGCCATGCTGGTGCTCTCGATCGGAGCGACCTCGCCGAACTACGCTTTCGACCGGATCATCGAAACAGTGATCGGGGCGGTGATCGCGCTGATCGTGAACCTCGTGATCGTGCCGCCCGTGCTCCTGGCTCCGGCGCACGAAGCCGTCGCCCGCCTGGCGTCCGAAATCGCCGACACCCTCGATCGGGTCGCAAACGGGCTCCGCACGCCGCAGTCCATGGCGCAGCTGGAAGAGATGATGATCACGGCCCGGTTGTTGCGGCCGATGCTGGGGGCAGCGGACCAGGCCATCACCCAGGCCGAGGAGAGCCTCACCCTCAACCCGCGGCAGGCCAAGCTGCGCCGGGAGCTCGACGCCGATGTCGAGTTGCTGCGACGGCAACGGCCACTGGTCACCCGCGCGATCGGCATGTCGCGGGCGCTCCGTGACCACTACGACGATTCCCTGCGCCACGAACCAACCGTGCAGGCGGTATCCCGCGAACTGGGCCGGGCGGCACACGACTTTCGGGTGCTGACCCGGCAGGGCGAGGCAGCGACCGACGACCAGGCGACGGATGCCCAGACGGAGTTGACTCTGACGGCGCCGCTGCAGATTCCAACGCCGCATCCGCAACACTGGATCCTGATCGGAGCCCTGATGGAGGACCTGAGGCGGGTGCGCGAGGAGATCGTCGGCGAGTAGGCATCCGCTCAACTGTCGAATGACCCGTCAACCCGCGACTTAACCACGCGACGACCGCGATGGCTGGTTCCCACCGCGGTCGTCGGCTTGCCGGCCGCTCGGGGCCGAGAGGGGTGATGAAGGAAATTACGCCTGGTTCAGCGCAGCCTGCAGTTCGAGGGTGATGGTCACCTTTTCGCCGAGCAGCACGCCGCCGGTCTCGAGGGCTGCGTTGTAGCTGAGGCCGAAGTCTTCACGGTTGATCTCGGCCTTCGCGGTAGCGCCGCCCTTGTAGTTGCCGTAGGGGTCGCTGCCGAATCCGCCGAATTCGAAGTCGAACGTGACCGGCTTGGTCACGCCCTTGATGGTGAGGTCGCCATCGACGAGGAAGTCGCCCTTGACCTCGCGCACTCCGGTCGACACGAAGTCGATGGTCGGGTAGGTCTCGGCGTCGAAGAAGTCACCGGTGGCGAGGTGGCCGTCGCGGTTGGGCTCGTTGGTGTTGATCGACGCCACGACGGCGTGGGCCGTGACGCTTGAGTCGACCGGGTTCTCGCCGGTGACGAAGGTGGCCGAGAACTGCTCGAACTTGCCCTTGACCTTGCTGATCATCAGGTGACGGATGCTGAAGCCGACCTCGCTGTGGGTCGGGTCGATGGTCCAGGTGCCTGCACGGTAGCCGGGGATCGTGGTGGTGATGGTTTCGCTCATGCGTTGTCCTCCAGGGGAAGTCGACGGGGCACGTTCCGCGCCCTCGGATATATGCAAGTGCATGGAACCTGCTGGTATTCCGAATCCGGGAGAATTTCTTTCCCGGCGGCCGTCAGGGTGCTGCGGCCAGGGAGTGCCGGAGGGTGAGCAGTCGCCGCGCATCGTCGTCGATGACGGATGCCGGAATCCTGCCGGAGCCCACCGCCTGGGCGATACTGCCGATCAACCCCGGAAGGTCGATGTTCTCCACGGCCGGGTCGGCGGGGAGGACGTAGAGGAGCATTGTGTTGCCGGCGGCCAGCGCCCGGATAGCGTTCTCCGCGGGATCGGCGTATTGCGGAAGACCGGTGTGCTGGAGCATCAGCATGTCATCTGTGATCGTCACCCCGTCGAAGCCCAGCGGTCCGCGAAGCACCTCGTGCCAGCGGGCGGACAGGCTCGCCGGCAGCGGGTCGACCGCGGGGTAGGCAAGGTGGCCGAACATGACCAGCTCAGCACCGGCAGCGATTCCGGCCTGGAACGGCAGGGCCGGACCGTTCAGCCAGGACTGGTAGTCCAGGCCTGCCACCGGAACGGTATGGTGCGAATCCCCCGGAGCCCCGCCATGACCGGGGAAATGCTTGAGCGTACTCAGCACCTGCCCGCGCTCACCGGCCGCGGCCGCAGCCACCCGCACGGCTGACGAACCGGCATCGGTGCCGAGCACCCGGTCGAAGATGAATGAGCCCGGGTCGGCCGTGACATCGGCGACGATGCCGAAGTTGACGTTCACACCGGAGGCGGCCAGCAGGCGGGCCCGGCTGCCGAACGCCTCCCGGGTCGCCTGCGGCGGCAGGGTGCGAAGCTGTTCGGCCCCTGGAGCGGTGTCGGAGGGGAGCCGGCTGACGGTGCCCCCCTCCTGGTCGATGCCCACCAGAAGCGGAAGGCGGGCATCCGCGCTCAGCGCCCCGGTGACGGCGGGGAGCTGGCCGGGGTCGGCCGGCACGTTGTCACCCATCATGATGAGACCCCCGAGGCCGTACGTATCGACCAGCGAGCGAAGCGGAGCCGGGTCGGTGCCGGGATAGTGAAGCATCAGCATGCTGCCGATCCTCTGCTCCAGGGTCATGCTCGCCAGCGTGTCGGCGACGTAGGCCCGCGCCGGATCAGGCCGGGTCTGGGTGGGTGACGGATGCCCGGGCGCTCGCCCCGCTTGGGACGCAGGGCCGGTGGAGCAACCCGCGACAAGGAGCACCGGCACCAGGGCGAGGATCCCGGCCAGACGTCCGGCGGTGGAGGCCCACCGCCCGGTGATGCGCCCTGGCGAGACCGCGCTGAGAAAACCCATCAGTCGAGACTAACCCGGCTGGCTGCGAATTCCCGGCCCGGTTGGCTAGGCTCACACAGCACAGGAGGCCGTGATGCAGGTGCGAGACTTCGCCGCCGAAGCGGTGCTCATCGCCGGGGGCGGGCGGGCGATCCTGCTGCAGCTCGCCCATCCGGCCGTCGGCCACGGGGTGGCCAATCACAGCGATTTCGCGTCCCGGCCGCTCGATCGCCTGCACGCGACGCTGACCTACGTGTACGCGGTCGCCTTCGGAACACCGGAAGACGTCGCGACCGTGGTGCGCCGGGTCAACCGGGCGCACGGTCCCGTGCACGGGACGCGCGATGACCGGTCCCCCGCGTACAACGCCTTCGACCCGGAGCTGCAACTGTGGGTCGCGGCCACGTTGTACGACTCGGCGATAATGGTGCGGGAACTGGTCTTCGGGCCGCTGACCGACTCAGAATTGGATGCCCTGTACGCGCAGTACGCCGACATCGGCACCACGCTGCAGATGCCGGCGACGCTGTGGCCACCCGATCGGGCCGCATTCAACCGCTATTGGGAGGAACACCTGGGCGCACTGGCACCGGATGCGGTCACGCGCGACGCCGCCCGCCGGTTGCTGTACCCGCCGGTCGGACCGGTACTGTTTCGAAGTTTCATGCCGCTGGTGCGCCTGCTGACCGTGGGTCTCCTTCCACCCCGGGTGCGGGAGCTGTATGGACTGCGGTGGACACCAGAGCTGGAGCGCCGGTTCCGGCGCGTCTTCCGCATCGTCTCGATGGTCTATCCGAGGCTTCCCCGGCGCCTGCGGCACTGGCCGAAGAACCACTACCTGCGCGCCCTGCGGGCTTCCGCCGATGTGCGCCGGGTCAGATAGGCCGGGAGGAGGAACCGCCGGTCAGCCGATCGCGTCGAGCCGTTCCCGGGCCCGACGCTCGCGCGCCAGCGCGGTGTCGGCCCGGTCCGCGGCGGCGGCGCGTTCGCGTTCGAGGCGATCTGACTCGCGCGCCAGTGCCGCGATCATCGTTGTCACCTCATCCGCTTTCTGTTGGAGGTCGGTGAGTTCGTCCTCCAGGGCGGCACGCCGCGGCGAGAGGTCATCGATGCTTCGTTCGACTTCCGCCAGCCGCGTCTCTGCTTCCTCGGAATGCCGGATGGCCTCATCGGCGGCACGCTGCGCCTCCTCGCGGCGTTTGGACGCGGCCGCCTCGCGGGCAGCCCGCCCGCGTGCCGCAGCAGAATCCCCTGCCTCATCGCGGTGCTCCGCATCCGTGCCGCTGGCAGGCCGGGTGCCGTCGCCCTTCGCTGCGGTACCCCCGGACGATGGAATCGCCAGGGCGTGGGTGGTGTCCACCGGCTCCAACCCGGTCGACGCCAGCGGACGGATCAGGCACCCGGTGCGCACGGCCCCTTCCGCGTCCGGGTCCGCCAGGGCAGCCTGCAGCGTCTGTTCCACATCGTTGACTGCCGACGGACTGACCGTCATGCCGAGCTCGACGGCGATTGCGGTGCCTTGTCGCGCGATCGCCCTGACCAGTTCCTGCCGTGCCCGCCCCAGCCGCTGCAGTTCTGTCCGATCCAGCTCGTCCTGCGCTGCCCGCAGAGCCGCCCCCAGCTCGAACAGCCGCTCGAGTTCATCGGGGCGCGCACGCACCAAGAGGTTCAGCACCGCCGCGCTCGTTGCGGGCTTCGGCAGCGCTCCGATGGTCTTCGCCAAAGCCGCATCGCCGCCGGTGCGAGCCTCCTTGGCCCTGGCGGTGCGGGCGGCTGTGAACTCCGCGGGCACCAGCCCGTACAGTTCTGCGGCGACATCGGCCAGCTCCACCATGTGGGAACACTATCGTGCGTCGCGCTGCCCCCGGCGCGGTGCCGAGCCGTAGAGTCGGTGGGAGACACTCGACCAGCGACGGAGGACCAGCATGGCGGGCAGAACCTCGGATTGGCGGAGCACCCGGCTCGCCGGGCTCCTCGGCCTGCGACTGCCGATCGTACTGGGACCGTTCGGTGGCATCTCCTCGGTGCCGCTGGCCGCGGCCGTGAGCAACGCGGGAGGACTTGGTTCCTTCGGCCTCTATGGTTACGACGCCGGACGCATCAGCGAGACCACCACCCGGCTGCGCGCCGCAACCGACCGGCCGTTCAACCTCAACCTGTGGCTTGACCACGACGAGGCCACCTCCCTCCGCCCGAGTGAGGCTGAATTCGCGGAATGGCTTCGGCCCCTGGTGCCGTATTTCACTGAACTCGGCGTTCCACTGCCCACCCGGCCAGACCGGTTCCTGCCGACTTTCGACGAGCAGTTCGAGGCGGTGCTCTCGGCCCGACCCGACGTGGCAAGTTTCGTCTTCGGGGTTCCGTCCGCCGACGTGCTCGAGCGGTGCCGCACCGCGGGCATCCGTACCGTCGGCTCTGCGACCACCGTCGATGAGGCTGTCGCGCTTGACGCGGCCGGTGTCGACGCGATCGTGGCGACGGGGTTCGAGGCGGGCGGCCACCGGGTCTCGTTCCTCCGCGAGGCCGAGGAGTCCCTCACCGGGTTGTTCGCCTTGCTCCCGCACATCGTCGACGCGGTCAGCGTGCCGGTGATCGCCGCGGGCGGCATCGCCGACGGCAGGGGAATCGCCGCAGCGCTCACCCTCGGCGCCGACGCGGCACTGATCGGAACGGCGTTCCTGGCCACCCACGAGTCGGTCGCCCCCGCCGTCCACAAAGCGGCCATTCACGGCGGCGAGGCGGGGCACACCGTGTTGACGCGGGTGTTCAGCGGACGCCTGGCCCGGGGCATCCCGAATCGCATGCAGCGTGAGCTGGACCAGGTCAGCGCCGACCTGGCGCCTTTCCCGGTGCAGAACTGGCTCACCGGACGATTCAAACCGATCGCCGCGGAACAGGGGAACGGCGAACTGATGTCGATGTGGGCGGGCCAGTCGGCGCCCCGTGCCCGGAGCATTCCGGCGGCGGATCTCATCTCGGCCCTGGAAGCGGAGACCGACGCCGCCCTCGGTCGCTGGCGGTAGTCTGGAATTCCACGACGTAGAGGATTCCAATGACGCAACGCCCGGCGACGGACGAGCCAGGCCGGCGTGGCGGCTCGGTCGCCCGGAACCCCGGGCTCGACGACATCGACCGGAGAATCGTCGCCGAACTCAGCCACGACGGCCGGCTCTCCATCCGAACGATCGCCGATCGGGTGCACATCTCACGGACGGCGGCGCACACCCGGGTGCAACAGTTGCTGGCACGCGGCGTCATCACCGGTTTCGGCGCCCAGGTCGATCGAAAATCACTCGGCCTCCACGTCTCTGCGCTGGTCGTCGTGAAGATCGGCGATGTCTCCTGGGCCGAGATCGCCGCCAGACTGACCGCGCTCCCGTTCGTGGAGAAGGCGCAGGCGGTCAGCGGCGACATCGACATCATCCTCACCGTGAGCGCGCCGGACCCGGAACAGTTGAGCCAGGCGATCCTGCGTGACATCCACAGCATGAAGGGCGTGATCTCCACTCGCTCGCACCTCATCCTGGAAGAGATGCAGGGCCACGCCCCGACCTCTTCTGTGGACAGTTGGCCTGACTAAGGCCACTTCCCGGCCCAATTGGCGGCCCCGTGCCGGTGTTCGGGCCAATCGTACATATCTGGCTCCAGAACGGTGCCCGCGTGGCCGCCGTGACGCACGATAGCGTCATGAGCCTCAGTGTTGAGAACAGCGGCGTCGCCGGCGCCGCCGCCGAGTACAGTGCCACAGCGGACCGGGCGGTGAGCGACTCCCTCGCCCCCGATCCCCTGCGCCTGATCGATGAAACAGGGCACGCGGTCAGCCAGGCGGACGTCGACCGGGTCGTCCTGGGACAAGCGGCATACGGCCAGACCACGACCGGCGAGATCCGGATGCCCGATGGCGCGACCCTGCTCGGGCTGTATCGGCAGATGGTGATCGCACGCCGCTTCGACCTGCAGGTCACGGCGCTCACCCGGCAGGGCCGCCTCGCCACCTATCCGTCCGCACTCGGGCAGGAGGCCTGCGAAATCGCCGCGGTCGCCTCGCTGGAGCGCGGGGACTGGCTGTTCCCCACCTATCGAGACAGCATCGCCCTGCTCACCCGCGGCGTGCAACCGGCGGACATCCTCACCTCGTTCCGCGGCGACTGGCACAGCGGCTACGACTACCGCGCGCACCACATCGCGCCGCAGGCGACCCCGCTCGCCACCCAGGCGCTACACGCGGTCGGACTCGCGACAGCCTCGAAGCTCAAGCAGGACAGCGTCGTCGCCCTCACCCTCCTCGGCGACGGCGCAACGAGCGAGGGCGACGCCCACGAGGCGTTCAACTTCGCGGCGGTCTGGCAGGCCCCGGTCGTGTTCGTGGTGCAGAACAACCAGTTCGCCATCAGCGTGCCCCTGGACAAGCAGATGCACTGCCGCACCATCGCCGACAAGGCCGTCGGCTACGGCATGCCCGGCTACTACGTCGACGGCAACGACGTGGCGGCGATGTACGCGGTGATCTCGACAGCGGTCGCGAATGCACGCAACGGCCACGGCCCGACGCTCATCGAAGGCCTCACCTACCGGATGGAGGCGCACACCAACTCCGACGACCCCACCCGGTACCGCGCCGCCAGCGAGGTCGAGGCCTGGAAGGGCAAGGATCCGATCCAGCGCCTCGAACGGTACCTCCGGGCGGCCGGGCTTCTCTCCGACGCCGAACAGGCCGAGATAGCGGATGCCGCGGAGCAGGTCGCCGCCGAGACCCGCGACTGCATGTCCCGCGACGCCGTCATCGATCCGCTCGAGCTGTTCGACCACCTCTACGCGACACCTCGCCCCGCCCTCGCCGGGCAGCGGGCCGCGCTGGCCGGGGAACTGGCCGAGCACGCAGCGCACGCAACGCCGGCGCCCGGCGAGCACCAGACCACCCCCGCGGCATCCGTCGCCCCCCAGGACGGCAACCGCTCATGACCACCACGACGCCCATCGCACCCGTGGTCGCTCGGAAACCAGCCGCCCCGACCACCATGGCCGCCGCCCTCAACGCCGCGATCCACGACGCGATGGCCGCCGACCCGGCGGTGGTGTTGTTCGGGGAGGACGTCGGGCCGCTCGGCGGAGTGTTCCGGGTCACCGACGGCCTGTATGCCGAATTCGGTGAGACCCGGGTCAGCGACTCGCCGCTGGCGGAATCGGGGATCGTCGGCACCGCGATCGGGATGGCGATCTATGGGCTGCGACCCGTCGTTGAGATGCAGTTCGACGCGTTCAGTTACCCGGCCTTCCAACAGATCGTGTCTCACGTCGCGAAGATGCGCAATCGCACCCGTGGCAAGATCGAGCTGCCGATCGTGATCCGCATCCCCTACGCCGGCGACATCGGCGGGGTGGAGCACCACTCCGACTCCTCAGAGGCGTACTGGACCGCGACGCCGGGGCTCACGGTCGTCACACCGTCCAACCCCGCCGACGCGTACTCGATGCTGCGCGAAGCGATCCAAAGCGACGACCCGGTGATCTTCATGGAACCGAAGAGCCGCTACTGGATGAAGGACGAACTCAGCCTCCCGGTGCAGACCACGCCAATGAACAAGGCCGACGTGCTGCGCGAGGGCGCCGACGTCACCCTGATCGCATACGGCCCGACCGTCAAAACCGCGTTGGCCACCGCCGAGCTGGCCGCCGAGGAAGGCTTGTCGGTCGAGGTGATCGATCTCCGCAGCCTCTCCCCGTTCGACGACGAGACGGTGAACGCGTCGGTGCGGAAGACCTCCCGCGCCGCCGTCATCCACGAAGCCGCCCAGTTCGGCGGCTACGGGGCGGAGGTCGCGGCCCGGCTCACCGAACACAACTTCTTCCACCTGGCCGCGCCGATCCTGCGGATCACCGGCTTCGACATCCCGTACCCCTCCCCCAAGCTCGAGGAGCATTTCCTGCCCACCCCGGACCGAATCCTCGCCGCACTCGGCCGCTGGGAATGGTCATGAGCGACTTCCTCCTTCCCGACCTCGGCGAGGGACTCACCGAGGCGTCAATCGTGTCCTGGCTGGTGCAGCCGGGTGACACCATCGCCATCGACCAGCCGGTGGTCGAGGTCGAATCGGCGAAATCCGTCGTCGAATTGCCCTCGCCGTACGGCGGGGTGGTCGAGAGAGTCTTCGGCGCGGTCGGCGACGTCATCCACGCCGGTTCGGTGCTCGTGACGGTGGCGGATGCCGCGCCTCGCGAGGCGCGTACCGGTCCGGGTGCCGGGGTCGGCGAGGGCGTCGGCCCCGGCGTGGGCGCCAGCCTCGGCTCTGTCGACGAAACCACAGTGGCCGCGGCCGCCGCCAGTACCCCCACCGAAACCTCCGGCGCTGTGCTCGTTGGCTATGGCACCAGCAGCCGCCCCCGCCCGGCACGCCGCCCGGTCGAGGGCCGGTTCGGCCGGAAGGACCGCGACAGTGCCGCCCCTTCCGCCCCTGCGACAGTCCTCGACCCCGATCGCCGATCGCCCGTCGTGTCGCCGTTGGTACGGCGGCTCGCCCGCGAGAACGGCTTCGACGCCAGCCAACTGGCCGGCAGCGGTCGCGACTCGCTGGTGGTGCGGGGCGACGTGGAGTCCTTCATCCGGGAGCGCCACCGCGCCGCGGCGACGCAGTCGCCCGCACCACGGGCGTCGGAGCCCGTAGCCGTGCCAACCGCTGCAGCGGCCGAGACCGAACCAACGGCATCCGCTCGGGACGCATCCGCATCGGCCGGCGCCACGGCACCGCCAGAGGATACCCGTATCGCGATCACCGGACTGCGGAAGGCGGTGGCCCAGCGGATGAGCGTGTCGCGGCGGGAGATCCCCGAGGCGACGATCTGGATGGACGTGGACGCGACCGCACTCTTCGCCGCGCGGGACCAGCTGCTGGCGGCAACCGGCGAACGGTTCAGCGTCACCGCGTTGATCGCCCGCTTCGTGGTGGCCGCGCTGAAGGCGTATCCGTTGTTGAACTCGTCGGTCGACACCGCCAGCCAGGAGATCCTGCAGCACGGTGCGATCAACCTGGGGATCGCGGCGCAGACCCCCCGCGGGCTGATGGTTCCGGTGATCCATGACGCCCAGTCGATGACCACCCGGCAACTGCGCGACGCTGTCGCCACCCTGGTCACCGAGTCGGCGGACGGCTCCTTCGCCCCGAGCGCACTGGCCGGCGGCACCTTCACCCTGAACAACTTCGGTTCCCTCGGCGTCGACGGGTCGGCGGCGATCATCAACCACCCCGAGGCCGCGATCCTCGGCATCGGCCGGATGATCGAACGGCCCTGGGTAGTCGACCACCAGCTCGCGGTGCGGACCGTCGTTGAGCTCTCGATGGTGTTCGACCACCGGGTCTGCGACGGCGGCACGGCGGCCGGCTTCCTCACCCACGTCGCCCGCTCGATCGAGTCGCCGGTGTCGCTGCTCGCCGAACTATGAGCGCGCCCGCGTTCGCGACGGGACGCGATCCCGGTAACCGGTCGGACACTGCGCTGCGTCACGGGCTGAACGGATCGCAATGCGCGGGCTGAACGCCGCTGCGCCCGTTGAATACGGTACGCGCACTGGCGTTCAACCGGCGCAGCTTGTCGCGCCCCCGTTCGACGTGCGCAGCTGCAGGCGAAGCCGGCCGGGCATCAGCTGCGACCGCGGAAGACCGGCGCCCGCTTCTCCTGGAAGGCGCGGAACCCTTCTACGAAGTCCGGGGTGCCGGCGAGGTCGGCCTGCGCCCGGTTCTCCCCCGCGATCGAATCCCAGAGGCCCAGTCGTTCGTCGCGGACCGCCGCGACCAGGGCCTTGCTGGCCAGGAACGCCTCGGTCGGGCCGGCAGCGACCCGGGCCACCTTCGCGCGGGTGAAGTCCAGCACCTCGTCGTCTGGCATGGCACGGCTGAACAGACCGGATGCGACGGCGTCGGCCCCACTCATCAGCTCGGCCGTGTAGATCAGGTCGAGGGTGCGGTGGGCGCCGAGTCGTTCGATGAACAGGGCGTGGCCGCCGGAGTCCAGGGTCGCCCCGAGTTTCGCGAAGGGGGAACCGATCTTCGCGCTGTTGCCCACGTACACGACGTCGGTGGCAATCAGCAGCCCCAGTCCGACGCCGAGGCACGCCCCGTGCGCGACCGCGAACGTCGGCGCCGGGAACGCGCTCATCGTCCTCAGGACCGGGGTGAGGACATCCGTCATGAAGCCGAACGCGTCATCCGTTGCCGGGTCGACGCCGGCGATGTCCCGCCCGGCGCAGAAGGCCCGCCCCGCACCGCGGAGCAGGAGCGCGCGCACCCCGGCGGAGGCGGCCTCGTCGTACGCGGCACCGAGTTCGGCGAGGGACGCGGGATCGAGCGAGTTGAGCTTCTCGGGCGCGTTCAGCACCACCTCGGCGACATCGTTCTCGATGGTCAGCTCGATCACTGCGGCCCCCCGTGTCGGTTGTCGAGCCAGTCGAGACGCGACCACTGACTAGACGTCATAGTCGACGCTCACGGCTTCGCTGGTGGGCAGCGACTGGCAGGTGAGCACGTAGCCACGTTCCAGTTCCTCCGGTTCGAGCGCGAAGTTCTCTTCCATTTCGACCGTGCCACCGACCAGCTTGGCGCGGCACGTGCCGCACACACCACCGGCACAGGCGAACGGCACGTCCGGCCGCACCCGGAGGGCGGCGTTCAGCACGCTTTCCCGACCGTGCACGGGCGTGGTCACGGTGGATGCTCGACCATCGAGGGTGAACGTGATCGAATGCACCGCGCCGCCCGGGTCCACCTCGACCGGCCGCCCATGTGAGCCTTCGGGTCGGTTCGGTTCCCCGGTCGTGAAGAGTTCGAAGTGGATGTCGCCGGCCGCGACTCCCGCTTCGGCGAGGGTGTCCCGGCAGAGTTGCACCAGTTCGAACGGGCCGCAGATGAACCACTCGTCGACGGTTTCCGGGCGCACCAGCGTCCCGAGGATCGCCTGCAGCTTCTGGTGGTCGATGCGACCGGAGAGAAGCGGGGAGGTGCGCGTCTCGCGGGTGAGCACGTGGTGAAGCGCCAGCCGGGCCGGGTAGGTGTCTTTGAGGTCGGCGAGGTCCTCGAGGAACATCGTGTCCAGGGCGGTGCGGTTGGAGTAGACGAGTGTGAACTGCGAGTGCGGCGAGGCAGCCAGCACGCTGTGCGCCAGCGCCACCACCGGGGTCACCCCTGACCCGGCGGCAATGGCCGCGAAGTGCCGGTCGAGGTTTGCGCCCGGCGAGACGACGAAGTTGCCCTCCGGGCTCATCACATCCAGCTGGGCACCCGGGGCCAGGTTCCCCAGCGCCCAGGTCGAGAACGCTCCTCCGAGGTCGCGTTTGATGGCCACCCGGATCTCCCCCGGCGCCGGAGCGGCGCAGATGGAATAGCTGCGGCGCAGCTCCGTGCCGTCGATGGTGGCGCGGATCGCCACGTACTGCCCCGGGTCGTAGTCGTAGGCGCCGGCCAACTCGGCCGGCACGGCGAAGGCGACCTCGATCGAATCCTCGGTGAGCGGTCGCACCTGCGACACCGTCAGGGTATGGAACCGGGCACGTCGACGCGGCACGACCTGGGTATCCGTTGTCGCGGCCACGGTCAGTGGTCCTTGAAGAAGTCGAACGGCTCCTGGCAGCGCTGGCAGGCGTAGAGCGCCTTGCAGGAGGTGGACCCGAACCGGCTGAGCTGGCGGGTGTGCAGCGAACCGCAGTGCGGGCAGCGCACCCCGAGCCCGAGCGACACCGGGCCGGCCGGCCGGGTGCCGGTGGGTGGGGCGATGCCGAACTCCTCGAGTTTGCGTTTGCCGTCGGCGCTCATCCAGTCTGTGGTCCACGCCGGGCTGAGCACCACCCGCACGGCCACGTCGGAGTAGCCCGCGGCGGCCAGCACGGTGACGATGTCGTCGCGGATCGCCTCGACGGCGGGGCAACCGGAGTAGGTCGGGGTGATCGACACGAGGACACTGCCGCCGGAAACGGAGGCCTCGCGCAGGATCCCGAGGTCCGCGATGGTCAGCACGGGCACCTCCGGATCGACCACGGTGGCGGCCAGGTCCCAGACGGCGGCGGAGGCGGCATCCGTCGGGCGGGGGCGGGCGACGGATTCGGTGTGATCCGCGGCGGCCGGCGAATGAGCCAGTCTGCCCACTGTCATGGGGGTCATCGTGCTCACCAGCTCGCCCCCGGGTGCTGCCGGGCGAGGACCTGCATCTCGGCCAGCAGGGCGCCGAAGCTGCCGGAGTGCACACCGTGGCGGCCGCCGCCGCGGGCGACGAAGCCCTCGGGCAGGGCAAGGCCGGCCCGGCCCATGACCGTTGCGACGAGGACGTCGAACGGCTCCCGCAGGGTGGACGGGCGAACGGCGACACCGCGAGACGCGTCGGCCAGCGCGTCGGTCAGCTCGTCATCGCGAAAGAGTTCGTCCACGTACGGCCAGACGTCGCGGAGGGCGACATCCACGCGGTCGCGGGACTCCTCCGTGCCCTGGCCGAGCCGAAGCATCCACTGCGCACTGTGGTCGCGGTGATAGTCGACTTCCTTGACCGCCTTGGCGGCGATCGCCGCCAGGACCGGGTCAGCGGATGCCGACAGCCGGGTGTAGAGCTCGAACTGGTAACACGAGACGGCAAGCTGGCGCACGATGGTGTGCGCGAAGTCCCCGTTCGGCAGTTCGAACAGTTGCGCGCACCGCCAGTCGGGTTCATCGCGGAGGTAGGCGAGGTCGTCTTCGGTCTTGCCCCAGGCGCTGCCGGCATAGGTGAGGAAGGAGCGGGCGTGCCCGATCAGGTCGAGGGCGATGTTGCCGAGTGCGATGTCCTCTTCGATCTCCGGGGCGCGGGCGATCCATTCGCCCAGGCGCTGGGCGAGGATGAGGGCGTCGTCGCCGAGGCGGAGCGCGTATTCGGCGACCGGCGCCGAAGCGGCGGCGGCGGGGTCGCGGAGCTGCTCGGCGATCCGTTCGGGGGTGAGCGCGTCACCCGGGGTGATTTTCTGCGACATGGTCAGCGCTCCCAGTTACAGATGGCGGACCAGGCCGGCTTCGGTGTAATAGCTGGCGTGGCGGTAGTCCTTGCCCTGGGGGGACTCGAAGAACGCACCGCGCGCGTCGGGGTCCGACGCGGTGATCATCGCCGACGGCACCACCCACACCGAGACCCCCTCGTTGCGCCGCGTGTAGACATCACGGGCGTTGCGGACCGCCATCTCGGCATCCGGTGCATGCAACGACCCGGCGTGCACGTGCGACAGGCCGCGTGACGAGCGGATGAAGACCTCCCACAGCGGCCACTGCTCGCGGCCGCCGGATTCGCCTGGACTCGTCATCAGGCCACCTTTCGGTCGCTCTGGTCAGCCTGGACAGCCTGCTTGCGGGCGTATTCGCGGGCGGCTTCTCGAACCCATTCGCCGTCTTCGTGGGCCTGCCGGCGGCGTTGCAGCCGCTCGGCGTTGGCCTGCCCGCGCCCGGCGAGCACCTCGTGGAACTCAGCCCAATCGAGCTCGCCGAAGTCGTAACCGCCGCGCGCCTCATTCCACGCGATATCGGGGTCTGGCAGGGTGATGCCCAGCACCTCGGCCTGCGGGACCAGCATGTCGACGAATCGCTGGCGCAGTTCATCGTTGCTGAACCGTTTGATGTTCCACGCCATCGACTGCTTTGAGTTCGGCGATTCGTCGTCGGGCGGCCCGAACATCATCAGGGCGGGCCCGTACCAGCGGTTCACGGATTCCTGGGCCATCTCCCGCTGTGCCGGCGTGCCGCGCATCAGGCTGAGCAGGATCTCGAACCCCTGCCGCTGGTGGAAGGATTCCTCCTTGCAGATGCGCACCATGGCGCGTCCATACGGTCCGTAGGAGGCCCGGCAGAGCGGCACCTGGTTGCAGATCGCGGCGCCGTCGACGAGCCAGCCGATGGACCCCATGTCGGCCCAGGTCGGGGTGAAGTAGTTGAAGATCGATGAATACCGGGCCGTGCCCGTGATCAGCTGCTCGAACATGGTGTCCCGGTCGGTGCCGAGGGTCTGTGCGGCCGAGTAGAGGTAGAGGCCGTGACCGGCTTCGTCCTGCACCTTGGCCATCAGGATGGCCTTCCGCTTCAGGCTCGGGGCCCGGCTGATCCAGTTGCTCTCCGGCTGCATGCCGATGATCTCGGAGTGCGCGTGCTGCGAGATCTGGCGCACCAACGTGCGGCGGTAGGCCTCCGGCATCCAGTCGGTCGGTTCGATCCGGCCGTCTGAGGCGATCAGTTCGTCAAACGCCACCTGCTCCGGGCTCGGGCTTGAAACCGGATCTGCGACACTGGGAATCGACATCGACCACACCTTGCCCTAATTACTGACTGACCGTTCGTTTAGGCTAACATTGGACATCGCAGCGGTCAAGCGAGCCGGAATCGAGGACTCATGGGTACGACGGATGCTCTCACGCCAGCAGTCACGTCGGTACAGCGGGCGGGCCGGCCCGGCCACGACCGGCAGAGCGTGCTGACGATTGCCGTGGAGACGTTCAACGAGTTCGGCTACGAGGCCACCTCGATGGGCACCCTGGCCGAGCGCCTCGGCACCAGCAAGTCGGCGATCTACCACCACTTCCCGAGCAAGGAAGAGGTGCTCAACCGCGCGCTCGACTACGCGCTGGATGGGCTCGAAGCGATCCTCGACGAGCCCAGGGCCAGCGCCGGGACCGCCGAGGCGCGGCTGCGCTTCGTGGTCACCGAGGCGGTGCGGGTCTTGTGCGAACGACTGCCCTACGTGACCCTGCTGTTGCGTCTCCGCGGCAACACCCCGATCGAGCGGCATGCGCTGGATCGTCGGCGCGCGTTCAACGCGGCGATGGCGGGGCTGGTGGAGTCCGCCAGCTCAGACGGCACGTTGCGCACCGACGTGGACGCCCGCACGATCACCCGGTTGTTGTTCGGCATGATCAACTCGATCGTCGACTGGTACCGGCCGGGCGGGCCGATGAAGCCGGCCCAGCTGGCGGAGGACGTGCTCGCGGTCGCCTTCGACGGCATCCGCTCGCACTGAGCCACCCTCGCCGACCCCTGAAGCCCCCGCATCACCCCGTGGCCGGCGGCTGCCGGGCTGCGCGGGCCCAACGCCGTTGAGCGGGCTGTATTCACCCCGCGCAGCGGCGCCCGGCCCGCGCTACGCGTCCTTCGCCACCAGGGTCAGCACGTCATAGGTCGCGACGATCTCGTCGTTCTGGTTCTGCAGCACCGCGTCCCAGCGCACTTCGCCGTACTCCTCGGTCTCGCGCGGGGTGATCCGCTTGGCGGTCAGTGCCACGCGGATGCTGTCCCCCGGCGACACCGGCGTCACGAACCGCAGGTTCTCCAGTCCCGAGTTCGCCAGCACCGGGCCCGGCGCCGGGTCGACGAACAGCCCCGCAGCCCACGACACCAGGAGGTAGCCGTGGGCCACGATCCCGGGGAAGAACGGGTTCGCCGCCGCGGCCTCCGCGTCGGTGTGGGCGTAGAAGGTGTCGCCGGTCGAGGCGGCGAACGCCGCGATGTCGTCGGCGGTGACGGTGCGCGGCCCGGCTTCGACCCGGTCGCCCACCTTCAGCTCGGCGAGCGATTTGCGGAACGGATGCACGGCGGTGTCGACTGCCGCGCCGGCGTGCCACTCCCCGGTGATCGCGGTGAGCATGTCCGGCGACCCCTGGATGGCGGTGCGCTGCATGTGGTGCAGGACCGCACGGATTCCGCCGAGTTCCTCGCCACCACCGGCCCGCCCCGGCCCACCGTGCACCAGGTGCGGCACGGGCGACCCGTGGCCGGTGCTGGTCTTCGCGTCGTCCCGGTCGAGCACCAGCACCCGCCCGTGGTGGGCGGCGATGCCGAGCACCAGCGCGCGGGCGATCAACGGGTCGTGGGTGGCGACGGTCGCCACCAGCGACCCGCCTCCGAGTGCGGCCAGCGTGACGGCGTGATCGAGGTCACGGTATTCGAACACCGAGGCGACCGGCCCGAACGCCTCCACCTCGTGCACCGCCTCGGCCTCCGGGTCGTCGAAGGCCAGCAGCAGGGGCTCCATGAATGCGCCGTCGGCGTCGGTTCCCGCCGGCGCGTCCAGCGATCCGAGTACCACCCGGCCGCCGCCGGCCACGAGTCGGCTGGCGCTCGAGCGCACTTCGCGCAGTTGCTCCGGGCTGGCGAGCGGGCCCATGGTCACGCCCTCCGCCCGCGGGTCGCCGATCCTGACGCGGCGCCCCACCCGTTCGGTGACCGCGGCGACGACGTCTTCCATCCGGCCGGCCGGCACGATGAGTCGGCGGATACTGGTGCACTTCTGCCCGGTCTTCGCGGTCATCTCGGTGACCACCGATGCGACGTAGGCGTCGAATTCGGGCGTGCCCGCAGTCGCATCCGTTCCGAGGATCGCCGCGTTCAGCGAATCGGTCTCGGTGGTCAATCGCACGCCGCCCTGGACGACGTTGGGGTGCGCCCCGAGCACGCGGGCCGTGGATGCGGAACCGGTGAAGGCGACCAGGTCGCGGTAGTCGAGGTGGTCGACCAGGTCGCGGGCCCCGCCGGAGACCAGCTGCAGGGCGCCGTCGGGGAGGATCCCGGAGGCGAGGATGTGCCGCACGACGGCTTCGGCCAGGTAGCCGGTTGGTGTGGCGGGTTTGACGATCGACGGCACCCCGGCGATGAAGGCCGGGGCGAACTTCTCCAGCATGCCCCAGACCGGGAAGTTGAAGGCATTGATCTGGCAGGCCACCCCGGGCAGGCGGGTGTAGATGTGCTGGCCGAGGAACGAGCCGTCCCTGGAGAGGGATTCGGCTGGGCCGTCGATGTAGACCTGGCTGTTGGGCATCTCCCGGCGGCCCTTGGAGGAGAACGTGAACAGCACGCCGATGCCGCCGTCGATGTCGATCATTGAATCGAAGCGGGTCGCGCCGGTCTGCGCCGACAGGGCGTAGAGCTCCTCCTTCACACCCCCCAGGTACTGGGCGAGTTCCTTGAGCAGCATCGCCCGCTGGTGGAACGTCAGCCCGCCGAGCGAGGCCTGGCCGACAGTGCGGGCGTAGTCGACCATCCCGGCCAGGTCGACGCCTTCACTGCTGACGGATGCGACCCGGCGACCGGTGCTCGCGTCGAGCACGGCCTGGATCGCGGCGTCGGTGAGGGTGTCGGGGGCGGGCGACCACCAGGCGTCCCTGACGAAGCTCGGGACGATCGGGATCGGGGCGTCTTGGTCGGTACGGGGGTCGAGCAGGGTCATTGTTCAGCCTTCCAGTCGAAGAGTGTGGTCATCAGACGAGCTCCACGGCGAGGGACACGCCCTGGCCGACGCCGACGCACATGGTGGCCAGCCCGGTCCGGGCGGCTTCTCGTTCCATCCGGCCGAGCAGGGTGACCAGGATCCGGGTTCCCGACGCGCCGAGCGGATGCCCGAGGGCGATCGCCCCGCCCTCGCGGTTGACGATCTCCGGGTCGAGCCCGAGTCGCCTGATGCAGGCCAGCGACTGGGTGGCGAAGGCCTCGTTGAGTTCGACGGCGCCGAAGTCACCGACGCCGAGCCCGAGCCGGTGAAGCAGCTTCTGGGTGGCCGGCACCGGGCCGAGCCCCATGATCTCGGGGGCCACGCCGACGCTGGAACCGCCGAGCACTCGGGCGCGCGGAGTGAGTCCGAGCCGCAGGGCCGCCGATTCGCTGGCGACGATGAGCGCGGCGGCCCCGTCGTTCAGCGAACTGGCGTTGCCCGCTGTCACGACCCCGCCGGGTCGCACGACCGGCCGCAGGGCGGCCAGCGCTTCGATCGTGGTATCCGGGCGCGGTCCCTCATCGACGGTGACCGTGCCGGCGCGGGTGGGAACGCCGACGATCTCGTCCTGGAACAACCCGGCGTCGCGGGCGGCCACGGAGTTGTGGTGCGAGCGCAGGGCGAACGCATCGGCATCCGCCCTGCTGATGCCGTCGACGGTCGCGACCTCCTCCGCCGTCTCCGGCATCGAGTATGTGGCCTTGTCGCGCGCCGCGAACTTCGGGTTGGTGAACCGCCAGCCGATGGAGGTGTCGACGATCTCACCCGGTTTGGCGAACGCCGTCTCGGGCTTTGCCAGCACCCACGGCGCGCGGGTCATCGACTCGACGCCTCCGGCGATCACGACGTCGGCCTCGCCCGACTTCACCATCATTGACGCCAGGTGCACGGCGGACAGGCCTGAGGCGCACAGCCGGTTGACGGTGATGCCGGAAACAGAGTCGGGGAGCCCGGACAGCAGCACCGCCATCCGGGCGACGTTGCGGTTGTCCTCGCCGGCCTGGTTGGCGGCGCCCCAGACCACGTCGTCCACCTCTGCCGGGTCGAGCCCGGCGCGGGCGACGACGGATTCCATCACCAGCGCGGCGAGGTCGTCCGGCCGCACGCCGGAGAGTGCTCCGCCGTAGCGGCCGATCGGGGTGCGCACGCCGTCCACGAGGAATGCTTCGCCCATTGCTCCATCACCTTCGCTGGATGATTACTGACTGACCGTTCGTTCTGTAAAGGATGTCACACGATCGCCGAAAGCGCACTTGTTGGGTCTAAAACGCCCGCATAACCCCAACAAGTGCAGGTTCGGCGAAGGGGGCGGGGCGAAGAGGGGCGGGCGAAGAGGGCGGGGTTAGAAGAAGTCGTCGGGAGTGCCGGCAGCCTTGGTGACCTCGTCGGTGCCGATGCCGGCGGCGGTGAGCTTGGCCATCGCGACGCGGAGGCCCGATTCCATCTGCGCCGCCCAGATCTCGGTTTCCCTGGCCGACGTCACCGCCGCATCCGCTCGCGCGATCGCCTTGTCCTTCTCGGCGCGCTCGTTCCGCACCTGCTGGATGCTCAGTGTGATGCCGTAATACGCGGCCACCATGGTGGCGATCGGAGTCGCGATGACCGCCAGCGCATTGATGCTCTCACTGCTGACGTTCACGAAGATCATGATGATGAATGCGAGCGCCAGGGCGACAATGCCGACCAACACCACGAGCGCGATGCGCTGCGGTGCCCGAACGGATGCCCCCGGTCCCGGCCGCACTGCCACCGCACCCGGTTCTGCGCTGCGTTCGTCCGGCGCCGAGGCCGGTACCGAGGCCGGTACCGAGGCCGGCAGGATCTGGGTGGTGTCGGCCGGAGCAGTGGCGACCGGATCCTGTGCATCGCTGCCGAGGGGCTGGGTCGGGTGAAGGTCAGTCATCGTTGTCTCCGGGTCTGGATTCGCACCGCGCCTGTGGTGGCGGCGGCTTCGCCCATTGTGCTGTGCCCAGGACGGGGGGTCAAGCCGAGCCCTCGTCCAGGAACACCCGTTGGTAGCTCCGACCGTCGTCACGTTGAACGGTCTGGCTGCGCATTGTGCCCCGGCGCACCCGCAGGTAGATCGCCTGCGGCGTCACGCCGAGGGTACGTGCAGCGTCGGCGACGGAGTACCCGGGCAGGTCGGTAGGCACGCTACTCGGCCGTGCGGCGCGCTTTCGCCCCGCCTCGTGCCGCGCGGCGATCTCCTCGTCGCTCCCCTGCCAGCGCCATTTGGCCGCCGCGGCTTTCAAGCCGGCCGCGGCGGCGACGTCGTCCCAGGTCGCCCCGTCGGCCACCGCCCTGCGGACCGCCCGGAGCGTGGCCGGGTCGGCGTCCAGGTCGGCAATCGCCGAGCGGATGCCGCGGACGACGTTCAACGGATCCCCCGCCGGCTCGTCGTCGAGCGCCGTGAGCCGGGCGAGTGATTCCCGGCTGGAGGGCGTGAGGAAGTGTCCCATAGTGAACTCACGGTACACGGCGTAGCGTTGCGCGCAGGAAAGGACGACACCATGACACGACAATTCACGGTCGGCTATCTCATCGGCAGCCTCGCCACCGAATCGATCAACCGGAAACTCGCCATGGCACTGGTCAAGGTGGCCCCACCCGAATTCCACATGACGGAGATCCCGATCCGGGACCTCCCGCTGTACAGCTACGACTACGACGCGGACTACCCGCCGGAGGGCCGCGCGCTCAAGGACGCGATCGCCGCCGTCGATGCTGTGCTGTTCGTGAGTCCGGAGTACAACCGATCCATTCCCGGTCCGCTGAAGAACGCCATCGACTGGGCGAGCCGCCCGTGGGGCACGAACTCGTTCTCCCGCAAACCGACCGCGGTGATCGGCACCTCTCCTGGCGCGATCGGCACGGCGGTGATGCAGCAGGACCTGAAGGCCGTCCTCAGCTTCTGCGACTCACCGCAGATGAACGCCCCGGAAGCCTACATCCAATTCACGCCCGGGCTGATCACCGACGACGGCGACATCACCAATGACGGCACGGCGGACTTCCTGCGCACCTGGATGGAAGAGTTCCACCAGTTCACCCGGCGGGTGCTCGCCGCCCTGGCCGAGTCACAATAGCGAAAGCCCACGGTCTGGGCGACGGATTCAGCGACCCCCACGGACCACGATCGAGTGGGCGGGCAACAGCGTCGCGCTCGCGCCGGTCGTGAACTCTGCCGCGGCATCCGGTGCGAAGCCGAGCAGGAGCTCGCCGGCGCCGCTCGGCACGGTGCGGGGCTCCGCGCTGAAGTTGGCCAAGATCTCAGAACCACCACGACGAAGCCTCAGCCACCGTTCGTTCTCGTCGAACTCGACCTGCACCCGGTCGAAGCGCGGGTCGGTGAACTCGGGGCGGTCCCGGCGCAGCCGGGCGAGCGCGCGATACACCTCGAGCATGCGGGCGTGGTCCGGTTGGGCGACTTCCTCCCAGTCCAGGTGGGATCGCTCGAACGTCGCCGGGTCCTGCGGGTCCGGCACCAGGGCCGGGTCCCAGCCCATCCGGGCGAATTCGGCGATGCGGCCGTGCGCGGTCGCCTCCCCCAGCTCCGGCTCCGGGTGCGAGGTGAAGAACTGCCACGGCGTTGACGCGCCCCACTCCTCCCCCATGAACAGCATCGGCGTGAACGGCCCCAGCAGGGTGAGGGCGGCGGCGATCGCCAGTTGCCCCGCGTCGAGGTGGGCGGTGAGCCTGTCCCCGGTGGCGCGATTGCCGATCTGGTCGTGGTTCTGGCTGGCGACGACGAGGCGCCAGGTCGGCATCCTCTCGGTGTCGATGCGGCGACCGTGGGTGCGTTCGCGGAAGCTCGACCAGGTGCCGTCGTGGAAGAACCCGCGTTCGAGCACCTTGGCCAGCGCACCGAGCGGCGCGAAGTCAGCGTAGTACCCGGTGGTCTCCCCGGTGAGGGCCACGTGCACGGCGTGGTGGAAGTCGTCGCTCCACTGCCCGTCGAGCCCGTACCCGTTGGCGTCCCTCGCAGTGATCAGTTTCGGGTCGTTGAGGTCGGACTCGGCGATGAGGCTGAGCGGGCGGTGGACGGATGCCTCCAGCGCGGCCACCTCGCCGGCGAGTTCTTCGAGCAGGTGCGTGGCGCGGTCGTCCTTCAGCGCGTGCACGGCATCCAGGCGCAGCCCGTCGACGTGGTAGTCGCCCAGCCACATCAACGCATTCTCGATGATGTAGCGGCGCACCTGGTCGGACAGCGGCCCGTCGAGGTTCACCGAGGAGCCCCAGGTGTTTGCGCCCTCGGTGCTGAGGTAGGGGCCGAACTTCGGCAGGTAATTGCCGCTGGGGCCGAGGTGGTTGTAGACGACGTCCTGGATCACGCCGAGGCCGGCCTGGTGGCAGGCGTCGACGAACCGCTGGTAGGCGGCCGGACCGCCGTAACCCTCGTGCACCGCATACCAGAGCACCCCGTCGTAGCCCCAGTTGTGGCTGCCGTTGAAGGCGTTCACCGGGAGCAGTTCCACGAAGTCGACCCCGAGGGCAACCAGGTGACCCAGCCGTTCGATCGCGGAGTCGAGGGTGCCCTCCGGCGTGAATGTGCCGATGTGCAGCTCATAAATGGCGCTCCCGGCCAACGGGCGGCCGGTCCAGCCGGCGTCCTGCCAGTCGTACCGGCCGGGGTCGAAGCTGCGGGAGAGTTCGTGGACTCCGCCCGGTTGCCGGCGCGACCGCGGATCGGGGAACGGACCCTCGCCGTCCACGACGAACCCGTAATCGACGCCGGCGCCGGCGCCGCCCATGGTCGCCACAACCGACCACCAGCCGTCGTGCCCGCGGTTCATCCGATGCCGGTCACCGCCGGCGACCAGCTCGACCTGTGACGCGTTGGGCGCCCAGACGTCGAAGTGACCGGAAGGTTCACCTGACATGCGTCTCACCTCGAGTCTCTCCCCCATCGGGGACGAGCAGCGCCACCGGGTAGTGCCCGAGCAGCATGCGCAGTGGCAGCGCCCGCTGGTCGTAACGGATGCCGGTCAGCACGTCGGTCAGCCCGGTGGCGTCCAGGCCGGTGTCGACCGCCGTGTCCCGCCAGCCGCCGCCGGCGGCCAGCCCAGCCGGACGTCGCGTCGCGACGGTGATCGCACCGCTGTCCGCGTGGCCGAAGGCGACCACGTGGTCCGCGGCCGCGCCGTCGGCCTGCAGAGGCCGGTAGCCGGTGAACAGGTCGGCGCGGTCCCGGCGCAGCCGAAGCGCACGCGAGGTGACCAGCAGCTTCGCCGCGCCGCCCTCGTCGACCTGCGGCAGCCATCCGTCGTCGATGGCGGTCAGCAACTCGCGCCGCGCCGCGTAATCGATGGGGCGCCGGTTGTCGGGGTCGACCAGCGAGGTCTCCCAGAGTTCGCTGCCCTGGTAGACGTCTGGCACGCCGGGGGCGGTGAGCTGGAGTAGCTTGGCCGAGAGCGAATTGCTCCAGCCGAACGGCCGCACCCGGGCGACGAACGCGTCGATCGTCTGCGCGACCTGCGTGTCGTCGAACGCGGAGTCGACGAGCCGGCCGAGCGCGGTTTCGAAGGCCTGGTTCGGGGCCGTCCAGGTGGTGGAGAGACCGGCCTCCCTGGCGGCCTTGAGCGCGTAGCCGGCGAGGCGTTCCCGACTGGCCGGCCAGGCGCCGACGATCGCCTGCCAGAGCAGGTTCTCGAAGGGCGCGTCGCCCAGTGGCGCGAGCTCGCGCAGCCGCGCGAGGGTCGCCCTCCACTCGGCCGGGACCTCCGCCAGCACCGCGATCCGGGCGCGCACGTCCTCACCGCGTTTGGTGTCGTGGGTGGACAGCGTCGTCATCGAGGCCGGGAACGATTCGAGCCTGGCCTGCTGGCGCCGGTGGAACTCGTCGGTGCCGATGGCGAATTCGGCCGGGTCGGCGCCGACCTCGTTGAGTGACGTCAGCCGGCTGTACCGGTAGTAGGCGGTGTCTTCGACGCCCTTGGCCATCACCATGCCGGAGGTCTGCTGGAACCGAACGGCCGCCGGGTGTGCCGGGTCGGCGAGCACCACGAGCAGCGCGTCGATGCGGTCGGTGAGGTTCGGACGCCGTTCGGCGGCGCGGCGGGCCGCGGTGCGCAGGTGCTCGCTGCCCAGCGGAAGGTATGACCGGTACACCGGGAACGCGGCCAGGAGTTCCGCGAGGGCATCGGCGGTGGTGTCCGGGTCGCCGAGCCGGGGTACCAGCCGGGCGATCCGCAGCACCTCTGAACGCAGGATTCCGTCGGCGATTGAGCGCTTGCCGGCGTGCACCCGTTCCTCCCAGCTGGTGTTGGCGTTCCCGGCTTCCGCCTGCAGGGCGGTTTCCAGTTCGTCAAGCGGATGCTGGCCGGCCGGGTCGACAAGCACCCGGTCGAAGTCGGCGAGTGCGTCGTAGCCGCTGGTTCCTTCGGTCTGCCACCCGTCGGGCAGCGCCTCACGGCCCTCGAGGATCTTCTCCACCACGATGTACTCGGCGCCGGTCTCTGCGCGGAGCGCGTCCAGGTAGCCACCGGGGTCGGCCAGGCCGTCCGGATGGTCAACCCGGAGCCCCTGCACCAGCCCGTCGTGCACCCAGCGGATGATCTCGGCGTGCGACTCGTCGAACACCCACGGCACCTCGACGCGCACCCCGGCGAGGGTGTTCACCGCGAAGAAGCGACGATAGTTGAGTTCGGCGTCCGCACGCCGCCAGTTCACCAGCTCGTAGTGCTGGCGATCGTGCACCACCGTCGCGGGGGCGCCGTCGTCGGCGGTGCCGGGGGCGACCGGGAAGCGGTGGTCGTAATACCGGAGTTCACCGTCGACCAGCTCGAGCCGGTCGAGCTCGTCGTCACCCGTGGCATCGCCGAGCACCGGCACCCGAACCCTGCCGCCGCCGAAATCCCAGTCCACGTCGAATGCTTCGGCGTAGTGGGAGTCGCGGCCGTGGGTGAGCAGGTCCCACCACCACGGATTGTGCGCGGGCGTCGCCACCCCGGTGTGGTTCGGCACGATGTCCACCAGCACGCCGCGACCGGCGCGCCGGGCGGTGTCGGCCAGGCGCGCGAGAGCGCCGGGGCCGCCCCTGGCCGGGTCGACGACGCTGAAATCAACCACGTCGTATCCGTGGTCCGACCCGTCCTCCGCCTTCAGCAGCGGCGACAGGTAGACCCAGTCGACGCCGAGGCGCGCCAGGTAGTCGACCTGCGATGCCGCGTCGTCGAGGGTGAATCCGGAGGTGATCTGCAGGCGGTAGGTCGACTGTGGAGTGGTCACAGTCCCAGCTCCGGTGCAGACCTGGTGAGTGTCGAGCGTCCCAGCTCGTGCTCCCGCGTGGTCGGCATCCCGGCCAGGGAGGCAGCGACCGAGTGGTCGGGCAGGATCTCAGCGGGCTGGAAAGCGCGCAGCACAACGAGCGAGCGCCCGTAAACGGTATGCAGGGCGCCTGCGGGGCGCGGCTCAGAATCGGCGCCCTCACCGGCGGTGTCGACCACGATTTCCCACGCCGGGGAGTATTCCTCCGACGGCAGGGAGAATTCCACGTCGTCCGCACCGGCGTTGAAATAGATCAGGAAGTTCACGTCGGTGACGTCCTGGCCCCGGGGGTCGCGTTCCCGGATGCCGTGGCCGTTGAGGAACACCCCGAGGCTGAGCGTGCGCTGTTCGTCCCAGTCTTCCGGCTGCATCTCCTCGCCGTCGGTGGTGAGCCAGACGATGTCGGGCAACGGCTCGCCCTCACCGCGCCGCACCGGCCGGCCGTCGAAGAAGCGGCTGCGCCGGAACGTCGGGTGCTCGTGCCGCAGCCGGGAGACGGCGGCGGCGAACTCGACCAGCGGATGGTCGGACTCGTCCCAGTGGATCCAGCTGATCGCGGAGTCCTGGGCGTAGGTGTTGTTGTTGCCGTTCTGGGTGCGCCCGAGTTCGTCGCCGTGCAGGATCATCGGCACCCCCTGGGACAACAGCAGGGTGGCGATGAAGTTGCGCTGCTGGCGGGAACGGAGACTCCGCACGTCGGCGTCATCCGTTGGTCCCTCGACCCCGGAGTTCCAGGAGCGGTTGTGGGACTCCCCGTCCTGGTTGTCCTCACCGTTGGCCTCGTTGTGCTTCTCGTTGTATGAGACGAGGTCGGCGAGGGTGAACCCGTCGTGCGCGGTGATGAAGTTGATCGACGCGACCGGGCGCCGGCCGGAGTGCTCGTAGAGGTCGGCGGAGCCGGTGAACCGGGAGGCGAACTCTCCGAGGGTCGACGGTTCTCCGCGCCAGAAGTCGCGCACCGTGTCGCGGTACTTGCCGTTCCATTCCGTCCATTGCGGCGGGAAATTCCCGACCTGGTAGCCGCCGGGCCCGACGTCCCACGGCTCGGCGATGAGCTTCACCTGGGAGACGACCGGGTCTTGCTGCACAAGTTCGAAGAAGGTCGACAGCTTGTCGACGTCGTACAGGTCCCGGGCCAGCGCGCTCGCCAGGTCGAACCGGAACCCGTCCACATGCATCTCCGTCGCCCAATACCGCAGCGAGTCCATGATCAATTGCAGCACGTGCGGGTGGCGCACGTTCAGGGTGTTCCCGGTACCGGTGTAATCCATGTAGTAATTTTGGTCGTCATCAACGAGCCGGTAGTAGGCCCCGTTGTCGATGCCCTTGAATGAGAGGGTGGGCCCGAGGTGGTTTCCCTCAGCTGTGTGGTTGTACACCACATCGAGGATCACCTCGATGCCCTCAGCGTGGAGGCTCCGCACCATTCCCTTGAACTCCTGGACCTGCTGGCCGCGGTCGCCGGTGGAGGAGTAAGTGTTCTGCGGGGCGAAGAAGCCGATCGTGTTGTAGCCCCAGTAGTTGGAGAGCCCCTTCTCGACCAGCGTGCTGTCGTTCACGAACTGGTGCACCGGCATCAGTTCGATCGCGGTCACGCCGAGTTTGTTCAGGTGTTCGATGACCGACGGGTGCGCGACGCCGGCGTAGGTTCCGCGCTGCGACTCCGGCACGGCCTCCTGCAGTTCGGTGAGGCCTTTCACGTGTGCTTCGTAGATCACTGTCTGGTTGTAAGGCGTGCGGAGCGGCCGATCGCCGGCCCAGTCGAAGAATGGGTTGACCACCACGCCGAGCATCATGTGCGGCGCGGAATCCTCGTCGTTGCGCGACTCAGGGTCGCCGAAGTTGTACGAGAACAGCGACTGGTCCCAGTCGATGGCCCCACAGGTTGCCTTGGCATACGGGTCGAGCAGCAGCTTGTTCGGATTGGCGCGTTGCCCGGTCGCCGGACCGTACTCACCGTGTACGCGATAGCCGTAACGCTGGCCGGGCTGCGCCTCAGGGAGGTAGCAGTGCCAGACGTAGGCCTCCGACTCACGAACCTCGATGCGGGTCTCGGTTCCCTCATCGTCGAACAGGCACAGTTCCACTCGGTCTGCCGCTTCGCTGAACAGGGCGAAGTTCGTGCCGCTCCCGTCGAATGTTGCTCCAAGCGGGTATGCGGATCCAGGCCAGACTTCCATGCGACTCCTCGGGTAGCCTAAAAGGGGGGTTGAATCACAAACTATCCCGAAAGCGGTTCCCGCGGTCAGTCCAGCCGAGCGGGTTCGGCTGAGCTACGCCTCTGGCATCCGCTCCCGCACCAACGGTGCCACCCGGCTGCCGTACAACTCGATGCTGGTCATCAGTTTCTCGTGGGACAGCGTGCCGACGCTGTACTTCAGGTCGAAACGGGAGAGGCTGAGCTCGCCGGCGACCTTCACGATCTTGGTCGCCACGGTCTCCGGCGAACCGACGAACAGCGCACCGTCCGGTCCGGCGGTGTGCTCGAACTGCTCCCGGCTCATGGGACCCCAGCCGCGTTCCTTCCCGATGCGCTCCTGCATGGCGGCGTAGTGCGGCCAGAGCTCCTCCCTGGCCTGCTCGTCCGTCGCGGCCACATACCCGGGTGAGTGGGCGCCAATCGGGCGCTGTCCGATCCCGAACTGGCTGAGTGCGCGGTGGTAGAGGTCGACCATGGGCGCAAACTGGCGGGGCTCGCCGCCGATGATGGCGAGCATCAGCGGCAGGCCGTAGTGGGCGGCGCGGATGACGGACTGCGGGCTGCCGCCGACGCCGACCCAGGTGCGAAGCGACCCGGACCCGGTGGGCGGGTACACCTGCTGCTCGGTCAGCGCGGCCCGGGTGCTGCCGGCCCAGGTGACGGGCTCTTCCTTCAACAGCTCGGCGAACAACTCCAGCTTCTCTTCGAACAGCTGCTCGTAGTCGCGCAGCTCGAGGCCGAACAGCGGGAACGACTCGGTGAACGAACCGCGACCGAGGATGACTTCCGCCCTTCCGCCTGAGACGGCGTCAAGTGTGGCGAAGCGCTGGAATACCCGCACCGGGTCGTCCGAGCTCAACACGGTGACGGCCGATCCCAGACGGATGCGGCTGGTCCGGCCCGCGATGGCGGCGAGGACGACCTCGGGTGCTGAGACGGCGAAGTCTTCCCGGTGGTGCTCCCCGACGCCGAAGAAATCAAGCCCGACGTCGTCGGCGAGGATTGCCTCGGCGACAACGTTCCGGATCACCTGCGGCATGGGCAGCGGGCTCCCGCCGGCGTCCCAGGTGACGTCTCCGAAGGTGTCGAGGCCGAGCTCGAGGGTGTGTGCCACGGTGGGTGCCTTTCGATGGGGACTGCGGTCAATATCAATGCATACGCATCTACCTGGGCAACAGCCGTGCGGCATCCGCTATTCCGGGGGCGCGGCGCCAGGCCGTCTTTCAGGCCGGGCCGACATAGAGCCAGCGTCGGCCCTCACGCCGGAACCGGCTCGTTTCGTGCTGTACACCGGCATCGCCGCCGTCCCGGTAATACGCCCGGAACTCCACGACGCCGGTGGAGTCTCCCCGGCCTCCCTGGCTGGAGCGGAGGATGTCGAGTCGGTACCAGCGCAGCCCGGGGTCGAGGTCGAGCGCCTTTGGTCGGGTGAGCGGATGCCACGTCCGCAGCAGGTAACCGACGTCGCCCACCGCGAAAGCCGAGAACCGGGAGCGCATCAGGAGGCCCGCGGTCGGAGCCTCCGCGTCCCCGCGGTGGAACCGTCCGCAACAGTCGTCGTACGTGTCGCCGCCGAGGCACGGGCAGCGCGTGGGTGGAGAGACGGGCACACTCCATTATCCGTCTGCACAGCCGGTGCGGCGCGGGCAACCTGTGGTTGTCTGGGACTACCTCCGCGAAAGGAACGACAATGTCACGCATCGCGATCATCGGCGGCCACGGCAAAGTGGCGCAGCACCTCGCCAGGACTCTGACGCAGGGCGGCCATTCCGTCAGCTCGATCATCCGCAACCCCGAGCACCAGGACGAGGTGAGGCGAACCGGGGGCACGCCCGTGCTCCTTGACCTCGAGACGTCATCCACCGAGGAGTTGGCCGCGGCGCTGGCCGGCCACGACGCCGTCGTGTGGTCCGCCGGTGCGGGCGGAGGCACACCGGCCCGCACCTGGGCGGTCGACCGCGATGCGGCCATCCGCTCGATGAATGCCGCAGCGGATGCCGGAGTCGCCCGCTACGTCATGGTCTCGTACTACGGGGCCGGCCGAGACCACGGCATCCCACCGGAGGACTCGTTCTTCGCCTATGCGGAAGCCAAGGCCGCCGCAGACGAGTACCTTCGCGGCACCGCACTGACGTGGACCATCCTCGGACCGGGCGTGCTCACCCTGGACCCGGCGACCGGGCTGATCGACGTCGGCGATGCCGCCGCGGGCGGGACGGTCACCCGTGAGGATGTTGCGCTGGTGGCGGCCGCGGTACTGCAGCAGCCCCGCACGGCCGGGATGTTCATCCAGTTCAACAACGGGAAGACGCCGATCGCGCAGGCGCTGGAGACCCTCACCGCCTGAGCCGGTGGGGAGGCGGCGGGGTCCGGTATTGTCGGCATGATCCCAGTCGCGACTGCTTGACGTAGTGCAAGTACCGTCTCATAGTGAAGCTATGGTTCACCCGGAGGAGCGATGAGCGCGGCGGTCGCACCGGAACCCGCCGCCGCCCCGATTCTCGCGGTTGACCGCCTGGTTGTCCGGTACGGCGCACGGACGGCGGTCGATGAGGTGAGCCTCCAGTTGCGGCGCGGCGAGATCTTCGGACTGCTCGGCCCGAACGGCGCCGGGAAGACCAGCATGCTCAGCGCGATCGAGGGGCTGGTGACGCCGTCCGGCGGCGTGGTACTGGTGGACGGCATCGATGTCCGGCGCGATCCCCTGCCGGCGAAAGCACGCCTGGGGGTGCAGTTGCAGGCGTCCAGTTTCCAGCCCGAACTCACCATCGAACAAATCGTGCGCCTGTACGCGGGGTTGTACGGGGTGGCCATCACCGGGCAGGGCATCGCCGAGCGCATTCGTGGCGTGGGACTGGGAGCCGAACTCGGCAAGCGGTTCAAGTCCCTCTCCGGCGGACAGCAACAGCGGCTCTCGCTGCTGATCGCGGTCATCCACCAGCCGGTTCTGCTGCTGCTCGATGAGCCGACGTCGGGTCTTGACCCGCAATCGAGGCGACAGTTATGGGATCGTATCGAATCGCTGCGCACCGGGGGCGGGAGCATCCTGCTCACCACCCATTCGATGGAAGAAGCGCAGGCCGTCTGTGACCGGGTGGCGATCATCGACCATGGAAAGCTGATCACCGTCGACACCCCGGCGGGGCTGGTCGCCGCGCACCGGCACGACCCACGGGTCCTGAAAATCGCGCGAGGCGACGTCACCCTGGAGGACGTGTTCATCGGACTGACGGGGAGTGAGATCCGTGACTGACACCCTCCCTGACCCAGCGGCGGGCAGCAGCCTGCGCCCGGCGATCGGAGGGATTTTCTGGTCACTGCTGCGCGCGGACTTCACGGTGCTGCTGCACAGCGGGAGGACCCTGCTGCTCAATGTCGCGCTTCCAGTTCTCATTCTGATCATCACCAACCTGCACGGGAGCACGAGTACCGGCCCGCTGGGATTCAGTCGCGTCGGGTTCGACATCGGCCTCGCGCTGACGTACGGCCTCATGTCGTCCAGCCTGATCGGCTACTCGCTGACCGTCGCCCGCGACCGCGAGGCCGGCGTGTTCCAACGGCTGCGCGTCACGCCGGCACCGACCTGGGCGATCATGGCGAGTCGCCTGCTCGTGCAGGTCATCGCCGACCTGATCATGACCGTCGTCGTCGTGCTCGTTGGCATGATCATTCACGCCACCTTTTTCAGCTTCGGCCAGATCTTCCTGCTCGTGTGCGTCTCGATCGGCGGCGGCGCAATGTTCCTCGCGATCGCCCAGGCCATCGTCGGGCTCGTCAGGTCCGCGGCCGTGGTCAATGCCCTGGGCCGCGTGTTCTACGTCATCTTCCTGCTGCTGGGCCTTCTCGGGTCCAGCGGCCTGCTGGGCACCGAGGTGAAGGCCGTGTCAGATTGGTCGCCGGTCGGCGCGATGATCAGCCTCTACAGCGCCGTCGTCGACCTCTCCCCCTGGGGCTGGAGCGAGACCAGCGCAATCATCGCGACAGCCGGTTACATCCTGGTCGGGGCCTTTGTCGGAATCCGCTGGTTCCGGTGGGAGACACACTGACCGCATACCGGTGCGGCTGCCACGACACCGCCATTCCCGGCGTCGATTAACGACCTGAGGACCGGCCCATCCGGGCCGGTCCTCAGGTCGTGCTTCTCTTGCTTCGTGCTTCTCTTTGGTGGATCCAAGGGGATTCGAACCCCTGACCCCCTGCATGCCATGCAGGTGCGCTACCGGGCTGCGCCATGGACCCATTTCGCTGTTCAGATTGCTCCGAACAACTTGATTAGATTACTACACGGAGGCGTCGAATACGAAACTGAGCGCTACTCGCGAGTCTCGTGCGCGGGCAACTCGATCGGGATGACCGGGCAGTCCTTCCACAGGCGCTCCAGGGAGTAGTACATGCGTTCCTCCTCGTGGAAGACGTGCACGACGAGGTCGCCGAAGTCGATCAGGATCCAGCGGCCCTCCGCACGACCTTCACGCCGGAGCGGCTTGCTGCCCGCTTCAATGAGCTTGTCTTCGATCTCACCGGCGATGGCGACGACGTTGCGTTCTGACCGGCCGGTGACGATGAGGAAGATGTCGGCAAGCGGCAACGGATTCGAGACGTCGAGCGCAACCAGGTCCTCCCCTGCCTTCGAGTCGGCGGCGGCGGCGGCCACCTTGAGAAGCTCGAGAGCGTGGGCAGAAGCAGTCATCGGGTGAACCTCGGTGTCGGTGGTGCGGTGAAGTCGAGCATTAGAAGATCTGGAACAGGTAGCCGGCCGCGAAGAGCGCCAGCACGCCGACCAGGAGAACGCCGGCGGTGACGGCGAGGATGACCGGGAGCGAGGCCACCCGCTTCGTCGGCGGCGTCATCACCCCGCGGGTGGAGGTGTGCGTGCTGACGGCACGGCTGGCGCTCACCGGGGCGACCCCGGCGGTGGGACCCGTCTCGTCGAGCGGGTCGAGGAGGTGATCCATCTCCGAGGAATCGAAGTGGCTCGGGTGCTGGCCGGTGGAACCCAGGCTCCGCGGCAGGTCGATGGATCCCGTGATCAGGATCTCGCCGGTGCTGGTCATCGACCCGGACGGGTTTCCCTGCTGAGGGATCGACGGCAGGATCAGCGCGTTCGTGGTCGTCGGGATACCGCCGGCTGCTACTCCGCGGGACAGGAGCTGGTCGAACGGCTGGTTCTGTCCGGTGACCTGGGTGTGCTCGTCGACGTCGCGGTCGATGGACCAGTGGCCCACCGGTGGGTTCAGCGGACTGCCAAGGGTCTGCGGCGGCAGGCTGAGGGCAGGCGCCGCCGGCTGGTCATCTCCGGCTCCCGCGGGGATGACGCCGCGCTGGATCGGGCTGCCGTACTCGGTGTCCTCACCGGCGTCAGTGTCGACGGGAGGTGCACCACGGGAGAGGTCGACTTCGGATGTGTTGTCGTCAAGGGCGTCTTCGGGGATGTCGTCGTCGATGACATCCTCGTCGATGACGAAGCCACTCGGCACGACATCGGCATCCGGTGCCACACCGGTCTCCGCTTGGCGGGCAGCCATGAGTTCACGGAGTTCGCGGCGGGTGAGGGTGCGCTCGGGCACCGTCGTCCGCTCGCGGGCCGGCTCATCCGAGCCGTCGGCCTGCCCTGCACCATCGTCGGAACGTGGTGCGGTGCGGGGTGCGAAGGCGGACGGCTGGGTCGTTGACGCCGGAGTCGTTGACGGCCGGCTTGGTTCGAACTCTACATCGGGGTCGGTCTCGGTAGCTGCGTCGCCGGACTCCGGCGCCTGTGACCGGGCCATTTCACGCAATTGCCGCCGCGTGAGTGGCTGCGGGTCGTTACCCAACGTCATGCCACACTCCGATATAGATGATGCTTCGAGATGTACTGGACTACCCCATCGGGGACCAGATACCAGACCGGGAAGCCCCGGTTGACGCGTGCCCGGCAGTCTGTGGACGATATCGCCAGAGCCGGAACCTCCAACAAGCTTACGTCCTGGTTGGGCAATCCTGAAATGGTCAGTTCATGTCCCGGCCGACTCACAGCGACGAAATGGGCGAGGTTCCAGAGCTCCTGCACGTCCTTCCAGCCGAGGATCTGGGCGATGGCGTCCGCACCGGTGATGAAGAACAACTCCGCGTCCGGGTACTCGGCGTGGATGTCGCGCAGCGTGTCGATGGTGTACGTCGGACCGTCCCGGTCGATGTCGACACGACTGACCGTGAATCGCGGGTTCGAGGCTGTCGCCACGACGGTCATCAGGTAGCGGTGCTCGGCCCGGGTGACGGCGTGCTTCTGCCAGGGGTTCCCGGTGGGAACGAAGACGACCTCGTCGAGGTCGAAACTCTGCGCCACTTCACTGGCGGCGACGAGGTGGCCGTGGTGGATCGGATCGAAGGTGCCGCCCATCACACCGATGCGCGGGCGCCGTGCGGTGGCTGTAGTCACCGGCGGTGGGCGTCAGTGCCCGCCGTGACCGGCGGCTCCGCCGTGCGCGGCCGCATAGGCGTCGGCCTTGGCCGCATGGCGGTTGGACACGTCACGGAAGGTCCAGATCACAATGGCAAGCACGAAGAAGATGACCAGGGCGATGACGCCATATGCCCAGGTCGGCATGGGCAAATCGACGAGATCGTGCTCGACTGCCGTGAGCAGCAATGACATGGAATTCTCCGTTCAGGCAAAAAATCGTTGGCTGGCAAGCCATCGGAATCAGTCTAGCGGGGGCTATGCGCGCACCTGCCCGGTGCCACGCACAATCCACTTGGTGCTGGTGAGCTCCGGCAGCCCCATCGGACCTCTGGCGTGCAGCTTCTGGGTGGAGATGCCCACCTCCGCGCCGAATCCGAATTCTCCGCCGTCGGTGAAACGGGTGGACGCGTTCACCATCACCGCGGCGGAATCCACCTCATTGAGGAACCGTTCGGCGTTGACCACGTCGTTGGTGACGATGGACTCGGTGTGCCGGGTGGAATAACGACGGATGTGATCGATCGCGTCATCGAGGGAGTCGACCACGCGGACCGCGAGGTCCAGGCTCATGTACTCGGTCTCCCAGTCGGCCTCGGTGGCGGGCACCGCGTCGGGATAGATCGCACGGGCGCGTTCGTCGGCGTGGACGGTCACGCCCGACGCGGCCAGGCGAGCCAGCACACTGGGAAGCAGCCGTTCGGCGGAGCCGGCGTGCACGAGCAGGGTCTCCAGCGCGTTGCAGACACTCGGCCGCTGCACCTTCGAGTTGTGCACGATCTCGACGGCCCACTCGGCGGTGGCGCTCTCGTCGAGGAAGATGTGCACCACTCCGGCACCGGTTTCGATCACCGGCACTTTCGACTCGCTGACGACGGTGTTGATGAGGTTCGCACTTCCCCTGGGAATCAGCACGTCGACGAAGCCCCTGGCCTGCATCAGCGCGGTCGCCCCATCACGGCCGAACGGGTCGATCGTCTGCACGCACTCGGCGGGCAGGCCGACAGAGCCGAGGGCATCCTGGATCAACCCGACCAGCACGCGGTTGCTGTTCTCGGCCGCGGACCCGCCGCGGAGAACGACCGCGTTGCCGCTCTTGAGCGCGAGCGACGCGATGTCAACCGTCACGTTCGGCCGCGCCTCATAGATGGCGCCGACGACGCCGAACGGCACCCGCACCTGGCTGATCTTGACACCGTTGGGCAGACTGCTGCCGCGCACCACCTCGCCCACCGGGTCAGCGAGGCCGATGATCGCCGTGACAGCGTCGGCCAGCGCCCCGACCCGGGCCTCGTCGAGTGTGAGCCGGTCGAGCAGGCCGGCCGAGAGACCGTTGGCGGCGCCGTTTTCCCGGTCGAGCTGGTTGGCGTCGATGATGTCCCGCGCGTTGTCGCGGAGGGCCGCGGCGATGGCGGCCAGCGCGGCGTTCTTCTGGCCGGTGATCGCGTTCGCGAGCTGCAGTGATGCTCGGCGCGATCCCTCGAGGGTGGGCGTGATCGGGGAAGCGGTCGTGGGTGACTGCTGGACCGGGACCGGCCGGGCCGTTGTCGCGGGGTCTGCTGTCGCCGGGATAACTGGTGCTGAGCTCGTTGCCATTGCGCCAGTTTACGGGAGCGGATGCCCGCTCGGCCGGGCGGCCGCCTCGAACCAGGTTCCCACCGGTTCGCCACGCAGCGCTTCCGCGACCAGTGTCGTGGCCGTGACCAAGACGGCGGTGCCGGCGTCGGCGGCGATCCGGGCTGCGGAGACCTTGGTACTGGCTCCCCCGGTACCCACGCCGGAAGCCCCGGTAGCGGTGAATTCGACGCCGGGCAGTTCGTCACCGGGGACGACGTTGGCGATGCGGGTGGCGCCCGGCAGGTGCGGCGGGCGGGTGTAGAGGGCGTCAACGTCACTGAGCAACACCAGGAGGTCAGCCCGGATCAGCGTTGCGACCAGGGCGGCCAGGCGGTCGTTGTCACCGAACCGGATCTCGTGGGTGGCGACGGTGTCGTTCTCGTTCACGATCGGAAGGATCCTGAGGTCGAGCAGCCGTTCCATCGCCCTCTGGGCGTTGCTGCGGTGCGCCGGGTTCTCCAGGTCACCCGCGGTGAGCAGCACCTGGCCGGCGACGATGTCGAACCGGTCGAGGCTGTCCTGGTAGCGGAAGATGAGCAGGTTCTGGCCGACGGACGCCGCGGCCTGTTGGGTGGCGAGGTCCGTCGGCCGCTCATCGAGCTGAAGGTAGGGCATCCCCGTCGCGATGGCCCCTGAGGACACCAGTACGATCTGTGCGCCTCGGGCGTGGGCGGCGGCGAGGGCTTCAACCAGCGGCGCGATCTGGCCGGCATTGTCACCGCTGATCGATGACGACCCGACCTTCACGACGATTCGCGCTGCCGTCGCGACCTGGTGGCGCCCGATCGGGCTCACTCCGACTCGCCCTCCGCGCCCTGGGCGACGGACGAAGCCGTGTCGCCCTTCCCCGCGCCATCGTCGGCGCCGTCGAACTCGTCGCCGTCGCTGTGCCACAGGCCGGCCTCGCGCTCACGGATGAGTTCGGCCCGGGCGGCCGCTTTGGCGTCCATCCGGCCGAAGTACTCTTCACGGCGCTCGTTGCTGGTGCGGCGGCGCGGCTCGTCGAGCCTGGCGTCGGTGCCGCGGGGCGCGGTGATGAGCTCGGCGGTCGAGGTGAGGGTGGGCTCCCAGTCGAACACCACGCCGTGGCCCGGCCCGATGATCACTGTCGAGCCGGATACGGCGCCGGCCTTGAACAGCTCGTTCTCGATGCCGAGCTTGGCCAGCCGGTCGGCCAGGAAGCCGACGGCTTCGTCGTTGGTGAAGTCTGTCTGCTGCACCCAGCGCTCCGGCTTGGCGCCGAGCACGCGGTAGATGTTCCCGAACGATCCGCCTTCGACGCGCACCTCGAAGCCGCCATCGTCGACAGCCTTGGGCCGGATCACGATGCGCGGCTTGGCTGCGGCGGCTGCGGCTGCATCAACCCGTCCGGCCTCGACGACTTCGGCCAGGGCGTAGTTGAGCTGCTTGAGGCCTTCGTGGCTCACGGTGGAGATCTCGAACACCCGGTAGCCGCGCGCCTCGAGGTCACCGCGCACGAACTCGGCGAGTTCACGAGCCTCCGGCACGTCGATCTTGTTCAGGGCGATCAGCTGCGGGCGCTCCAGGAGCGGCTTCTGGCCGTCGGGCACCGGGTATGCGGCCAATTCGCCGAGGATGACGTCGAGGTCGCTGAGCGGGTCGCGGCCGGGGTCGAGGGTGGCACAGTCGAGGACGTGGAGCAGGGCCGTGCAGCGCTCGACGTGGCGCAGGAATTCGAGGCCGAGGCCCTTGCCTTCGCTGGCCCCTTCAATAAGGCCGGGAACGTCCGCCACGGTGTACCGGGCTTCTCCGGCCTGGACCACCCCGAGGTTCGGGTGCAGCGTGGTGAACGGGTAGTCGGCGATCTTCGGGCGGGCCGCGGAGATGGCCGCGATGAGGCTGGACTTGCCGGCCGACGGATACCCGACCAGGGCGACATCCGCTACCGTCTTCAAGACCAGCTGGACGTCGCCTTCCCAACCGAGGGTGCCGAGGAGGGCGAATCCGGGTGCCTTGCGCTTGGTGCTGGCGAGGGCGGCGTTGCCGAGCCCGCCCTGGCCGCCGGGCGCGACTACGAGCCGGAACCCGGGCTCGGTCATATCACTGAGCTCGTTGCCTTCTGCGTCCTTGACGACCGTTCCGAGCGGCACCGAGAGTTCCATGATGTCGGCGTTGCCGCCGTTGCGGTGGTCGCCCATGCCGGGACCGCCGTTGCCCGAGCTGCGGTGCGGTGAGCGGTGGAAGCCGAGCAGGGTGGTCACCTGCGGATCGGCGACAAGGACGATGTCGCCGCCGTTGCCGCCGTTGCCGCCGTCCGGTCCGGCCAGCGGCTTGAATTTTTCGCGCTTGACAGAGACACAGCCATTGCCGCCGTTGCCCGCTCTCAAATGCAGCGTGACGTGGTCAACGAATGTGGCCATGGTTTTGCCCCTTTCAGGTGCGTAACAGTGCTGTCTAAAACGCACGTGAGGGCGAGCCGAAGCCCGCCCTCACGCCGCAAATCAGTGGATGCCTATTCGGCGCCCACCACGATGTTGACGACCTTGCGGCCACCCTTCGCACCGAACTGGACCGAGCCAGCCTCGAGAGCGAACAGCGTGTCGTCGCCGCCACGGCCGACGTTGACGCCGGGGTGGAAGTGCGTGCCGCGCTGGCGAACGATGATCTCGCCTGCGCTGACGACCTGCCCACCGAAGCGCTTCACGCCGAGGCGCTGAGCGTTTGAGTCACGACCGTTGCGAGTGGAACTCGCACCCTTCTTGTGTGCCATCTGTTCTTCTCCTCAGGCCTTAGGCGATGCCGGTGACCTTGACGCGCGTGAGCTCCTGACGGTGCCCCTGACGCTTCTTGTAACCGGTCTTGTTCTTGAACTTCTGGATGACGATCTTCGGGCCGCGGAGGTCGTTCAAAACCTCGGCGGTGACCTTCACGTTGGCCAGTGACTTGGCGTCGGAGGTGATCGAGGAGCCGTCGACGAGAAGCACGGCGGCCAGCTCGACGTTGCCGTCCTTGTCAGCCTTGATTCGGTCCATCGTCACGATGGTCCCGACCTCTACCTTCTCCTGCCGGCCTCCGGCGCGCACAACTGCGTAAACCACTTTACGTACCAATCTCTGGGGAGCCGAACGGCCCCGATTCCTCTTCTGGAAAGTCACTGGGTTGGACAGGCCGGTACGGCACGTCTCAATCAGAAAACCCTGGCAAACGCGCGGACTCACAGCCCAACGCACACCAACGGTCAACTTTAGCTGACCGGCGTACCTCAGGTCAAACCGGGGCGAGCCCACGGCGAGATCCGAATGTCTTCGTACAATGATGCCATGACCGTGCTGATTGACCGCCCAACCTGGCCGGCACACGACACGGTGTGGTCGCATTTGGTCAGCGACGAGTCCCTGGACGAGCTCCACGCGTTCGCTGCCGCGCACGGTATCCCCCGGCGTGGCTTCGACCGTGACCACTATGACGTGCCAGAGCGCAGCTACGACGAACTGGTCGCCGGCGGGGCGGTGCCGGTGTCCAACCGCGAGCTGGTGACCCGCTTGCGGGCGAGCGGGCTTCGGGTGAACGGCCGGGAGCGCAGGGGGCTTTGACGCGGTCCCGTGTCGACAAGAATCGCCGCCCCCGGAACGGGGACGGCGATTCCCGGTGAAGTGCCAGGCGCGCGGCAGCTAGCTGTGCGACTCGTGGGACGGGGTGACGATCGTCGGTGCGATCTGCGTCGAACCGCCCGCTGTAGTCACCCTGCGGCTGCGGGAACGACCCTGGCCGGGCTGCTTCGGCTCCGGCAGCGCCTCGAGCACTGAATCCAGAAGCTGCTCGGTGACCTGCTTGCTCACAGGGCGCTTGCCACGGGGTGACTTCCGCACCGGAATGTCGAGAATCGCCACCGATTCGGCCTCGGGGGCCACGGCGGCGGCGGTCCCGACGTCCGTTGCCGCCGCTGCGACCGCTTCAGACGGGTTGGCCGCTTCAGCCGTGTCGGCCGCGACGTCGGCGCTCGTCGCGGTGGCGGCGTCCGCTTTGGTCTCACGCTGGGTCGCCCCGCGCTGCGAAGCCTCGCGGCGTGAGGGGTCGCGGCGCGACTGCCCGCGCTCGGCCTGGGCACGACGCCCCTGCCGGCGGCCCGGCTGCTCGCTGTCGGCGGGTGCGGCCTGGGACTGGTCGGCGGCGGCGTCATCCGCCGTTGCGGCCGCGGCACGCGCGCGGTTTCCGTTGTCGGAGCGTCCCCGGCCGGCGCCCGACCGTGCCGCGCTGTTGTCGCCGGCGGCATTTTGCTCCGCAGCGCCCTGGTAGGTACCGTTCTGGTCGGCAGCGTTCGTGGCGGCATCCGCCGTCTCGGCGGGGCTGTTTCCGGCGGTGCTGTTTCCGGCGGCGCTGTCTCCAGCCGGCGTCGCACCGTTCTGGCGGACGACCGCGACCGAGCCGGTCGGCGTGTGCAGCGTGCTGGCCGCGATCAAGGCGAGGGCGTGCTTGGCGTCCTCGGTGATCCCGTGCGTCCCGGTGCCGGACTTGGCGGCATCCGCCGGCCCGGAACTGCCGTTGCCGCCGTTGCCGGACCGGCCGCTGCGCGAGCGACGCTCCGGCGCCGGCTGGGGCGACTGGCGGTGCTTGATCACGGGGTCGTGGTGCACGATGATGCCGCGGCCGGCGCAGACCTCACAGTTCTCGCTGAACGATTCGAGGAGGCCCAGGCCGAGCTTCTTGCGAGTCATCTGCACGAGTCCGAGCGAGGTGACCTCGGCGACCTGGTGCTTGGTGCGGTCCCGGCTGAGGCATTCGATGAGTCGTCGCAACACGAGGTCGCGGTTGGACTCGAGCACCATGTCGATGAAGTCCACCACGATGATGCCGCCGATGTCGCGGAGGCGCAGCTGGCGCACGATCTCTTCGGCGGCCTCGAGGTTGTTCTTGGTGACGGTCTCTTCGAGGTTTCCGCCTGAGCCGACGAACTTGCCGGTGTTGACGTCGACCACGGTCATGGCCTCGGTGCGGTCGATCACCAGCGAGCCGCCGGAAGGCAGCCAGACCTTGCGGTCCAGCGCCTTCTCGATCTGCTCGGAGATGCGGTACTCGTCGAACGCGTCGCGCTCGCCCTCGTACCGTTCGATCCGCTCGACGAGGTCGGGGGCGACCTGGCGCAGGTAGCTCTCGATGATCTCGCGCGAATCCTCGCCGGAGACGACCATCTTCTGGAAGTCCTCGTTGAAGACGTCGCGAACGATTTTGATCAGCAGGTCCGGCTCGCTGTGCAGCAGGGCCGGGGCCTGGACCGACTCAACCTGCTTGGCGATGGAGGCCCACTGTGCGGTCAGGCGGCTGACATCGAGGCCCAGTTGTTCATCCGTCGCGCCTTCAGCGGCTGTACGCACGATCACGCCGGCGTTGTCGGGAAGGACTTCCTTGAGGATCTTCTTCAGGCGTGCCCGCTCGGTGTCTGGCAGCTTGCGGCTGATCCCGTTCATCGAACCGTTCGGCACGTAGACGAGGTAGCGGCCGGGCAGCGACACCTGGCTGGTGAGGCGGGCTCCCTTGTGGCCGACCGGGTCCTTGCTCACCTGGACGAGGACCTTGTCGCCGGGCTTCAGCGCCAGTTCAATGCGGCGGGCCTGGTTGGCGGTCGTGGAATTCTCGGCGGCCGCATCCCAGTCGACCTCGCCGGAGTACAGGACGGCGTTTCGGCCGCGTCCGATGTCGACGAAGGCGGCTTCCATGCTCGGGAGCACGTTCTGCACCCGGCCGAGATAGACGTTGCCGATCAACGACGCATCCTGGTTCTTGGCGACGTAGTGCTCGACGAGCACGCCGTCCTCGAGGACGCCGATCTGGATCTTGTTGTGCTTGGCACGAACCACCATGACCCGGTCAACGGACTCACGACGGGCGAGGAACTCGGCCTCGGTGATGACGGGGCGACGGCGACCGGCGTCGCGGCCGTCACGACGCCGCTGCTTCTTGGCTTCGAGACGGGTCGAACCCTTGATGCGCTGGGGCTCCGTGATGAGTTCAGGCTCGCGGGGCGTGCGCACCTTGACCACGGTGTTGGCCGGGTCGTCGGACCCGCCACGGTTTTCCTCACCCGAGCGGCGGCGCGCGCGGCGACGGATGCTCGACGGCTCGTCGTCATCGTCGTCGTGGCGGTCGTCGCGCTGCGTGCCCTGCCGCGGCGGGAGCGGCAGGATCTCCGGCGCCTGGAAGATCAGCGACGTCGTCGGACGACGGATCGCCTTGACTTCGGGCTGCGGTTCCGCCGCCTGGGTTGCGGTCTCGGTAGCAGCAGGCTCAGCCGTTGCCGTGGATTTCACCGGCTCCGGAGCGGCCTGGGTCCCGGCCGGCTCGACCACCGAAGGTGCATCGACCGGCGCCGCGGCTTTCGGCGCGTCGGCTTTCGGCGCGTCGGCCTTCGGTGCGTCGACCGGCGTCGCGGCGTGCCGCGAAACGGGATGTTCCACGGGCGGGGCAGGCTGTTGGGCCGCCGGCGGCGGCGTCACCTTGCGGACGGTCTTGCGAGTGCCGAAAAGGCCCTTGCGCTTTTTGTTTTCGTTGTCTTCCACCATTACTGGTGCACTCCCTGGCCGGTTTGGGTAGCCGCGCTGCCCATCCGGGTACTCTCTCGTGCGGGGTTACGCCTGCGCGTTACCTCACAAATCCTTCAATGAACGCAACCGGCTCTTGGCTCTGGCTGCTAATACCTTTGGTCGTGGGACCAATGAATCTGGGCGTTGACCGCCCATTAAGCCTTCTGGCGTCGGTCTGGGCGCGGCCCAGACGACTTGTTTGATTATCGCACGCATTGCACAGGAACGTGTGACGGGGCGCGTGTCATAATCCGAGGGTGTCCGAGACCCAGCTTCAGAGACGCCCGACCGGGCTCGCCGTTTTCCTGACCATTGCCGGCGCTATCGGCTTTGCCGCGGCGTTCGCGCTGACGCTGGACAAATTCGCCCTGCTGGAGAACCCCGACGCGCAACTCTCCTGCAATTTCAGCGTGCTCATCGGCTGCAGCACGAACCTGTCGTCCCCGCAGGGGGCCGTCTTCGGGTTCCCGAACCCGCTGATCGGAATCGCCGCCTGGTCGGCGGTGATCACCATCGGGGTCGCGGTCCTGTCCGGCGCACGGTTCGCACGCTGGTTCTGGATCGGCCTGAACGTGGGCGTGACCGGTGCGCTGGCCCTGGTGATCTGGCTCATCGGCCAGAGCATCTTCGTGCTCGACGTCCTCTGCCCCTGGTGCATGGTGACCTGGGCGGTGACGATTCCAAGCTTCCTGGCGGTGACCCTCTACAACCTGAGGGAGGGATATATTCCGTCGTCGGCATCCGTTCGCCGGTTCGCCGCAGGGGCCTATTCGTGGCTCGTGGTGATCACGCTGGCCTGCTATCTGGTGGTCGCCGTGATCGCCCAGCTGCAGATGGACTTCCTCCACCGCCTCTGACACCCTCCCCTCTCACGCGAAAACGCACTTGTTGGGGTTATGAGCGACTCATAACCCCAACAAGTGCAGGTTCGGCGAAGGGGAAGTGCGGGTTTAGTCGAACCAGAGGGCCAGCTCGCGGGCTGCGGACTCGGGCGAGTCCGAGCCGTGCACGAGGTTCTGCTGCACCTTGAGTCCCCAGTCCCGGGCGAAGTCGCCGCGGATGGTGCCCGGCGCGGCGGTGGTCGGGTCGGTGGTGCCGGCGAGCGACCGGAAGCCCTCGATCACCCGGTCGCCGGCAACCCGGAACGCGACGATCGGCCCGCTCTCCATGAACTCGACCAGCGGTTCGTAGAACGGCTTGCCCTGGTGTTCCTCATAGTGCTTGGCCAGCAGCGACCGCTCGGCCTGGATCAGCTTGACGTCGACGAGCGAGTAGCCCTTCGCCTCGATACGGCGCAGGATCTCGCCGGTGAGGTTGCGGGCGACGCCGTCTGGCTTGACGAGGACGAGGGTTTCTTCGATCTGGGTGGTCATGCGATCTCCTTCTGTCGATCTATTCGGGTGCCGCTGATCATGCAGTACGTCCACAGCGCGGCGAAGATGAGGCCAACAACGAACAGGGCCGGGTTGAAGATCCCGGAAAGGATGATGACCGCCTGCACGGCCCAGCCCACCAGATAGGCGAATGGGAAACGCAGCAGGGCGATCGTGGCCACCATCACGAGGCACAGTGCGGCGCCGCCTCCGAGCGCGACAGTCGGCGGCAGCGACCCCAGGCCGAACAGCACCAGCGCGCCGAGGAACACCACCACGAGCTCGAAGCCGAGCACGATCGACGCGAGTGACCGCTTCAGCGAACGGGGCCTGGCGGCAGCGGATGCCCCGGGGTCGACGGCGGGATCGCTCACGAGCTCATCCACTCCCCCGCGTCAGCCAGCGCGATGGCTTCGCCGACCAGGGTGATCGACCCGGTGACGATCACGGCGCGACGCGGCGCTGCTCCGGCCCATTCCCGGGCCGCGTCCAGTGCCGCGGCGAGGTCGCCGAAGCGGCGCGTCTTCGCTTCGCCGGCCCATTCCTCGACCCGGTCGGCGAGGTCGTCGACCGCCAGCGAACGCTCGGAGTGCGACTGGGTGACGTAGAACCGTTCCACCCCGGCGTCGAGCGCCGCGATGATGCCCTGGGCATCCTTGTCGGCCAGGATGCCGACCACCGCGACGATCTCGTCGAAGTCGAAGTAGGTGCCGAGCGCTTCGGCCAGTGCCGCGGCGCCGTGCGGATTGTGGGCGGCGTCGACGAGCACGCTCGGTTCCACCCCGATGAGCTGCAGGCGCCCGGGTGAGGTGGCGGTGCCCAGGCCCTCGGCAAGGAGGTCGCCGACCAGCATCTGGCTGCCGCCGCCGAGGAACGATTCCACGGCGGCGATCGCCAGCGCCGCGTTCTGCGCCTGGTGTGTGCCGTACATCGGCAGGAACAGGTCCTCGTAGGTGCCGGCCAGTCCACGCACCGAGATGAGCTGCCCGCCGACGGCGACGGTACTGCTGATCAGCCCGAACTCCTCCCCTTCGCTGGCGAGCGTCGATTCGGTGAGCTCGGCCGCGCGCTCCAGTTCCGCCTGCGCCTCCCCGGTCTGGGCAGCCGTGACAACGGATGCGGCTGGTTTGATGATCCCGGACTTGGTGCGGGCGATCTCGGCGATGGTTCCGCCGAGGCGCTTCGTGTGGTCCAGGGCGATAGGGGTGAAGACGGCGACCTGGCCGTCCGCCACATTGGTCGAGTCCCACTCGCCGCCCATGCCGACTTCGATGATGGCGACGTCGACCGGGGCGTCGGCGAACGAGGCGAACGCGAGCACTGTCAGCGCCTCGAAGAAGGTGAGCGGCTCATTGCCGCCGGCGAGGAGTTCCGCGTCGACCATCTGCAGGTAGGGCTGGATGTCATCCCAATTGGCGGCGAGTGCCTCGTCGCCGATGGGCTGGCCGTCGATCATGATGCGTTCGTTCAGGCGCACCAGGTGCGGGCTGGTGAGGAGGCCGGTCCGGAGACCGTAGGCGCGGAGGATGCTCTCTGCGATCCGGCTGGTGCTGGTCTTGCCGTTGGTCCCCGTGATGTGGATGATCGGGTACGCGGTTTGCGGGTCGCCGAGCAGGTCCACCGCGCGGCGCGTGGGCTCCAGGCGGGGCTGCGGCGCCATCTCCCCCATCCGGCCGAGCAAAGCCTGGTAGACCGCCTCGCCGGCTTCCCGGAATTCGCTCTCGTCCGGCTGGTTGGGCTGGGACCCACCGTTGTCGGACGGCGGCTGGTCAGACGGCGGTTTGCTAGACATTCACGAGTCCGTTCTCTCTGGCGACGGCGACGAGGAAGGAGCCCTGGTTGGCGTACTGGTTGGCGTCGATGCGCACGTAGTGCTCCACCGGTGAACCGGCGAGGCTTTCCAGCCACTCCGACGGCAGCGTGCCGGTGGCCGGGCGGGCGTGTACGCCGAACCGGGTGGCGAGCGTTTCTGCGGCGATGTCGACCTGTGCGACGGACTTGACAGCCCCGGCATCCGCTTCGTTTTCGAAGACCAGGTCGAGCCTGATCCGGTCGCTCACGGCGAAACCGGCCGATTTGCGGGTGTCCTGCACGGCGCGGATGACGTCGCGGGCGAAGCCCTCCGCGGCCAGGCTCGGCGTTGTCACCGTGTCGAGCAGTACGAAGCCGCCGCCGCCGAGAAGGGCCAGCGCGGTCCCGCCCTCACCCGGCGTGCCGGCTGTGGCGAGTTCGAGTTCGTACTCTCCGGGCACCAGTTCGATGCCGCCGGCGGTGACGACGCCGTCGCTCTCGCTCCAGTCGCCGTTCCGGGCGGCCTTGATCACCTGTTGCACACCCTTGCCCAGCCGGGGTCCGGCCGCGCGTGCGTTCACGGTGAGCCGCGAGGTGATGCCGTAGGCGGCGGCGCTGTCGTCGGCGAGTTCGACCAGGGTGACCTGCTTGAGGTTGAGCTCGTCACGCAGGATGGCGTCGAACGGGGCAAGCGCCGCGGTGTTGCCCGTGACGACGGTGAGCCCGGCCAGCGGCAGGCGCACGCGCAGGCCGGCCTGCTTGCGCAGCGAGAGCACGGTCGACGAGATCTGGCGCACCTGGTCCATCGCCCGCACGAGCTCAGGGTCCGCGGGGAACGCCGTGGCGTCCGGCCAGTCGGTGAGGTGCACGCTGCGGCCGCCGGTCAGGCCCTGCCAGATGCGCTCGGCAACGAGCGGCAGCAGCGGGGCGGCAACCCTGGTCACCGTTTCGAGAACCGTGTAGAGCGTGTCGAAGGCCTCAGTTCCGGTGCGGATGCCCGATCCGTCGTCGCCGACACCGGTCCAGAACCGGTCCCGGGAACGGCGCACGTACCAGTTGGTGAGCACATCGGCGAAGTCGCGGAGCTTCGCTGCGGCGAGGGTGCTGTCGAGCTGCTCCAGGTCCGCGGCCACGTCCTCGACCAGGTCGCGGGTCTTGGCCAGCAGGTAGCGGTCGAGCACGTCGGTGGAGTCGGTGCGCCACTGGGCGTCGTAGCCGGTGCCGCTATCCCCCGCGGCAGACCCCGCTGAGCCTGTCGAAGCGTTGGCGTACAACGAGAAGAAGTACCAGGTACTCCAGAGCGGCAGCATCACCTGGCGCACCCCTTCCCGGATGCCCTCCTCGGTCACGACCAGGTTGCCTCCGCGCAGCACCGGGGAGCTCATCAGGAACCAGCGCATCGCGTCGGAGCCGTCACGGTCGAAGACTTCGTTGACGTCCGGATAGTTGCGCAGCGATTTCGACATCTTCTGGCCATCGCTGCCGAGCACGATGCCGTGGCTGACCACATTCTTGAACGCCGGGCGGTCGAACAGCGCGGTGGAGAGCACGTGCAGGGTGTAGAACCAGCCGCGGGTCTGCCCGATGTACTCGACGATGAAATCCGACGGGTTATGGGTGTCGAACCAGTCCGCGTTCTCGAACGGGTAGTGCACCTGGGCGAACGGCATCGACCCGGAGTCGAACCACACGTCGAGCACATCCTCGATCCTCCGCATGGTGGACTGCCCGGTGGGGTCGTCGGGGTTCGGGCGGGTGAGTTCGTCGATGTACGGCCGGTGCAGGTCGGTCGGGCGCACGCCGAAGTCGGCCTCGAGTTCGTCGAGCGACCCGTAGACGTCGATCCGCGGGTAGTCGGGGTTGTCGCTCTTCCACACCGGGATCGGGGATCCCCAGTACCGGTTGCGGCTGATCGACCAGTCTCGGGCGTTGCCGATCCATTTGCCGAACTGGCCGTCCTTGACGTTGTCCGGCACCCAGTTGATGTCCTGGTTCAGTTCGACCATGCGGTCGCGGAAGTCGGTGACGCGCACGAACCAGCTCGACACCGCCTTGTAGATCAGCGGGTTGCGGCAGCGCCAGCAGTGCGGGTACGAGTGCTCGTAGCTGGCCTGTCGCAGCAGGCGGCCCTCGGACTTCAAGAGAAGGGTGAGCGGCTTGTTGGCGTCAGACCAGAGCAGCCCCTCGGCGTCCGGCACGCTCGCGTTGAATTTGCCGCCGTCATCGAGGGAGATGATCACCGGGATCCCATTGGCCTCGCAGATCCGCTGGTCTTCCTCGCCGTATGCGGGCGCCTGGTGCACGATTCCGGTGCCGTCCTCGGTGGTGACGTAGTCGGCGACGAGGATGGTCCACGCGTTGTGGGTTCCCCAGGCCTCCACGTCGGCGTAGTAGTCGAACAGGCGGTCGTAAGCGACACCCTCGAGCTCGCTGCCGCTGACAGTACGTGTCACTGCCGATTTTGCGTCCTCTGCGCTGTCGTAGCCGAGATCTTTGGCGTAGTTGCCGACCAGGTCGATCGCCAGCAGGTATTCGGCGCCGAGCACCTCGGTGGCCTGGTCTGGACGAGCTCGACCACCGGTGGTCGAGCTCGTCGAGACCTCCTCACGCAGCACCGTGGCATCCGGCGTCCCGTGCGGCCCGGCCGGCACGACCGCGTAGGTGATGTTCGGGCCGACGGCCAGCGCCAGGTTGGTCGGCAGGGTCCACGGGGTCGTGGTCCAGGCCAGCGCGCGCACGGCAGTGAGGCCCAGGCTCTCGGCCTTGGCGCCGACGAGGGGGAACGTCACAGTGACCGTCTGGTCCTGGCGCATCTTGTAGACGTCGTCGTCCATCCGCAGCTCGTGGTTCGACAGCGGCGTCTGGTCGCGCCAGCAGTACGGCAGCACCCGGTAGCCCTCGTAGGCGAGCCCCTTGTCGTGGAGCTGTTTGAAGCCCCAGATCACCGACTCCATGAAGTTGATGTCGAGGGTTTTGTATCCGTGGTCGAAGTCGACCCAGCGGGCCTGGCGGGTGACGTACTCCTGCCATTCGTGGGTGTACCGGAGCACGGCGTCGCGGGCGGCCTTGTTGAAGGCCGCGATCCCCATCTTCTCGATCTCGCTCTTGTCGGTGATGCCCAGCTGGCGCTCGGCCTCGAGCTCGGCCGGCAGCCCGTGGGTGTCCCAGCCGAAACGGCGGTGCACCTGCTTGCCACGCATGGTCTGGAACCGCGGGAACAGGTCCTTGGCGTAGCCGGTGAGGAGGTGGCCGTAGTGCGGCAGGCCGTTCGCGAACGGCGGGCCGTCATAGAAGACCCATTCCGGGGCATCCGCTCGGTTGTCGATCGACGCCTGGAAGGTGTCGTCGTCCTTCCAGAACGCGAGGACCTCGGTTTCGATCGCCGGGAAGTCAGGCGACGGAACCACTCCGGCCTGCTGCGGGGAGTCCGGATTCTGGGGCCTGGTGCCGTGGGGGTAAGTCATGGTTCTCCTGGACGGGTGGGTTGCTGCGACACAGCCCGGTTCCACGAGGACGTACGGATCCCTCCGCCGCGGTACCACCTCGCTTGCTGCCCCTGGTCCGTTCGGAACACGGGCAACCGCTTCTTCCACAGGCTGTGACGGGCCAACCCGTTCGGTTCTACCAGGCACGCACCGAGAGGCGCCCGCCGTTCTTCCGAAGACTCACCGGTGATGGCCGGATCACTGTCGTTGCCCTTGATTCTACACGGCGGGTTCGAACCCGGTGGCGAGCGCGGCCCGGTATCCGTCGCAGAGCGGGGTGATCGCCGCATCCACCCAGGGCGCCAGGTTGCCCCGGTTCACCCCGGCGCCGGCCCAGCTGATGGTGGCGGATGCCGCGGCGGCGAGCACCGCGGTCGCGAAGCTGCGGCAGAGCACACTGTCGGCCTCCGCGCCGATCCGGTCGGCCACGCCGGTGCAGATCAGATGCGCCTGGTCGTTGAAGCGTGACAGGGCGGATGCCGCGAGTTCCCCGGACGTGCCCATCAACTCGTGTTGGGTGAGGGCCCACGGCACCCGGGCCGGCCCGAACTCCGCGGCGATGCTGAGGATCGCCACGCGTACGGCATCCGTGGCTGATCGCTCCGCGTACACCCGGATCCCGCTCTCCAGGGCCTGCGGCAGCCGGCCCAGGCTCTCATCGATCTCCGCCCAGAGGAGGTCGCTCTTGGTCTGGAAGTAGTTGAAAAACGTGTTGCGGCTCACCCCGGCCCGGTGCGCGATCTGCTCGATCGTGGTGCGCGCGTACGTCTGCTCGAGGAAGAGCTCTGAGGCGGCCTCCTGCAGCATCTGCCTCGACGAGCCACGCGGGCGCCCCACCCGGTGCCCCGCGCCGGCGACTCCAGTGCTGCTCACGACACCCCTCCTGAAGCTCTACGATGGAACGGCCCACTCGTTTATGGGCTCAGTCCAAGAATTGCACACCCGGCTTCTGCGTGCCGGATGGGAGAGAGATCTGATGCACACCAGTAGTTCATCCCGGCGGCGCGGTGCAGTGATCCTGGCCGGCCTCGGCACGGCGGCGCTCCTCCTCAGCGGTTGCACACCCAGCAGCCCTTCCAGCACGGGCGACAAGCCGGTCAAAGACGGCACCTTGACCTACGCTTCCGGCGATGCCGAGCCCACCTGCCTCGACCCACACGTCGGCGGCAACTATCCGCAGGCGTTGATCAGCAGCCAGTTCCTGGAGCCGCTGGTCTCCCGCGACAAGGCCGGCGCCATCATTCCCTGGCTCGCGCGCTCGTGGACCCAGTCCGCCGATGGCCTGTCGTGGGACTTCACCCTTCGCGACGACGTGAAGTTCACCGACGGCACCCCGTTCGACGCGGCGGCGGTGCAGGCGAACGTCGCGCACATCCAGGACCCGGCGACCGCGTCGTCGACCGGGTACCTGGCGCTGCGAAAAGTCACCAGCACCGAGGCCGTCGGGTCGCATGAGGTGCGCCTCACCCTGTCGGTTCCCGACAGCGCCCTGCTGGAATCGCTCTCACAGCCCTGGGTGGCGATGGAGTCACCCGCGGCACTCAAACGCAGCCAGGACGAGAATTGCGCCTCCCCTGTCGGCACGGGCCCTTTCACCGTCGCCAGCTGGGTCAAGCAGGACTCGGTCACCCTGAAGAGGAACGACGCGTACACCGCGGGCCCGGCCGACTCGGCCCACACCGGCGCGGCGTACCTGAAGAGCATCATCTGGAAGTTCATCCCGGAGTCAGCCTCCCGATACGCAGCGCTCCAATCCGGCGAGGTCGATGTGATCGACAATGCCCAGCCCGACACCATCGTGCAGGCGGGGAAGAGCGACTCCATCCAGCACCTCGACGCGCCCCGCCCCGGGGCGTCGAACCGCATCGAGCTGAACTCCGGTAAGGCGCCATTCAACGACGAGTTGGTTCGCGAAGCGTTCATCCGCTCCGCAAATGTGGACGACGCGGTGAACAGCCTCTTCTTCGGCACCACCCACCGGTCGTACTCGGCACTCTCCAGTGTCGAATCGCTCGGCGACTCGCGGCCGGACCTGTTCGACTATGACCCGAAGGCCGCCGATGCGCTGCTCGACGAAGCGGGCTGGACCGCGCGCGACGCCGCGGGCTACCGCGTGAGGGACGGCGTGCGCCTGAGCGTCGAGTTCCCCGTGAGCACCAACCAGTCGATCCCCGCCGAACAGTCGCTGTTCGAGCAGATCCAGGCCACCGCGAAGAAAACCGGCTTCGACGTGAAGCTGGCACCCATGGACCTCTCCAGCTGGTACACGGCCCTCGCCAAAAACCAGTACGACGCGGTGAGCGCGCCGTACACCAAGGTCGGCCCCGACGTGCTGCGCATCCTGTACCACTCCGACGGAATCACACCGGCGCCGAGCGGCTACTTCGCGAACCTCGCGCAGGTCCACCTGCCGCAGCTCGACGCACTGCTGACGGAGGCTGCCGAGACGTCGTCGGCCGACCAGCGCGCCGCGCTGTACCGGAAGGCACAGGACACGCTGCTCGAGGGGTTCTACATCCTGCCGCTCTACGACCAGCAGAACCACTACCTGCTGGGCTCGTCGGTGCACGGGTTGCGCGCGCTGCCGACCGTGTCGACGCCCTCGTTCTACGACGCCTGGGTGAGCTGACAGGACCCGGCGGGGTCACCGCGCGAGTGAAGGACAGCTGATGAGGGGACGCGTCGCCAGGATGGTGGCGATCAAGGTGGCGGGCGCTGTCTTCGTGCTCTGGGCGGTTGCAACGCTCACCTTCTTCGCTGTGCGGCTGATACCCGGAGACCCCGCCCAGGCCATTCTCGGCGGGCCCGGGTCCCAGGCCTCGGCCGGGGCCCTGGCCGCGGTGCGAGCGGAGTACGGGCTCGACCAGCCACTGTTCATCCAGTACCTGCAGCAGCTCGGCCGGCTCGCCACCGGTGACCTCGGCCGGTCATACGCCCTCAACATGGACGTCGCACCGCTGGTCCTGGCCCAGCTCGGGGGCACCCTCACCCTGGCCGTCCTCGCGCTTGTGGTGGCGTGGCTGCTTGCGCTGGCACTGGCCACCTGGTCGACCCGCGCCGGTCGCGTCGGCTGGATGATCGGCTCGGGCCTGGAGATCGTCGCGGCGGCGCTGCCGCACTTCTGGCTGGCCACGGCCCTGATCGTGCTGTTCAGCAGCTGGCTCGGCGTCCTGCCCCCGATCAGCACTCCCGGCGTGGCGGGGCTGGTGCTGCCGGTGATCACCCTCGCCATCCCGCTGGCTGGTTTCCTCGGCCAGGTGATGCGCGAGTCGCTTCTTACCGCGCTCGAATCCCCCTTCGTCCTCTCGGCGCGGGCTCGCGGCGAGAGTGAACGCGGGGTGCGGTGGATCCACGTGCTCCGGCACGCGGCTCTCCCGGCGGTCAGCCTCTCCGGGTGGGCATTCGGCTCGCTGATCAGCGGCGCGGTGGTGGTCGAGACCATCTTCGCCCGGCCAGGGCTCGGCCGCACCCTGTTGAACGCGGTCACCGTGCGGGACGTGCCGGTCGTCATCGGTGTGGTGCTGATCGTCGCCGTGGCCTACATCCTGGTGACCCTCGCCACCGACCTCGCCAGCCGCAGCATCGACCCGAGGCTGCGCAGCGCATGAGCGAGGCAGCGCATGAGTGAGGCAGCGCATGAGTGAGCTCGAGGTCCAGGCGGCCTTCGGCCGACGATCCCTGCCCGGGCCGCCCCGCGGCAGGCGACCGGGCGTCGTCGAAGTGCTCGCCGCCGCGGTCGCCGTGTTCCTGGTGGTGTCCGCCCTGATCCCGGGGCTGGTGGCGCCGGCGGACCCGCTCGGCATCGACCCGCTGTCGGCATTCCAGGGTCCGTCGGGTGCGCACTGGTTCGGAACCGACGAATCCGGGCGCGACATCTTCACCCGGGTCATCCACGGCACCGGCTCCTCGCTCCTGATCGGCGTCCTCGCCACCACCATCGGCCTGGGCCTCGGTATTCTGCTCGGCACCATGGCCGGCATGCTCGGCCCGGTCGTCGACTTCGGGGTGAACCGACTACTCGAGGTGCTGTTCGCGTTCCCCGGGCTGCTGCTGGCGCTGGTGTTCATCCTGATCTTCGGCCCTGGAGTCGCGACCGCCACGGTCGCGGTCGGTCTGTCCACGGCGCCCGGCTACGCCCGCATCATCCGCGCCCAACTGGTCTCGGTGCGCCGCTCGGCCTTCGTCGAAGCCGCAACCGTCCTCGGCCGCACCCGCTGGCAGGTCCTCAGCCGGCACATCCTCCCCAACACCCTCGCACCGTTGTTCGTCCTCGGCACGCTCGGCGTCGGCCAGGCCATCGTCTGGGCCGCCGCGCTCAGCTACCTGGGCCTCGGCGCGCAGCCGCCGGCCGCCGAGTGGGGTGCCATGCTCGCGGCCGGGCGCACCTACATCACCACCGGCTGGTGGATGAGCTTCTTCCCCGGCCTCTTCATCGTGCTCACCGCGGTCACCGCCACTGCCCTCGGCCGCAGCATCGAACGACGGAAGAACCACGCATGACCGGGGCAACGGCATCCGCTCTCGGCCCGGACCCTGCGCCGGTCGCGGTGGTGCGGAACCTGCGCGTGGGTTTCGGGCCGCGCCCGGGCGTGGACCCGGTCATCGACGGGGTGTCATTCGAGGTGCGGCCCGGCGAGTGCCTGGCGATCGTCGGTGAGTCAGGCTCGGGCAAGAGCGTGACGGCGCGGAGCCTGCTCGGCCTGGTCGGTGGAAGATCCTGGTTGCAGGCCGATGAACTCGCCATCAACGGTGCATCCATGCTCGATTCGTCGGGACGAGGGCTCGCCGACCCGGCCTGGCGCCCCCGCCGCGGCCGCGACGTGGGGCTGGTCCTGCAGGACGCCCTCGTCTCGCTCGACCCGCTCCGGCCGATCGGCCGGGAGATCGCCGACTCGCTCCGGCTGCACACCCGGATGAACGCGCCGGCGCGCCGGGAGGAGGTGGCCGGCCTGCTGCGCTCGGTCGGGCTGCCGGGTACGGACGACGAGATCGGGCAGCGGATGCGCCGGCGCTCCGGAGAGCTCTCCGGCGGGCAGCGCCAACGCGCCCTGATCGCAGCGGCGATCGCGCTTGACCCGCCGCTGCTGGTCGCCGACGAACCGACGACGGCGCTGGATGTGACGGTGCAGGCTCAGATCCTGGATTTGCTGGAAAGCCTGAAGCAGCGCGGGACGGGGATTCTGCTGGTCAGCCACGACCTGGCTGTCGTGGCGAGGATCGCAGACCACATCGCGGTGATGAGCGACGGCGTGATCATCGAGCGGGGGCCGGGCGCACAGGTGCTCAGCGCGGCGATTCACCCGGTCACCCAGCGGATGCTCACCGCCGTGCCGGTGGACCGGCCGCGCGGCACGCGGCTCACGCCGGCCGAGCCGGCCAGCACCGCGCCCGCGAACGCGCCGGGGTCAACCTCGCTGCACGCGCCGGTGCCCGACCCTCTGTTCCCTCCGCTTTCCATATCGGTGCGCGCAGAACAGCCGCGTCTGCCGCATCTGCCGCACCGAGGGGTCGTGCTCGAGGCGAGCGGCCTCACCAAGGCCTTCACGCGACCGGGAGGGTCCCCTGTGCTCGCCGTGGACGACGTGTCGTTCCAGCTCGAGCGCGGCACCACACTCGGGCTGGTCGGCGAATCAGGTTCTGGCAAGACCACCATCGCGCGCCTCGCGCTCGGCCTGGCCGTTCCGGACGGCGGCGAGGTGCGGGTTCTGGGCGAGGCATTCAGTGCGGTGGCGGAGCCGGAACGCCGGCGACTGCGTCCGCACATCGGCGCGATCTACCAGGATGCGCTCAGCTCCTTCGACCCACGCCTCACGGTGGGCGACGTGCTGCGCGACGCGGCGGGTGGCGGCCGCCGCGCCGGGAACCGGGCCGCGGCATCCGCTGCCGACGCACGCGCCAGGCAGCTGCTCGACTGGGTGGGGCTTTCCGCTTCGCTGCTCACCCGGCGGCCGTTGTCGTTGTCGGGCGGGCAGCGGCAGCGGGTGGGCATCGCGCGGGCGCTGGCGTCGACCCCGCAGGTGCTCGTCTGCGACGAGCCGGTGTCGGCGCTGGACGTCACGATCCAGGCCCAGGTGCTCGACCTGCTCGACGAGCTGCAGCGGGAGCTCGCGCTCAGCCTGCTGTTCATCTCGCATGACCTCGGCGTGATCCAGCACGTGAGCGACCGGGTCGCCGTGATGCAAGGCGGCCGTATCGTCGAGCAGGGCGACACGAGCGCGATCTTCGCCGCGCCGGACCATCAGTACACCCGCCAGTTGCTCGGGGCCGTTCCGCGGCTGGTCTGAGTGCTGCGCGGTGACGCAGCGCTAGTTAGCGGGCCGCGATTGAGTCCGTGTCGACCACCGGTGCGCCCTCGGCGGTGTCACCCACGCGGGCGCGCACGTCATCGGGGTGTTCCACCGGCTTGCGCACGAAGAACGCCGCGCCGACCGCCAGCAGCGAGACGATCGCACCGGCCAGGAACGCCGCGCGCACCCCGCCGGCCACCGCGGGTGCGGCAGCCGCCCCTCCGGCCGCGAGGACGGCCGCCCGGGTGGACATGATCGTGATGAACAGGGCGGTGCCCGCCGCCCCGGCCACCTGCTGGACCGTGCCGAGGATCGCGCTCCCGTGGGAGTAAAGGTGCGGGCGCACGGCGCCGAGGGCAGAGGTGAACAGGGGCGTGAACACCAGGGCGAGGCCGGCGCTGAGGGTGAGGTGCGCGCCGAGCAGCATGAACGGCGACGTGTTCTCGGTGACCATGGTCAGCATCCACAACACCGCGCTCACGATGATCGACCCGGGCACCAGCAGCACCGCCGCGCCGAACCTGTCGTAGAGCCGTCCGACGACTGGTGCGAGCAGCCCCATCAACAGGCCGCCGGGCAGGAGCAGCAATCCGATCTGCACCGGCTCCAGCCCCAGCACCTGCTGCATGTAGATCGGAAGCAGGATGATGGTGCCGAACAGCGCGACCATCATCACGGCCATCATGGCGATCGAAACCGTGAACACGGGACTCCGGAAGGTGCGGAGGTCCAGCAGCGCACGGTCCGTGCGCTGGAGGAGCAGCTGCCTCACAACGAACGCGGTGAGTGCAATCGTGCCCACCCCGAGTGCGATCCACATCGGCGCCTGCGCGAGGGCGGCATCCGTACCGGGCTCCACGCTCGCCCCGATCTGGGTGAGGCCGTAGATCAGGCCGCCGAACCCGAACGCGCTCAGCACGACGGAGAGTACGTCGATCGGAACCCGTCGGGGCTCTGTGACGTTCTGCACCCGACGGATGCCGACCAGCAGCATCACGAGTGCGATCGGCAGGACAAGCCAGAACATCCAGCGCCAGGACAGCGTATTCAGGATCAGCCCCGAGATCGTCGGGCCGATGGCCGGCGCCACCGAGATGACGATGGACACGTTGCCCATCGTCTTCCCACGTTCAGCAGCAGGCACCAGCGTCATAAGGGTGGTCATCAGGAGCGGCATCATGATGGCGGTACCGGATGCCTGCACCACCCGGGCCACCAGCAGCACCTCGAAACCCGGGGCCAGTGCGGCGATCAGGGTTCCGGCGGAGAACAGGGACATCGCCGCGATGAAGACGGGCCGGGTGTTGAACCGCTGCAGCAGGAACCCGGTGATCGGGATCACCACCGCCATCGTCAGCATGAACGCCGTGGTCAGCCACTGCGCGGCCCTGGCATCGATCCGAAGGTCGATCATCAACTCGCGGAGGGCGACGCTCATGATGGTCTCGTTGAGGATGACCACGAAGGCGGCGGCCAGCAGCAGCCAGATGACACGGCGGTTGCGGGGACCGTGGTCGACCACGCCCTGGTGGTCCGCGGCACTCGAGATTTCGGTCACAGTGGGCTCCTGCCGGTGGGTAATGCGAAACGTCAGCAGGTCAGGAAACCAGCTCGCCCGCCTTTGTATTCCCGGTCGGGCGAACCGGCCCATCCGGCCGCTCTCACCAGCACCCAGCGTCAACCGGTAAGTTGGACTCCGGAATACTTGAGGCACCTCACCACCGACACGGTGCCGCACATACGAACCGGAGAGTCATGCCTGCCCCAGATCGAGTCCCAGACAAGCCCGCCCTCGAAGGGCTGGAAGCCAAATGGGAGACCGTCTGGGACGGCCAGGAGACCTATCGGTTCGACCGCGAGTCAGCGACCCGCGACGAAATCTACTCGATCGACACTCCGCCGCCGACGGCGTCCGGTTCGCTCCACATCGGCCACGTCTTCTCATACACCCACACCGACGTCGTCGCCCGGTTCCAGCGGATGCGTGGACGGAAGGTGTTCTACCCGATGGGCTGGGACGACAACGGCCTGCCCACCGAACGTCGCGTGCAGAACTACTACGGCGTGCGCTGCGACCCGTCGCTGGCCTATGTCGCCGACTTCGAACCGCCGCACCAGGGCGGCGAAGGCAAGAGCATCAAGGCAGCCGACCAGAAGCCGGTCAGCCGACGCAACTTCATTGAGCTGTGCGAACGTCTCACCCACGAAGACGAGAAGCAGTTCGAGGCCCTCTGGCGCACCCTGGGCCTCAGCGTCGACTGGACCCAGACCTACCGCACCATCGGCCCTGAGGCCCTGTTCACGTCGCAGCTCGCCTTCCTCGGCAACATCGAGCGCGGCGAGGCCTACCAGGCGATGGCTCCGACGCTCTGGGACATCACGTTCCGCACCGCGGTGGCGCAGGCCGAGCTCGAGGACAAGGAGCAGCCCGCCGCCTACCACCGCGTCTCGTTCCACCGGCCGGACGGCGAAACGATCGAGATTGAGACGACCCGCCCCGAGCTGTTGCCGGCCTGCGTCGCGCTGGTGGCGCATCCGGACGACGAACGCTACCAGGGCCTCTTCGGAACCACGGTGCGCACCCCGCTGTTCGACGTCGAGGTGCCGATTCTCGCCCACCACCTCGCCCAGAAGGACAAGGGCAGCGGCATCGCGATGATCTGCACCTTCGGCGATGTGACCGACGTGGTGTGGTGGCGGGAGCTCGACCTGCCGAACCGCACCATCATCGGCAAGGACGGCCGCATCATCGCCGAGGCTCCCGACGTCATCACCTCGGAGTCCGGGATCGAGGCGTACGCCCAGCTGGCGGGCAAGACCGTGTTCTCCGCCAAGCAGGCCGTGGCCCAGCTGCTCGCCGCCAGCGGCGACCTCATCGGCGAGCCGAAACAGATCGTGCACCCGGTGAAGTTCTTCGAGAAGGGCGACAAGCCGCTCGAGATCGTCTCCACCCGGCAGTGGTACATCCGCAACGGCGCCCGCGACGAGAAACTGCGCGGCCGGCTGCTGGAGCACGGAGCCGACCTGCAGTGGCACCCGGAGTTCATGAAGGTGCGGTACGAGAACTGGGTCAACGGCCTCACCGGCGACTGGCTGGTCTCCCGCCAGCGCTTCTTCGGCGTGCCGTTGCCGGTCTGGTACCCGCTCGACTCGGAGGGGAACGCGGTGTTCGACCAGCCGATCGTCGCCACCCGCGAGATCCTTCCGGTCGACCCGTCATCGGATGCCGCACCCGGCTACACCGAGGACCAGCGCGGCCAGGCACTCGGCTTCATCGGAGAAGTCGATGTGATGGACACCTGGGCCACCTCCTCCCTCACCCCGCAGCTGGCCGGCGGCTGGGAGCGGGATCCCGCACTGTTCGACCTGGTGTACCCGTACTCGCTGCGTCCGCAGGGGCAGGACATCATCCGCACCTGGCTGTTCTCCACCCTGCTCCGCTCCGAGCTTGAGCACGGCGTGTCACCGTGGCAGCACGCCGCCCTGTCCGGCTTCATCGTCGACCCCGACCGTAAGAAGATGTCGAAGTCCAAGGGCAATGTGGTCACCCCTGCCGACATGCTCGAGCAGCACGGCTCTGATGCGGTGCGCTACTGGGCTGCCTCGTCGCGCCTCGGCACCGATGCGGCATTCGACCCCCAGAACCCGACCCAGATCAAGATCGGCCGGCGCCTGGCGATCAAGATCCTGAACGCCTCGAAGTTCATCCTCGGCTTCGCGGGTGAAGCGGATGCCGCGGTGACGGTGCCCGTCGACGCCAGCATGCTGGCGCGCCTCGCATCCGTTGTCGACCAGGCCACCAGCGCCTTCGAGAACTACGACCACGCCCGGGCGCTTGAACTGACCGAGAGCTTCTTCTGGACGTTCTGCGACGACTACCTAGAACTGGTCAAGGAACGCGCCTATGGAGAAGCCGGTCCCGAGCAGGCATCCGCTGTGGCCGCCCTGAAGCTGGCCCTGGCCACCCTCCTGCGATTGTTCGCGCCCTTTGTTCCGTTCGCGACCGAGGAAGCCTGGTCCTGGTCGAACGATGGCTCGGTGCACCGTGCGGCGTGGCCGGTTCCCGGGGACCTCGCGGCGGCCCGCCCGGGCGACCCACTGCTGCTCGAGTTGGCCAGCCGCGCCCTCACCGGGATCCGGCGCGCGAAGACCGATGCCAAAGCATCCCAGAAGTCGGCCGTCACATCTGCTGTAATTAGCGGAACGACGGACGAGGTGACCCTGCTCGCGCAGGCCGCCTCCGACCTGAAAGCAGTTGGCCGCATCAGCGAACTTGAGTTTGTCGACGGAGACGAACTGAAGGTTACTGGCATCGTGCTCGACACGGTTCCTGAGAGTTAGGAGAAACGCATGACTGTACAGGTACGACCACTTGGTGACAAGGACTTCTTCGCCTGGCTGGGGCTCTGGGAGGGTTACAGCGAGTTCTACGAGAGCGACCTCACCGATGAGAAGGCGCTGCAGGTGTGGAGCTGGATCATCGACAAGAACCACGACCTCGACGGCGCAGTCGCGTTGAACGACGACGGCGAGATGATCGGGTTCGCGCTGTACCGCGAGTTCCCCCGCACGCTCAGCGGCGACCGCGGCTTGTTCCTGGACGACCTGTTCGTCGCGCCGGACTCCCGGAGCACCGGTGCCGGTCGCGCCCTGATCGATTTCGTCAAGGACTACGCCAAACAGCACAAGCTGAAGCAGATCCAGCTTGTCACCGCCGCGGACAACGAGACGGCGCAGCACCTGTACGACGAGATTGGCACCCGCACCGAGTGGGTCACCTACGAGATCGAAGTCTAGGTCCCGATGCAGCTCGGAACACGCTGGCCCATCGGCGGTGAGCTGCCGCCGAATCTGCCCCACGTGGTGCAGGTTGCGGTGCACGCCGTCGAGGAGGAACTCGACGCCGTCGGCGAAGACACCGGTGCCTGGCGCTGGACACTGACCTGGCTGGAGGGCAAGCCGGTCATCGAACTCGACGACGGCACCGTCATCCGCTACAACGCGGGCGAAGACAGCGCCACCATCACGCAGCCCTCCGTCGTCATCGACGACGAGGACGACTGGATCTAAGTCCGGTCGGTAGTCGAGCCTGTCGCGGTGCTCGAGCCTGCCGAGACCCGCGCGATGATCTCGCCGTGCGGCATGCCGAACCAGCCGTCGGGGTTCTTGGCCCAGGCGCGCCACGCCGCGGCGATCGCCCGCAGATCGGCCAGGTCGGCCACGCCGGCCTCGATGGCGTGCGCGGCGAAGCTCGACTCCAGGGCCCGCACCGCCCAGGATTCGCCCCACCACTCCCGTTCGGCGTCGGAGGCGAAGCACCAGATCGAGGCGCTGGAGACGATGTCGGTGAACCCGGCCAGGCGAGCCCAGGCTTTCAAGGCGCGACCGGCGTCGGGGTCTCCCCCGTTCCAGTAGTGCACGTCGCGGTACACGGTCATCCATGCTTCCAGGCCCGGCGACCGCGGATACCAGGTCACTCCCCCATAGTCCACGTCGCGGGCGGCGAACACCCCGCCGGGCTTCAGCACGCGGCGCACCTCCCGCATCGCGGCGACGGGGTTGGCGACATGCTGGAGCACCTGGTGGGCGTGCACGACGTCGAATGAGTGGTCCGGATAGTCCAGGGTGTAGAGGTCGCCGACCTGGAAGACGGCGTTGTGCACTCCCTCGTCGAACGCGAGGCCGGTGGCCTGCTCGATGATCTCAGCGGATGCGTCGATCCCCACGACCTGCCCCGGCGCCAGGCGTCTGGCCAGGTCGACGGTGATCGTTCCCGGGCCGCATCCCACGTCGAGCAGGCTGAGCCCCGGGCGCAGGTGCGGCACGAGATACGCCGACGAGTTCTCCACCGTGCGCCAGGTGTGTGAGCGCAGCACGCTCTCGTGATGACCGTGGGTGTACGCCTCGCGTGGCGCCACCTCCGGGCCCTCCGGGGACTCTCCGAAGTCAGAAACAGGATTCATGCTCAGAGCCTACGACCGCCCCACCCCCGCGAACCCGCACTTGTTGGGGTTATCCGCGCCTCATAAACCCAACTACTGCGGGTTCGGCGAGGGGTTAGGCCGACTTCTCCTCGCGACGCGCCTTGTGGGGGACGATCGTCGGCGCGGCGTTGTCGAGCACGGCCTCGCGGGTGACGACCACCCGGGCGACCTCGGTGCTCGAGGGCACTTCGAACATGATCGGTCCGAGCACTTCTTCCATGATGGCGCGGAGACCCCTGGCGCCGGTCTTGCGGAGCACCGCAAGGTCGGCGATCGCCTCCAGGGCCGCCCGGTCAAAGTCGAGTTCGACGCCGTCGAGCTCGAACATCCGCTGGTACTGTCGCACCAGGGCGTTCTTGGGGACCGTGAGGATCTGCATCAGCGCCACCTGGTCGAGCTGGGTGACGGTGGTGACGACCGGGAGACGGCCGATGAATTCGGGGATCAGCCCGAATTTGTGCAGGTCTTCCGGCAGCACCTCACCGAACAGGTTGACGTCGTCGCCCTTGCTGTGAAGGGGTGCACCGAAGCCGATGCCCTTCTTACCGGCCCGCTGGGAGATGATCTCCTCCAGCCCGGCGAAGGCGCCGGCGACGATGAACAGCACGTTCGTGGTGTCGATCTGGATGAATTCCTGGTGCGGATGCTTGCGGCCGCCCTGCGGCGGGACCGAGGCGACCGTGCCCTCGAGGATCTTGAGCAGCGCCTGCTGCACGCCTTCACCGGAGACGTCCCTGGTGATCGACGGGTTCTCGGCCTTGCGGGCGATCTTGTCGATCTCGTCGATGTAGATGATTCCGGTTTCGGCCCGCTTGACGTCGTAGTCGGCAGCCTGGATCAACTTCAGGAGAATGTTCTCGACATCCTCACCGACGTACCCGGCCTCGGTGAGTGCCGTCGCATCCGCTACCGCGAAGGGAACGTTGAGGCGCTTGGCGAGCGTCTGCGCGAGGTAGGTCTTGCCGCAGCCGGTCGGGCCGATCAGCAGGATGTTCGACTTCGCGATCTCCACGTCGTCGTGCATCGCGTCGGCGTCGCGGAGCGTCCCGCGGGCGCGAACCCGCTTGTAGTGGTTGTAGACGGCAACGGCCAGGGCGCGCTTGGCGGCTTCCTGCCCGATGACGTATTCCTCGAGGAAACCGAAGATCTCCTTCGGCTTCGGGAGGTCGAAATCCCCGGAACCTTCGACTTCGCCGGCTTCGGCGAGTCGCTCCTCGATGATCTCGTTGCACAGTTCGACGCATTCGTCGCAGATGTACACACCGGGGCCGGCAATGAGCTGCTGCACCTGCTTTTGGCTCTTCCCGCAGAAGGAGCACTTGAGCAGGTCGGCGCTTTCGCCTATTCGGGCCATCGGTCAGCCTCCTCCATCGGTGTCTTATTGAGCCTAGCCTGTGAGAGTGACAGATGCTCGCAGGCCCGGCACAATGTGAAACGGCGCGCCGCGCAGGTGGCGGCGCGCCGTTGCCGAACGGCCCGGTGCTCTATTTGACCAGCACCGGAACGTTCTTGCGCGACGTGAGGACCTGGTCGATCAGGCCGTACTCGAGCGCTTCGGACGCGCCGAGGATCTTGTCGCGGTCGATGTCCCGGTGAACCTGCTCCGGTGTGCGGTTGGAGTGGTGGGAGAGCGTCTCCTCGAGCCACACGCGCATGCGCTGGATCTCGGCGGCCTGGATCTCGATGTCCGAAGCCTGCCCGCCGCCCTGGCCGCCGACCGACGGCTGGTGGATCAGGATGCGGGCGTTCGGGAGGGCGAGGCGCTTGCCCTCTGTTCCGCCGGCCAGCAGGACAGCGGCCGCTGACGCGGCCTGGCCCAGGCACACCGTCTGGATGTGCGGACGGATGTACTGCATGGTGTCGTAGATCGCCGTCATCGCGGTGAACGAACCACCCGGGGAGTTGATGTACATGACGATGTCACGGTCGGGGTCCTGGCTCTCTAGCACCAGCAGCTGCGCCATGACGTCGTCAGCGGATGCGTCGTCGATCTGCACGCCGAGGAAGATGATGCGGTCCTCGAACAGCTTGGCGTACGGGTCCTGGCGCTTGTAGCCGTATGCCGTTCGCTCTTCGAACGTCGGCAGGATGTAACGGGCTTCGGCGGGGCGAGCGACGCCGCCCGCGGCCGGGAGGCCGAAATTGTTGAATTCCATGTTCGTGCTCTCGTCCCTACTTCTTGTTCACTGCGTCGGTTACGGATTCGTCGGTGCCGCCACCGCCGACCACTTCGGAGGCGAACTCGCGCAGGTGGTCCACGAAGCCGTACTCAAGGGCTTCCTGGGCGGTGAACCAGTTGTCGCGGTCGTTGTCGATGAGAATCTGTTCGACGCTCTTGCCGGTCTGCTCCGCGGTGAGTTCAGCCATCCGCTTCTTCATGTCGAGGATGACCTTGGCCTGGGTCTGGATGTCGGCGGCCGTGCCGCCGAAGCCGCCGGACGGCTGGTGCAGCAGCACTCGCGCGTTCGGGGTGATGTAGCGCTTGCCCTTGGTGCCCGAGGAGAGCAGGAACTGCCCCATCGAGGCGGCCAGGCCGATGCCGACGGTGACGATGTCGTTCGGCACGAATTTCATCGTGTCGTAGATCGCCATGCCGGCGGTGATCGACCCACCGGGCGAGTTCACGTACAGGTAGATGTCCCGCTTCGAGTCCTCTGCGGCGAGCAGGAGGATCTTCGCGCAGATCTCGTTCGAGTTGTCGTCACGGACCTCTGAGCCGAGCCAGATGATGCGGTCCTTCAGCAGTCGGTCAAAAACACCGGGAGTGGGTGTCTGTTCGGCCATGTCGCGCTCCGTTTCAGTTATCGTTCGAATTGAATCTATAGGAGCCAACGCGGCAGAACTGCTCTGTTCGCCCTCGGCAGATTGCGCGGCGCGCCCGACCCACGCGCGTCGGCATTCGCCAGAGGATGCGTCCTCCACAGGGCCGCACGGGCTCGGTTTGTCCCCCGATCGCAGTGATTGCTGCCACGACACGGCGGCACGAACCCACAATCGTCGGATGCAACGCATACTCAGCCAGGACATGGCACGATTCGGGTACCTCGCCCGGCGAGCACAGCTCTACGACCTCGGCTACTCCGAACGTGACCTGAGGCGAGGGCTCGACGGCCGCCGGTTGTGGCCGATAGGGCGGAGTCGGGTGGCGCATCCCGGTGCCGACGGTCGCGCGACTCGAGCAGTGGCTCTCGGCGGTCGCCTGGCTGCCGGTTCTGCCCCGGCCAGCTATGGGGTGTGGGTCACGCGTCCCGACGGCCTTTGGGTCGCCGTTCCGCAGGACGCGAGCCGGGTCCCGCCCTTGGGACCGGGCGAACACCGGCTGCGGCCGCGGGAGCATTTTCCGCACACCTCCGACCGGCAATAGCGCATGTCGCTGCGGGACTCGCTCGCGCATTTCGCACGACTGGCGTCGCCCGATGACGTGGTGGCTTCGATCGACAGCGCACTCAACGCGGGACTTGTGCGGTCCCGGCAGCTGGACGACGTCTTCGGTGTGCTGCCCCGGCGACTCCGCCGACTGCGGGCGCGCATCAACGGCCAGGCGGACTCGGGCCTTGATACCCTGCTTCGGCTGGCCGCCGAGCTCGATGGCGGCCGACGGCACGATGACGAGCTCTCGCGCGACGAAGACGCCCGCCGTGACGCGGAGCTCATCCTCCTCGGCTTTCGCCGGCAGCGCTTTCGCTCGTCCCAGGTGCCCGCGCCGGATATTCGCGGCACCGGAAACCGGACGGAACCCGCTCAGACACGCAAACTGTCCGGTTTCGAACGACGGATGCCGATTCTGGCCGGTTTTCGTGGCGCCAGGCCGCAGAAGGGCCGGGCGTCTCCGACGCCCGGCCCTTCTTCGGCTGGTGACAACCGGGTGATGCTACTTCTTGGCTGCGGCCTTCTTCTTCGGCTTGGCCCCGGCTTCGGGCGCCTCGTCGGCCGGTGCGGCGGCGTCGTCGGCAGCGTCCGTCGCCGACGCGTCAGCGGCATCCGCTTCAGCAGCCTCGCCGTCGGCTGCGTCGGGGACGGCAACGAACTCGGTGAGGTCGATCGTGGCGCCGTTGGAGTCGACGATCTCGGCCTTGCCGAGGACGATGGCGAGCGCCTTGTTGCGGGCGACCTCGGCGACCATCGACGGGATCTGTCCGTTGCTGGAGAGCGCCTGCACGAACTCGCTGGGGTCCATGCCGTACTGGCTGGCGCCCTGGATCAGGTACTGGGTGAGCTCATCCTGGCTCACCTGCACCTTCTCGGCCTCGGCGATGGTGTCGAGCAGGATCTGCTGGCGGAACGTCTTCTCGCTGGACTCGGTGACCTCGGCGCGGTGTACGTCGTCTTCGAGGCGGTTCTCGCCCTCGAGGTGACGGTGCACCTCGTCTTCGATGATCGCGGCCGGAATCGGAACCTCGACCGACTCGAGGAGTTTCTCGATCAGCTGGTCGCGGGCCTGGCTGCCCTGGCCGAAGGTCTTGGACCGCTCGACCTGCGTCTTCAGGCTGGCCTTCAGCTCGTCGATGGTGTCGAATTCGCTGGAGATCTGTGCGAAGTCGTCGTCGGCGGTGGGAAGCTCGCGCTCCTTGACGGCCAGGACGGTCACGGTGATCTCGGCGGTCTCGCCCTCGTGGTCGCCACCGAGGAGGTTGGAGTTGAAGACGGTGGTCTCACCGGCGGTGAGCGAGTCGAGGGCTTCGTCGATGCCCTCGATCAGTTCGCCGGAACCGAGCTCGTAGGAAATTCCGTTGGCGGTGTCGACCTCGACGCCGGTGATTGCTGCGACCAGGTCGATCTGCACGAAGTCGCCCGTCTTGGCGGGACGGTCGACGGTGATGAGCGTGCCGAAGCGGCTGCGCAGGTTGTCGAGTTCCTCGGTGACTTCCTCGTCGCTGACCTCGACGGCGTCGACGGTGAGCTTCAGTCCCTCGTAGGCGGGGATTTCGATCTCGGGGCGCACGTCAACCTCGATCGAGAGCAGCAGGTCTCCGGAGAAGTCCTTGTCGCTGGGCCATTCGACGATGTCAGCCTCGGGGCGACCGAGCGGGCGGAGCTTGTACTCGTCAACGGCCGAACGGTAGAAGCCGTCGAGTCCCTCGTTGACGGCGTGCTCGAGCACGGCCGACTTGCCGACGCGCTGGTCGATGATGGGCGGCGGAACCTTGCCCTTGCGGAAGCCGGGGATGTTCATTTCCTCGGCGATGTGGCTGTAGGCGTGGGTGATGCTGGGCTTGAGCTCCTCGGGTGTCACCGCAATGGTGAGCTTGGCGCGCGTGGGGCTCAGCTTTTCGACCGTGGACTTCACGTGGGGACTCTCCTGTATCTGGAACGATGTTCTGGGTGATGGTCGGGGCGACAGGATTCGAACCTGCGACCTCTCGGTCCCAAACCGAGCGCTCTACCAAGCTGAGCTACGCCCCGGATTGCCATCTTGCTCAACCCGCTGGGGCCACCCTCTTGGCGCGCGAACGAACTCACGACAGGCGGATTGACCTCGGTCAGTCTAATGCACCTCGACCGGCGCGGAATGCAGGTTGGCTGGCAGCAGCTGGCCCGAAACCTGTACTACGATATTCGAGTGCCTCCGGGGAACCGGCGGACACGGGGATGTGGCTCTATGGTAGAGCCTCGGTCTTCCAAACTGATGGAGCTGTCCCCACGATCCGAAACGCTTTACGGATCGGCCAACAACTGAATACGAAATCCCGGCGGAAACCCGTCGGATTCGGGGCTGTAGCTTAGTGGTAAAGCCTCTGTCTTCCAAACAGATGATGCGAGTTCGATTCTCGTCAGCCCCTCCAACCTGATCACGCGGGTTCGATTCCCGTCATCCCCTCCGTACCGGCCGGATGTCCAGCCGCAGCCTCCAGTGCGAGCACCGCCTCCTGGAGGCGTGAAGCCCGAACCTCGGGTGTTCTCGCCTTCACGATCCGCAGTATCACCGTGTAGCGTTCGGTGCGCCCCAGGCTGCCGAAGGCGCGCTGCGCTTCCTGGTTACCGGCGAGAGCCGCCTCGAGGTCGGGTGGAACGGTGGCGTTCCGTTGCGATTCGTAGGCGGATGCCCACCGGCCGTCCGCCTGCGCGGCTGTGACTTCGCGAAGGCCCGGCTCACGCATCCGTCCCGCTTCGATCAGCGCATCGACCCTGTCGACGTTGATCCTCGACCAGGAGCCGCCCGGCCGCCGACGCGAGTACCTCTGCAGGTAGCGGGTCGCATCCAGTGGTTTGCGCTGGCTGTCGATCCAGCCGAAACACAGCGCCACATCGAGCGCCTCGCCGATCGTGACCGAAGCCCGGCCGGAGTTCTTCTTTGCGATTATCAGCCAGGCGCCGGCCGATGACTCGTGGTGGTCGGCCAGCCAGGACTCCCACTCGGCGGCATCGCTGAATTCCAGGATGTCACCGCCGCCCGGCAGGTCCATCCTCGGCTACTCCCCCCGCAGCGTCGTGAGTGCCTTGTCGATCCGTCGCTGGCGGGTATCCGCGGTCTTCGCTCCGATGATGTCCAGGGTGAACCGGCTTTGAGCGCTGTAGGAGAGCCTGTCGAACGCAGCTTTGGCGGCGCCATCCGCGGCCAGGGCGTCGGCGAAGTCCGCCGGAACCTCCGCCTGGCGCGGCGCGGAGTCGACCTCGAGTGTGACCTCGACCTCTTCGTCGCCGGTGAGGCCGGATGCCTGCCGGTGCGCAGCACTCAGCGAGATCATGTACTCGCCTCGATACGGCGCAACGGTGTTGCGGTAGCTGTAGTCCCCGATCGTCACGACGACCGGCACCCGTTTGCCCGCACTGAAGCCGGCGACCACGTCGTCGGGAACCGGGATTCCGGAGTTGTTGCCGAGCAGCCGGAGGCGGGTCGTGAACGTGGTCATGACCGCTGTTCCCACGTCGCGGCCACGGCGCGCTCGATGACGGGGTACGGCACCGGCTCGGCCAGCGGGAACGTCAGGGTTCCCTTGTCGCCGCGATACCGGGCCAGGTCGCCCTCAAGCTCGCCCTCCATGGTCGGTATCGCGTAGATGGCCACATGCCGCTTCCAGCCGGCGAAGTGGATCCGGGCTTGACCTATCGACACCGTCGGCATGCCGTAACTGATCGACTCCGCAGCGCCAGGGGCGGCGCCGCTCACTGTTCTGCGCACCTCCTGCAGCACGGCCTGGACGTCCTCCGGGAAGGTTGCGATGTATTCGTCGACGGATGCGGGGGTTCTGTTCATGACCTCCACCTCTCGGGTTTGGCACGAGTGTAATGCCCGACAGGCCCGGCAACCAGTGCGAAAAGAGCCACCGGCACCCTAGTCAGGGCCGCCGGCCAGGAGCACAATTGAACAATGACGGACCCTCCGGTCCCCTCACCCGACGATCCCGAGTCGGTTTCCCCGTCGGTGCGCGCCCAATTGCTCGCGACCGAGCACTGGAGCCTGCTGGCGTCGCGCAGCACCACCCAGGCCGAAGTGCTCACCCGCATCAGCATCTTCCTCACCCTCACGTCCGCTGGCCTGGTCAGCCTCGCGCTGGCCGGCCAAGCCATGCACTTCGATGGGATGTTCCCGCTGCTGGCGATCATCGTGGTGGCCATCGTGTTCCTGGTGGGCGTACTCACCCAGATCCGGGTGGTCAATGTCGGATTCGAGGACTTGTCGTATGTGCTGGCCATGAACCGGCTGCGCGCCGCCTATGCCGAGCTCGACCCCGGCATCGTGCCGTACCTGATGAGCTCGCGATTCGACGACCGGCCCGGAAGCCAGCACACCTACTTCATGCTGGCCGAACGGTCTGGCGCCAACCACGTTGCCGGCAGCAGCATGGTGCTGATCATCACGGTCAACGCGACCCTCGCCGGCCTGTTCGTCGCCGGGATCGCCGCGGCCCTTGCGGTTCCGGGTTGGATCGCACTGGTGGTCGGACTCGTCGCCGGGGCGATCTACCTGGTTGTCTCGGTGGTCAGGGGCGGCCGACGATTCAGCCGCGTCTGGACCACCTACTCACCCGGGTTCCCCTCCCCGGCCCCGCACAAGCGGCCCCGCTAGCCGCTAGTGCTGCAGGAACGCCAGGACGGCGAGAACCCGTCGGTGGTCGGTGCCGGAGTCCTCCAGCTGCAGTTTCTGGAAGATCGCGGTCACGTTCTTCTCCACCGCGCCGACGCCGATCACCAGGGCCTTCGCGATGCCGGTGTTGGTGCGGCCCTCGGCCATCAGTCCGAGCACCTCGCGCTCCCGCGGGGTGAGGGCCGCGAGCGGGTCCGTGCGGCGCGCCAGCAGTTCCCGCACCACCTGCGGGTCCAGCACCGTGCCCCCGGCGCTGATCCTGTCGATCGCGTCCTTGAATTCGTCCAGTGAGGCGACCCGGTCCTTGAGCAGGTACCCCATCCCGCCCTCCCGCACAGTGCCGCCGGCGCCTCGCCCACCGGCGCCGCCGGCAGAGAGCAGCTCGTGCGCGTACGTGCCCTCGACGTACTGGCTGAGCAGCAGGATCCCCATGCCAGGGATGCGGCGGCGCAGCTCGATCGCCGCCCGCACTCCCTCGTCGCGGAACGTCGGCGGCATCCTCACGTCGAGCACTGCGAGGTCCGGCCGCACCTGTTCCACCTCGGCCAGCAGCGCGTCGGCGTCACCGTATGCCGCTGCCGTTTCGAAACCGGCCTCACCGAAGAGCCGGATCAGCCCCTCGCGCAGCAACACCGAATCTTCGGCGAGTACCAGCCTGAGCGGAGTGGGGGTGTCCTCTGTCACCCACTCAGGATAGGGGGATCGAGCTCTCCGCCGTGTCGGTCAGCGGGATGTGCGCGCCGATGGCAGTAGGGCCGCCGACCGGGCTGTCGATGCTGAGGATGCCGCGGAGGCCCCGCAGCCGCTCGTCCAGGCCGCGCAGTCCGTGGCCGTCGGCGAAGACCGCGCCGCCAACGCCGTTGTCGATGACCCAGATATCCAGCCAGGTGGTGTCGCCGTCCGGTACCCGGCGGAGGGCCGCATGCAAGCGGATGCCGGTGGCCCTGGCGTGCTTGGCGGCGTTCGTCAGCAGTTCGGACGCGACGAAATAGGCACTTCGTTCGATCTCGGAGGGCAGCCGCAGCTCGGGGTCGAGGTTCATCTCCAGCTGCACCGGAACGGTGCTGCGGGCGGCCAGGGATTCGAGCCCGGTCACCAGCCCGCGGTCTTGCAGGATCGGTGGCACCAGCCCGCGGGAAAGGGCACGCAGCTCTTCCAGGGTGTCGTGGGCCTGGCCACGGGCTTCAGTCAGGAGCATCCGGGCGGCGCCGGGATCTGAATCGAGTTTGCGTTCGGCGCTGGCGAGGTCCATCTGCAGGCGCACCAGGCGTTGCTGCGGACCGTCGTGGATGTCGCGTTCGAGCCGGCGGAGGGACTGGTCCTCTGCGGCGACGGCGGCGCCCCGTGACGCGGAGAGGTCGGCAACCTCGCGTTGCAGCGCCTCGGAGCGCCACGCACTGAGCATCCCCCGAGCCACCGCGTAGTGCAGCACGGTGAACCCCCGGGTGATGAACGGCAGGGTCACCAGGAACAGCGCGCCGACCGCGAACTCGAGCACGCTCTCCCCCAGGTACGGGTCGATGGTGAACGAGTTTCCGGGGAACGTCCAGTCGAGGATGACCTGGTGCAGCCAGAGGTTCTGCTCATCGGTGGGCAGGAACCTGCCCCAGAACCAGGACGTCACGCCTCCCAGCCCGACCGACAGCCACACCACGGTGACGACCCAGCTGACCACCCCGAGGATGAAGTTGACCACCATGCCGTGGAGCAGGTACAGCCAGTAGTGGCCGTTCACGAGGGGGCCGAGGATCGCGCGAAGCGCGGTGTTCGGTTCGCCCTTCGGCTCCCACTGCGGCTGGCGGATCTCCGGTTGGCCGGCCCAGCGCAGGCGCACCACCTCGAGCATGCCGAACCCGCGCGCGATGTACAGGCTGACCACGATGATGAACAGGCCCACGAAGATCGCGATCATGCCGACGCCGGTGAAGAAGACCGCGCTGAGAACGGAAATCGCGGCCACCACGATCGGCAGGGTGAGGAGCAGGAAGCCGAGTTCCCGCGGAACCCTCGCCCACAGCGAGCCGTAGCCGGCTCGGCGTGCGGTAACGGGTTCGTGGCTCATGGTGTCCAGCGTGGCAGATGCCGGGGCAGTTTCAGTGGTCATATCCCCACTCTGGCCGGGCTGCTCCCGGCGGGGCAGAGGGCAGGCAACCAAAACGGTGCGGGGGAAAACCCCCGCACCGTGCAGGTGGGCGCGCGCGCTGACCGCGCTACAACGCGTTGTGGGTGAACCGGCCGGCGATCAGCGTGGCGGCCACCGGCATCCGCCGCAGGTCGTCAACGGATGCCGTGAACGGGTCGATTTCGACGACCGCCAGGTCTGCCACGTCGCCCACGGCAACGGTGTGTCGTCCGCGCGCCGACGCGGCCAGCGCCGCCTGGCGGGAGATCGCCTGCTCGGGGTGCCACGGCTCCCGACCGGCCCGGCTGCGCCCGACCGCGGCGGCCATGGTCACCCACGGGTCCAGCGGAGCGACCGGTGCGTCGGAGCCGAGCGCCAGGTGCACCCCCGCGTTCAGCAGGCTCGCCAGCACGAACGCGCGATCGGTGCGGCCGGCCCAGAAACGATCGGCGACGTCACGGTCATCCATGGCGTGCTCCGGCTGAACGCTGGCCACCACGCCGAGGCGGGCGAATCGTGGGATGTCGGACGGCGCGAGCAACTGGGCGTGCTCGATACTGCCAGGCCCCGCGAGTTCTTCACCGGCGCTGCGTTCTTCACCGGTGTTGAGTTCTTCAAATGCGTCCAGCGCCAGCGCGTTCGCGTGGTCGCCGATCGCATGCACCGCCGGCCGGATGCCGGCCGAGACGGCCGTGCGGAGGTGCGCGAGCAATGCCTCCGGCGGTACGTTCAGCACTCCGCGCGAGCCGGGTTGCCCTTCGAGGCCGGGGTACTCGTCGAAGCAGTATGCGGTGCGGGTGTTCAGCGACCCGTCGGTGATCACCTTGTACGGCCCGACGGTGAGAAGCCCTCCGGTGCCGGGGATCAGGTCCCCGGTGCGCAACCCCGCACCCACGGCGCGGGAGAGGTCGGCGGTGTAGATCCCGAATTCCACGCGCAGGGAGTCGGTTCCTGACGCCATCCGGCGCTGCCAGTGCTCCAGGTTCCAGGTCATCTCCAGGTCGACGACCCCCACCACACCGCGCGCTGCCGCGGCGTGCGCGGCTTCATCGGCCCACGCATCCATCACGGCGTCGTCCACGGTGTCGATGGCGCGTTGCACCGCGAAACAGTCGTCCTCGCGCAGCAGCCCGGTGGGGTGGTCGGCGAACCCGTGCCGGGCGAGTGCCGCCGAGTTCAGCCAGCAGCAGTGCAGGTCGCCGCTGACCAGGACCACCGGTACCGATCCGGAGACGGCGTCCAGCACACCGCGACCGGGCGCATCCGGCCACAGGCCGTCACGGAATCCGAAACCGACCAGGGACTCCCCCGACCCGCCGGCGGTGAGCCGGTGGCCGACCAGCGTTGCGGCTGCCGCGGCGGATGCCGCGGAGCTGACGTCGAGGCGACGGCTGGTCTGTGCCCACTGGCTGAAGTGAACATGGTTGTCCCAGAGTCCCGGGATCACCCAGCGCCCTGCGAGGTCGAGTGTCGTCGCGCCGCTCGAACGCCCGGCGCGTTCATCGGGGTCGATGTAGCCGATGCGCCGCACCCGGCCGGCACCAAGCTCGAGGTCGAGCAGATCGTCGCTGCCCGGCAGGCGGGCGTTGTGCAGAAACAGGCTCATGCCGCCAGCCTCACCGGTTGAGGCGGTCATGCACGCGACGCATTTCGGCAGCCAGGGTCGGGCTGGCGTACGGGCCGTCGCCCTCCAGCTCGGTGAGGATTCGTTCGACCGTCCCGGCCGGCTTGTTCTGGCTCATCTTGTTCTTGGCGACGAATCGGTTGACCTTCAAGCGGAAGCCGACCGTCCCGGTGACGATCCGGGCGGCGTACTCGGCGTTCTCCACGGTGCCGTTCATCCGGCGCGGCTCCGGCAGCCGGTCCTCGAAGTGGTCGACGAGCCGCTCGAGCACGCCGAGGTTCTCCTCGTCGGTCAACAGCTCCGGGGTGCCGTAGAGGTGCGCGACGACGAAGTTCCAGGTGGGCACCGCCGGCCTGGCGTCGTACCAGCCCGGAGAAATGTAGCCGTGCGGGCCCTGCACGATCACCAGCAGTTCGTGTCGGCCCAGTTCGTGCAGCTGCTCATCCGGCCGGCCGACGTGGCTGAGCAGGACCAGCTCATCGCTCGCACTCTCGGCCGACTCGTCCAGGATCACCGGATAGTGGGAGGCGACGAGATCGCCGCCTGCCGTGTGGCTGACCATCGTCACCCACGGGTTCTCCCGCACCAGCCGTTTGATCTCCGCCAGCTCGCCCAACACGAAGCTCGGATTCTGTCTCATTCGTCCCTCGATCTCAGCTGTGCAGGGGCACGCCACCGGCGGCCGGGTGGGTGACTACTTCTGGCAGAACGGGCACCAGTACAACTTGCGGGCGCCCATTTCTTCCAATGCGATGTGGGTGCCGCAGACCCGGCACGGCAGGCCCTCCCGCTTGTACACCCAATGTCGGTCCGCCCGGTTGGCCATCGCCAGCTTGTAGGCGTCATCGTCGAGGTCGTCCATGGTCATCATCTGCCCGGTCGCGACGCCGATCTTCAGCAGGTGTCCCCAGTCCTTCCAGAGATGCCGAACGGAGTCCTCGGCGAGCGACTTTCCGGGTGAGTGGGGATTGATCCGCGACCGGAACAGCAGTTCAGCGCGGTAGACGTTGCCGATTCCCGCGACCACGCCCTGGTCCATCAGCAGCAAGCCGACCGGGGTGGGCTTCTTCAGCACCGTGGTGGTGAAACGGTCTTCGGCCTCCGGTGACTGGTCGAGGATGGGATCGGGTCCGAGTTTCGCGATCACCGCATCGACCTGGGCGGGGTCGAGCACCTCACACGCGGTCGGTCCGCGGAGGTCTGCGGAAACGGCATCCGTCAACAATCGCAGCCGCACCTGGCCCACCGGCTGGGGCGGGAAGGTATCGAGTTGGTCGATCTCCTTCTCCTGCTCGGCCATTCGCAGCCGGGTGCGCCGCGGGGCGCCGATCGAGTGCATCGAGTTCTCGCCGGCGGCATCGAAAATAGGCGTGTCGAGGGATGCCTCGTCGAGAGTGGTGCCGCGCTGGTTGGTCTGGCCCATCCGGCCGTTGGCGGATGCGATCGTGGCGTCCATCAGGATGTCGCCGGCGAAGTCCCACGCCCCGTACATTCCGAGGTGAACGCGGAGCCAGAGGTGGTTGTCGAACTCGAGGAACATCTGCTTGCCGACGGACTTCGCGTCGGTCATCACGTGTCCGTCGAGTTGGGCGGCGCCGGCGGCGAAACGACCCTGCGGCGAGCTGACCGCAACCTGCTTGCCCACGAAGTTGCGGGCGAACTGCCGGGTGATGCGGTGGACGGAGTGACCCTCAGGCATGGTTAGTGACGGATGCCTTTCCCCGCGATGTCGCCGGTCGTCTCGTATTCGGCCAGTTGCGCGATGCGTCGCGCGTGCCGCTCCTCGTTGGAGAACGGTTCGGCGATGAACGCGTCGATGAACGCCGTCGCATCCTCGACCGTGTGCTGGCGGGCGCCGATCGAGATGACGTTCGCGTCATTGTGCTGGCGAGCCAGTTGCGCGGTGCTGATGTTCCAGACCAGCGCGGCCCTGGCGCCCTGCACCTTGTTCGCGGCGATCTGCTCGCCGTTGCCGGAGCCGCCGAAGACGACGCCCAGCGCCGGAATCCCCTCGGCCTGGTCGTCGACGACAGCCTGCGCGGCATTGATGCAGAACGCCGGATAGTCGTCGAGAGCGTCGTACTCGGCCGGGCCGTGGTCGACGACGTCGTGTCCGGCGTTCGTCAAGTGCTCGATCAGGAAGCGGCTGAAATCCAGACCCGCGTGGTCGGTGGCGATGTGGATACGCATGACAGCAGTCTATTGACGCGACCACGCCGGATGGTGCCGGGCGACCGGCTGTGGCTCAGTCGAAGATCGGTCCCCGGGTGCGGGTGCGCTTGATCTCGAAGAACCCGTCGTATGCGGCCGCTGCGACGACGCCATCCCAGAGGGCGAGCGCCTGGGCGCCCTTCGGGGCCGGGGAGATGACCGGGCCGAAGAAGGCCACGCCGCCCACGGCGATGACCGGCGTGCCGACATCCTGGCCGACCCGGTTGATTCCCTCGAAGTGGCTCGCCCGCATCTGCGGGTCATATTCCGTGCTGTCGGCATACGCGGCCAAGTCAGCGGGAAGGCCCACTTCGGCGAGCGCCGCGGGGATGACCTCGTCGGGGTCGATGCTGGCGCCGGGGTGGATCCGGGTGCCGAGCGCGTCGTAGAGCGGCTTGACGATCTGCGCGCCGTGCAGCTCCTTGGCCGCTGCCACCAGCCGGGTGTACTTGAGGGCCCGAGGGAAGAAGGCCTTGTAGTCGTCGCTGACGTCCTTGTCCTCGTTGAGGACGGCGAGGCTCATCACGTTCCAAGTCACGTCGAGGTCGCGGTGTTCGGCAACCTCGTCCACCCACCGGGAGGTCATCCACGCCCATGGGCAGGAGGGATCGAACCAGAACTCAACGGAATCAGCCATTGCCCCAGCCTATGCTGCCGGCGGGGTGCCGCTCTCAACCAGCTCCCGCAGCGACTCCAGCATCGGTTGCCACATGCTCTCAGAGTGTGCCGCGGCGGCTTGATCGGGATTGTTGTCCTGGGTGAGCGTCACGGTGGTCCGGCCGCCCTCTTCGGCCAGTGTGTAAGTGAGCGTGTGGTAGTTCTCCGGCGCGTCGGGCTGTCCGCCCAGCGGACTGAAGTGGGTCGAGCGCATCCGCTTCTCCGGTTCGAAGTCCAGGATGGTGCCCTTGTCTTCATACGGCTTGCCTTCCCATTCGCCGCGGTAGCGGATCGATGTTCCCGGTTCCCACGTCGTGATCACCTCGGTGCCGAACATGTACTGCCGGATCAGGCCTGGGTCGGTGAGCGCTTTCCAGACGCGGCTCGCCGGGGCGGCGATCGTGGTTTGGGCTCGCGCGATGAAATCGTTCACGGCGTCTCCTCGAAATGTACGCCAGGCGTTCGCCTGCCGTCTTGTTCGGACAGTACCGCCGTTCGCGGCCGGACGGGCGTAGGGCGTTCTCCAATCCGCCCGCCATAGAATTCTCGGATGACCTCGGAGACCCTTTCCCCTTCTGAATTGTCGACGACCCCCGTGATGTCGGGCATCGATCCGCACGACCTCGAGGTCACCCTCCGCGTTCTCGCCTCGCTCAGCGAGATCGACCCTGATCATCCCGACTTCACCACCGTGCGCCAGGCGACCGCCAAGATGTTCAAGTCGGTCAAGACCGTGCGCCGGGCGGAGAAACGCCAGGCGATCGCCGAATACGACCGCACCGTGATCGCGGCGACCGCGACCGGAGCGCCCACCCGCATCGACGACGAGACGCGGGGCGCCCAGCTCACCCGCGGAGTCGACGCGCCAACGGCCGGCGAGCTCCTGGTTCCCCGCGCCTGCTACATCTGCAAACAGAAGTACACCCTCGTCGACGCGTTCTACCACCAGCTGTGCCCGAGTTGCGCTGCTCTGAGCCACGAGAAACGCGACGCACGCACTGACCTCACCGGCAAGCGGGCGCTGCTCACCGGAGGTCGTGCCAAGATCGGCATGTACATCGCCCTGCGTCTGCTCCGTGACGGCGCGCACACCACCATCACGACGCGGTTCCCTCGCGACGCCGTGCGCCGGTTCGCGGCAATGCCGGACTCCGGCGACTGGCTGCACCGCCTGCGCATCGTCGGCATCGACCTGCGCGACCCCGCCCAGGTCATCGGCCTCGCCGACTCGGTCGCCGCCCAGGGACCGCTGGACATCCTGATCAACAACGCGGCCCAGACCGTTCGCCGCTCCCCCGGCTCGTATTCACCGCTGGTCGAAGCAGAGCAGTCGCCGTTGCCGTCGCTGCCCGCCGGCCAGATGCCCGAGATCGTGACGTTCGGGCACACCAGTGACGCGCATCCGCTTGCCCTGGCTGCCTCGGTGGCCAGCCATCCGATCCTGGCCGCAGCGGCTATCGCGAAATCCGGAGCGCTCACGGCCGACGACCTGACCAACCTGGCGCTGGCGCCGGGTTCGTCCTCGCTCGCGCACCTCGCCGCAGGGACCGCGATCGACGCCGGCGGGCTGGTGCCCGACCTGCACCACGTCAATAGCTGGACCGCGAACGTCGAAGACGTCGACCCGCTGGAGATGCTGGAAGTGCAGTTGTGCAACACAACCGCGCCGTTCCTGCTGGTGAGCCGGCTGCGTGCCTCGATGAAGGCATCCGCTGCCCGACGCACTTACGTGGTGAACGTGTCAGCAATGGAGGGCGTGTTCGGCCGCGGGTACAAGGGCCCCGGACATCCCCACACGAACATGGCCAAGGCGGCGCTCAACATGCTGACGCGCACCAGCGCCAAGGAGATGCTGTCCGACGGCATCCTGATGACCAGCGTCGACACCGGCTGGATCACCGACGAGCGCCCGCACCCGACCAAGGTGCGCCTGGCCGAAGAGGGCTTCCATGCACCGCTGGACCTGGTCGACGGGGCGGCACGGGTGTACGACCCGATCGTGCGCGGCGAAGCGGGCGAGGACCTTCACGGCGTCTTCCTCAAGGACTACAAGCCTGCCGGCTGGTGATCGCCCCAGCGATGGTGCCCGCCGCGTCGGCGGCCGGGCAGGGACGCGCCGGGTCGCGCCAGAGCGCGATGGATTCCCTTCCTCGGGACGGATCGCGAAGCGTATCGTTGGAAGCGCAGCACTGGTCTCATCGAGAGGAGGGCTGTGATGCACATCGCATCGGAGCTGCCACCCATCGAATTGTGGTGGCCTCACCTGGATATTCCGGCCAAGCAATGGCTGGTGACACACATGGAGGAGTCGCTTCCCGCGCGGATCCTCAGCGAGATCTGCACGATCTGCAACGTCGACGGTCTGCCAGCGGATGCCAAGGTCGTGCTTTCTGCCGCCGACCGTGGCTATATTGCGACGCAAGTGGAACCGGTCGACTGAGTTCGGAATACCCGGGGCACCTCGTCGCGTTGTCATGAGGGTTCCGTCGGTGGCGGCGCACCCACCTCGGAAGGCCTCTTGATGAACTTGTTCGCGCCCATTTCGCTCGGCGACCTGCACCTGCCCAACCGGGTGGTCATGGCGCCTCTCACCCGGCTGCGCTCCGACGGAACCGGGGTGCCGGGGAACCTCATCGCCGAGCACTATGCGCAGCGAGCCAGCATGGGCCTGATCATCACGGAGGGCACCTACCTCAGCGCGGAGTCTCGTACCTATGCCGGGCAGCCCGGCATCCTGGGTGACGACCAGGTGGACGGCTGGCGGGGTGTCGCCGAAGCCGTTCACTCGCACGGTGGCCGGATCGTGATGCAGCTGATGCATGGCGGGCGAGTCTCACACACCGCTATCAGCGGAACCGGCCGCACCGTCGCTCCGAGTGCCATCGCGATCGCTGGTGAGGTTCGGACGCCCACCGGCAAGGCGCCCTTTCAGATCCCGCATGCCCTTACACCCGCCGATCTCGCGATGGTCAGGGAAGAGTTTGTGACCGCCGCACGGAATGCGATCGCTGCCGGGCTGGACGGAGTCGAGATCCATGGGGCAAACGGTTACCTGCTGCACCAATTCCTGTCCTCGGCGTCGAATCAACGTGAAGACGAGTTCGGCGGGTCACCGGAGAACCGCGCGAGGTTCCTCATCGACGTCGTCCGGGCTGTCGCGGACGAGATCGGCGGCGGCCGGGTCGGTCTTCGCATTTCCCCCATGCACAACATCCAGGATGTGCTCGAGACGGATCTCGCCGACGTCGCGTCGACCTACGACGCCCTTGCCGACGGCATTGCGCCGCTCGGTCTCGCCTACCTGAGCGTGCTCCACAACGAACCGGCCGGTGCCCTCGTTCAGGGCATTCGTAGTCGCTTCGGCGGAAAGATCATCGTCAACAGCGGCTTCTCCACCGTCACGACGCGTGAGGAAGCGATCGAACTGGTCGAGGGGGCACACGCCGATGCTGTGGCCATCGGCCGCCCGGCGATCGCGAATCCCGACCTCATCGAGCGCTGGGAGACCGAGGAGCAGGAGAACGAGCCCATCTCCGCGACGTTCTATGCCGCGGGCGCCAGGGGCTACACGGACTACCCGCGATTGAGCGCATAGCGCCGGCGGGGCACGCTATCGGCGGTCGCGCGCGCATAGGCTGGCGGCATGACCCGGTTGCTGACTCCAGACGCCGGGTCAGGCTCGCCGCAGTTGCGGTGCCCGTTGTCGGGCTGGGCCTGGTGGTCCACTTCCTGATGGATGGTGCGGTCGCGGATTTCGCCGGGGACGCACTCTATGCGGTCGTGGTGTACCTGCTCACCGCCATCGTGGGTGTCCGGGTCAGATCACTCGTTGTGGCCGCGATCTCATTCGCGCTGTGTGCCGCGATCGAGGTTGCCCAGCTCACGGGCGTTCCCGCGTCACTCGCAGAGCTGTTCCCGGTGTCGCGGTTGATTCTCGGGGCGACCACGCGATTCGCGCACCACATGCCACCTCAGGCGGACCGCTGACCGGCCGATGAGCGATTGATCCCGCCCCGCCGCTGACTGGGTCAGACTGGCGGCCAAACGTTACGAGATTCAGAATTGTGCTGCTTGGTCGAGCGGATCGGGTGGCGCGCTGGTCGCCTCTGGTGTGGCTCGCGGTGGCGGCGGGTGGGGCATGGTGGTGGCCGGGTAGGTGGTGTAGGTCTTCCCGGTCGGGGAGGTCCAGTCGAGGATCCCGTCGCCGGCGGAACGAGGGCGCCGTCGCGGCCAGACGCCGGGCGGTGTCCGCGTCGATCGGCCCGTACCCGTCGAGGGTGCCGGGTTCGTCGCTGTGGCCCAGGAGCGTCATCACCGGCACCGTCACGATCACCGTCGGCCGGATCCCCCAATTGGGTCCCTTCCGCTTGGCCATCCTTCGGTCCCGCCGCGACAACCGTCGGGCGTCGGGTGCCGGGTCGGCCTGGTCCGAGCCGAGCACCCGCCACCCCGACCCGCCGGGAAGCTGCCCGTTGACCGGGTGCCCGTCGTGGGTGTGCCCGTCGTGTACCGGCCCGTCGTGGGTGTGCCCGTCGACCGCCTGGCCGTCTGACGCGTCACCCTCGGGGCGCTGGCCATCCAGGACCTGTCCGTCGAGGAGGAGGTCGGACGCGACGTCGGCGCGGATCTGCGGCAGGGTGCGGGTCTCCCCGTCCAGCTGCTGCAACGATTTCGCGATCGTGGTGACCCGGTTGAACAACGCCTGCGCCCGGTCCGCGGGGAGATACGCGGTGACCCACGCCATCCCGTCCGCGGCCGGATCAAAACCCAGGTAACGTTCCTCCCTGGCCGTCCGGGACCGCACCTGGATCGACTCCGGATGCAGATACTCCCGCGCCCTCACGGCGACCTTCCGGAACTTCCCCGCCGGCAGCAACGCCGCCTCCGGCAGGACCGCCTCCTCAAACCCCGCCCGCGCCGACACCGGCAGGGTCCGGGCCTGGCTGATGATGACCTGCGCGTGCCGGTAACTGATCCGCGCGCTCCCCAACGCCTCCAACGTCCCCGGCAACTCACCCASCARCATCCGGCTCTCGTCCACCAACCGGCCCGCCATCGCATCCGACAGGTGCTCCCGAGCCCCGACCTCCGACACGAACGCCCGCATCACCCACTCCAACCGTCTCGACGCGGACATCCGGTCATCCAGCAACACGAACTCGTCCGAGGACAACGCCCACACCCGGGCCGCCTCCACCGTGCGGGCCCGCCGCGCCGCCCGCATCATCAACACCGCATCGTCCTCGGTGAGCTCATCCAACAACCCCGCCAGACGCGGCGAATACTCCGACACGAACGCGTCACCCTCCGGGGGATCACCGGCCTCGGCGGCACCGAACGGGTCCGGCGGCGCCTCGAACCCCGGATCCTCACCCTCCCCGACCCCCACCACGGTCAGCCACTCCTCAAACCCGGCSCCGAACCACTCCGCCGCCGGATCCACCGGCACCCCCCTGGCCCACGGCGCCTCGGCCCACACCGCCCCGGCCCACCCCGCCCGGGCCCACACTGCCCCCGCCACGGCCATGCCGGCGACAGMSTCACCGGCGACCGTACGGTCCGGCGTGGCCTGCGGGGTCCGGGTGTTCATACTTCCACCCTAGGAAGCACCACTGACATTTCCTCAGACCCTGTGGATAACTCCCCCGTGACACCAAACGTGACACCACATAGGCGCGCAACCAACCAGGCCGTTCGGCAATCCTGCGCGGTCCAGGTATCCATACATCCACCCTACGAACCACCACTGACATTTCCTCACGGACCCGCCAGTCCGGGCCGCCGTAGCCCCCGCCGACCGGACCGGAAGCGTCAGTGGCCACGGCTAGGCTTGATTGAGCACCGAAAGGAACCGTGTGGCCACTCGACCCGCCAGATCAGCCGCCCCCGGCAAGGGCAAGACGGCGGTGGCGATCCCGCAACTCCTCTGGAACCAGGTGCGTCCCGCCCCGATCGTGTTGGTCTCCGGCACCGAAACGTTCCTCGCCGAGCGGGCGATCCGCCAGCTCCGCGACTTCCTGCGGCTCGAAGACCCCAGCCTTGAGGTCAGCGACATCCAGGCGGACAGCTACGCGCCGGGCGAACTGCTCACGTTGGCGAGCCCCTCGCTTTTCGGTGAGCCACGGATGATCAGGGTGGCCTCGGTCGAGAAAGCCAGCGACGGCCTCCTGGTCGAGATGCTCGATTATCTGCAGAATCCCGCCGACGACACCACGGTGGTCCTGCGCCATGGCGGGGGAGTCCGCGGCAAGAAGCTGCTCGACGCCGTCCGCGGTGGGCAGGGCGGTGCCATCGAGGTCGTCTGCACCGAACTGAAGAAGGACACCGAGAAGTACGAGTTCGCCTCCACTGAATTCAGCGTGGCCGGCAAACGGGTCACACCCAGCGCGCTGCGCTCCCTGGTCGCGGCGTTCTCCGACGACCTGGCGGAACTCTCGGCGGCCTGCCAGCAGCTCATCTCCGACGCCACCGCCGAGATCACCGAAACGACCGTCGACCGCTACTACGGCGGCCGCATCGAGACCAACGCGTTCCGGGTGGCCGACGCGGCCATCGCCGGGCGGCACGGGGAAGCGCTCATCACCCTCCGCCACGCCCTGTCCTCCGGCGCCGACCCGGTGCCGATCGTCGCCGCGTTCGCCAGCAAGGTGCGCACCATGGCGAAGCTGTTCGGCGCGCGCGGCGGATCCGGGCAGCTGGCCGCGCAATTCGGCCTCGCGCCGTGGCAGGTCGAACGAGCCCAGCGTGACCTGCGCGGCTGGAGCGACGCCGGCCTGGCACGCTGCATCGAGGCCCTGGCCGAAACGGATGCCGACGTCAAGGGCGGCGGACGCGACCCGGTGTTCTCCCTCGAACGGCTGATCGGAATCATCGCCCGGCGGGGCGAAGCCTGAAGCACCGACCCAGGCCCGCACCCGGCGACCCAGGTGCGGCTACCTTGCCGTCGACGCGATCGTCACCGACGCCCGGTGCAGGTACAGCCAGACACCATCGGCGAACCGGGCGTTGCCGCATTCATCAGCGCTCACCTTGACCGGCACGATGTCCGAGCTGCCGTCGAGATCGCCGGTGAAGGCCGTGCCCTCGAACGTGCCGGCGAGCGACGGGCAGTAACCCAGTTGCACCCGCCCCTCAAGCTCGGAGAACTGCACCCACACCGTCTGAGATGCGCTCGGCGGGAACAGCGTGAGACCGATCATGATCGCGACAGCGAGAACAGCGGCGACGAAGAGTGCCGCCAGGACCGTCAGAAAGCGGATGCCGCGCCGGGCCGTTCTGCTCGCTCCCGGCCCGGCAGAGACGAACGGCGCGGTGTCCGCGCCGTTTCCGCCCACCGCGTCCTGGGATGGTGCGTTTCCTGTCGAATCATGGGTCACGAGCCACATTCTAGGGGGTAAACGCAATTGCACCCCGGGCCAATGTGACCCGGGGTGCAATCGTGAAACTGTGAAGCAAACGAACTAGCTCAGCGCGGAAACAGCCTTCGCGATGGCCGACTTCTTGTTCGCAGCCTGGTTCTTGTGCACGACGCCCTTGCTGACTGCCTTGTCGAGCTTCTTCGACGCGATGGCCAGGCTGGCGACAGCCTTGTCCTTGTCGCCGGCGGCAACGGCGGTGCGGGTAGCGCGGATGGCCGACTTGAATTCGCTCTTGACCGCCTTGTTGCGCTCCTGCGACTTCTTGTTGGTGCCGATTCGCTTGATCTGCGACTTGATATTTGCCACGTTTGTACGCTTTCGTTCGAGAAATGGTTTGGACAGGCCGCTCAGCGAGAGAGGGCGCTTCACGGCGAAAATCGTGCGGGGTGGGACCCGACACGCAAGCCAAGAGACAACGATACCAGCTAAACGTCCAGCCCGACAATCGCGCTCGTCCTCGGCGAGGCGGCGAGTTCGGCCGCGACCCTCCGCAGCACACGGGTGAACCGCTCCGGTTGGGCCAGGCTCACCAGGTGCGGCGCCCGGGGAACCACGATCAACCTGCCGTCCCGGCACGCCGCCAGGAAACGCCGCTCATCAAGCCTGAAGTGGTCGAAGCGCCCGTTCACCAGCCACACCGGTCCGGGGTATCCATTCAGGTCCGCCAGCGGATCGAGGCGTCCGGTGGCCCGCAGGCCGGGATCCATGACGTCGAGGGCGACTCCACCCGCCACCGCGTCCAGTGCCCCTTCCGCCGGGAGCAGCCGGCGGACCATCTGCATGTGCAGCCACAGGCCCCGGTCGGGGAGTCGATGGATCAGCCGGGCGAGTCCACGGTACGCCTCCAGGGCCGGCCCGTGCGGCTGGGCCGAACATCCCGCGGCGACCAGGCCGGCGACCCGCTCCGGGTGGCGGGCGGCATACGCGATCGCGTAATACCCGCCGAGCGACAGCCCAACCAGGATCACCGGGCGACCCAGCTCCCGAACCCCGTCATCGATCGCGGCCAGCGCGGATTCGACGGTGAACGGCTCGGCCAGCCGGGTGCCGTGACCGGGCAGGTCCACCGCGAGCACCTCGTATCCGTCGGCCCGCAAGGCCCTGACCTGGTGGCGCCACATCGACGAGGAGGTGCGGATGCCGTGCACCAGCAGCAACGGGGGGTCGCCCCTGTCAGCGGTCATACGGCCAGCGTAACCGCCGGCCCGCCGGTCCGCGGTGGGCCACCGGCCGCTGGCATGGGAGAATTGACGCATCATGTCACCGAGAGCCCTCCGCGCGCTTGAACCGGCCGCCACCCCGCCTGCGTTCATCCGTAACTTCTGCATCATCGCCCACATCGACCACGGCAAGTCGACCCTTGCCGACCGGATGCTGCAGATCACCGGCGTGGTCGACGACCGGTCGATGCGTGCCCAGTACCTCGACCGTATGGACATCGAACGCGAACGCGGCATCACCATCAAGAGCCAGGCAGTGCGGATGCCGTGGGAGCTCGACGGCCAGACATACGCGCTGAACATGATCGACACCCCCGGCCACGTCGACTTCACCTACGAGGTGTCCCGGAGCCTCGCCGCCTGCGAGGGCGCCATCCTCCTGGTCGACGCCGCGCAGGGCATCGAGGCGCAGACCCTGGCGAACCTCTACCTCGCCCTCGAGAACGACCTCACCATCATCCCGGTGCTGAACAAGATCGACCTGCCCGCAGCCGACCCGGAGAAGTACGCGAAGGAGCTGGCCAGCCTGATCGGCGGCAGCCCCGACGACGTGCTGCGGGTCTCCGGCAAGACCGGCATCGGCGTCAGCGAGCTCCTCGACCGCGCCACCCAGCTCATCCCCGCCCCGGTCGGCGACCCGAACGCGCCCACCCGGGCCATGATCTTCGACTCCGTCTACGACAGCTACCGCGGTGTCGTCACCTATGTGCGGATGATCGACGGCTCGTTGAAGCCGCGCGAGAAGATCCAGATGATGTCGACCCGGGCCACCCATGAGATCCTCGAGATCGGGGTGAGCTCCCCGGAGCCGACCGAGAGCAAGGGCCTCGGCGTCGGAGAGGTCGGCTACCTGATCACGGGCGTGAAGGACGTGCGCCAGTCGAAGGTCGGCGACACCGTCACCACCGCGTCGAAGCCCGCCACCGATGCGTTGCCGGGCTACACCGAGCCCAAGCCGATGGTGTTCTCGGGTTTGTACCCGATCGACGGCAGCGACTTCCCGATCCTCCGCGAGGCGCTGGACAAGCTCAAGCTCTCCGACGCGTCGCTCGTGTACGAACCGGAGACATCCGTCGCCCTCGGTTTCGGCTTCCGCTGCGGCTTCCTGGGCCTGCTGCACCTCGAAATCATCACCGAGCGCCTGGAGCGGGAGTTCGACCTCGACCTGATCGCGACGGCGCCGAGCGTGCCGTACGAGGTCACCACCGATGACAAGAAGACGGTCACCGTCACCAACCCCAGCGAGTTCCCGAACGGGAAGATCGCGTCGGTCGAGGAGCCCGTCGTCAAGGCGGCCATCCTCGCTCCCAAGGACTATGTCGGGGTGATCATGGAACTCTGCCAGAGCCGCCGCGGGATCCTCCTCGGCATGGAATACCTCGGCGAGGACCGGGTCGAGATCCGCTACACGATGCCGCTCGGCGAGATCGTGTTCGACTTCTTCGACAACCTGAAGAGCCGTACCGCCGGGTACGCCTCACTCGACTACGAGCCGGTCGGCTCCCAGGAAGCGGACCTGGTCAAGGTCGACATCCTGTTGCAGGGCGAGCAGGTCGACGCGTTCAGCGCAATCGTGCACCGCGACAAGGCTTACGCTTACGGCACCCTGATGACCGGCCGGCTGCGCGAGCTGATTCCGCGGCAGCAGTTCGAGGTGCCGATCCAGGCCGCCATCGGCGCGCGCATCATCGCCCGGGAGAGCATCAGGGCGATGCGCAAGGACGTCCTGGCCAAGTGTTACGGCGGCGACATCAGCCGCAAGCGCAAGCTCCTCGAGAAGCAGAAAGAGGGCAAGAAGCGCATGAAGATGGTCGGCCGCGTCGAGGTGCCGCAGGAGGCGTTCATCGCCGCCCTCAGCGGCGACACCGAGAAGAAGGAAAAGAAGTAAGCGGATGCGACGCGCCACCTTCACCGACGCCGCTGTCACGTACGCGGCCATCGGCGGCACCCTGGCACCTGACCTGCTGCAGTACCCGCCGAAGGGCCACCGGCCGCTGGAACGGTCGGTGAAACTCGGCAGCGGACGGGAACGGTTCGAGATCGCGTCCAAGTCGCTGATGACGTGGGGGGTGCAACGGGGGAGCGGCATCGAGGTGACCGATCCGGAGACCGGCACCGGCGAGCAGTACAGCGGCATCGTCTACACCGACGGGGGAACCCCGGCAGCCGAGCAGCGGCATCCGGTGAACGAGGCGACGTTCGCAGAGGACGGCACCCCGTACATCACAAATGGGATGACAGCGGTCCTGAAGGTGCCGTTCGGGCCGTTCACCGTCACTGCTCCGGTGCGGGTGGTCTACGTCATCGACGAAGCCGCCCGGATCGGATTCGCCTACGGAACGATGAAGGGCCACCCGGAAAGCGGCGAGGAGTCGTGGATCGTGGAACACCGGGACGATGACTCGGTCTGGTTCACCATCCGCGCGTTCGCCCGCCCGAGCACCTGGTACTACCGTCTGGCGTGGCCGGTGCTCAGCCTGCAGCAGGCCAAGTTCACCAAGCGCTACCTGCGCGCCCTGCACCCCGCCGGAGGGGCGTAACCGCGATGCCCAGCGCCCTCCCGCTCGGCGACCCCGCACCACCGGACGGGCTGCTTCCGGCCAGCACATCCGTCGGCGCCGCCGAACGCGACTTCGGCGTCTACCTGCACGTGCCGTTCTGCCGGGTGCGCTGCGGTTACTGCGACTTCAACACCTACACCGCCACCGAACTCCGCGGTGCCAGGCAGAGCGACTACGCCGGCCAGGCTGTCCTCGAGATCCAGGCCGGCGGTCGGATCCTGACCGACTCCGGCCTGGCCGCGCGTCCCGCCTCCACCGTCTTCTTCGGCGGCGGAACCCCCACCCTGCTTCCCGCCGAGAACCTGGTCCGGATGCTCGACGCCGTGCGTGGCACCTGGGGGCTCGCGCCGGGCGCTGAGGTCACCACGGAGGCGAACCCCGACTCCGTCGACGCCGCCTACCTCGCCGAGCTCGCCGGTGCCGGCTTCACCCGGGTGTCGTTCGGGATGCAGTCCGCGGTGCCGCGCGTTCTCGCCACCCTCGAACGCACCCACGACCCGGCGCGGATTCCGCTGGTCGTGCAGTGGGCGCGGGACGCCGGACTCGATGTCAGCCTCGACCTGATCTACGGCACGCCGGGGGAGACCCTGGAGGACTGGCGCACCAGCCTGGAGCACGTCATCGCCCAGCGCCCCGACCACGTCAGCGCCTATTCGCTGATCGTGGAGGACGGCACCAAGCTCGCCCGCCAGATCCGGCGCGGCGAGGTGGCGGCGGTCGACGAGGACCACCAGGCCGACCTCTACGAACTGGCCGACGAGCTGCTCGGCGCGGCCGGTTACGGCTGGTATGAGGTGAGCAACTGGGCAACGGATGCGGCGCATCGGTCCCGGCACAACCTCGCCTACTGGACCAGCCAGGATTGGTGGGGCGTCGGGCCGGGCGCGCACAGCCACGTCGGCGGCGTGCGCTGGTGGAACGTCAAACATCCGGCCGCGTACGCCGACCGGGTGCTGGCAGGAGTGTCCCCGGCCGCCGGGCGGGAGACCCTCGACGCCGCCACCCGGGAGACCGAGCGGGTGCTGCTGCGCAGCCGGATCCGTGACGGCATCCCCGTCGCCTCGCTCACCCCGCGGGGCCGGACCGAGGTGGCCGGGTTGATCGCCGACGAGCTCGTCGACGCCCGGGATGCGCTGGCCGGCACGATCCGGCTGACCCTGCGCGGGCGCTTGCTCGCCGACGCCGTGGTACGCCGCCTGCTCGCCGACTGACCAGCCCGCCCCGTACGCGTCACCCTGCGCGTCGGCCGCCCCGCGCGTCGCCCGGCCGCGTCGCCCGCACTACGTACCTCACCCCGGCGCTGCCCCGTTCGTGCTGGCTCCCGTCAGCGGAATTCGCGGAGTCCTTGCCATCCCTGGGAGCGAAGGCGGCGTTCAACACGCGCAACGAGTTCCTCCGGGGCCTTCAGATCGGCGTTGGTGTATTGCAGGACCTTCCAGTCATAGTCCTCGAGCCGCGCCAACCGGGTGATGTCGTAACGCCATTGGCGCTTGTCAGTGCGGTGATGATCGCCCTTGGTATTCGAGCAGCAGCTTGTAGTCGGGGTATACCAGGTCCCCGCGGGCGAGGAAGCGTCCGGCAGGGTCGAATATCTCGCGGTTGCATTCCGGCTCGGGGAGCTCTGAGAGGACGATGATGACGCGCAGGATCGACTCGCGTGGCGACTCAGACCGAGTCCGAAACAACGGCAGTGCCGCCCGGACCAGCGCCCGGCCGCGGCGACCCGGGTACGCGGCCGCGGCATCCGTCAATTCGGTAATCGTGGCATACGGATGCCTCCAGTGGACCAGGTAGTCGCCGACCGCCACGAGCTCGAGCAGGGACAGGTGCGCAGAGAGGTCCAGCCAGGTGCGCACGGGCCCAGTGAGCTGGATTCCGCCCAGGGACCCGACGTCGTTCTGCAGGATCACGAGCCGGTGCCCCGTCACCCCGCGGATGTCCACCGCGGGTTGGCGCTGCAACAGCGACATGCAGCGGCCGCGGTGACTGCAGCCGCAGCGGGACCGGCAGCCGCAAGAGTTGCGCTGCTGTGGCGTGGCTGAAAAAGGCTGTCGGTGGGAGCCGAAGCTGGAGCGCTCGACAGAGCGACTCGGTATCGACGCTGGTCGTGGCGGCGCGAACGCCCCAGAACGGGCGCGCGAGGTCGGCGCCGCTGAGCCGTGAACGGCCGAGGCCGGAGCGCGTCGCTGCGTTGAAAAGGAAGGGGCGACCGGTGTGGTCGTCGGGGAGGGGTATCCGCGGAGCCATGCGACGAGAGTGCCTGCTGTGCGCCCGTGCCGCTGGAATTCTCCACGGTCTGGCATCCGCAGTCCGCACGCGGGTGTGAGGAACGTATAACGCACGCTCATTCGCGGAACGAAGGTGCGTTATACGTACCTGATCGGGACGAAGGCGGCGGGGAGGCCAGCAGGTGACACGCCGCGCATACGGTGGGAAGGTCGTGTCGCCGCCCCTTGCGGATCAATTGGGTTGATCCGAAGGGGCGGGGCCCGAGCTGTCGACTAGCGCCGGCTCAGCTGACGAACTTGATCGCCAGCGGATAGGTGTATGCCTCACCCTTGTTCGCCGCGAGGGCTGCGATGATGCCGAAGACGATCGAGGCGATCCACACCAGGAACAGGATGAAGATCCCGATCAGCACCACGATCAGGATGCTTCCGACGATGTAGCCGATCAGCAGGGTGATCTGGAAGTTCAGCGCCGTGGCGGTGTGTGCGCGGATGAACGGCCCGCGGTCCTTGAGCACCAGGTAGCCGATGAGTGCCGGCAGGAAACCGAACAGGATTCCGCCGATGTGGATCAGCGTCGCCCACAGCTTCTCGTCCGACGGGTTCATCGCGGTCGGCGCCTGGTACGGGTTTGCGTTCTGGGGCGGGGGAGGTGCGTCGGACATTCAGACTCCTTCATCGGGCGCTCTTGCGAGCGCTGGCTCGGATGGGTGACGGGACGAGGACAGAGTAGCGGGAAACTACTTGATCAGGCGGAGGGCGAACGGGTAACGGTAATGTTCGCCGTCCTTCGCCTTCATGAAGCCGAGGATGGAGAAGATCACACCGACCACCCACAGCACCCAGACCAGCAGCGAGAACACCCCACCGATTCCGAAGGTGACCAGGGCCAGGAAGATCCCGATGATGTTGATCGCGACGTAGCCGATGACCAGCGTGATCTGGAAATTCAGCGCCTCCTTGGCCTCGACCTCGGTGAACCGTCCGCGGTCCTTGAACACCAGCCAGATGATGAGCGACGGCAGGAAGGACAGGATCCCGCCGAGGTGCGCGAACGAGGCCCACTGGCGGTCATCCGCCTCGGTGAGCGGAGGCGCTGCGACCGGCGCCTGAGGCTGGTACGGCTGCTGCGGTTGCTGGCCCATGCCCGGGTCCTGCGGCCCCGGTTGCGAATCGCTCATGATGGTCCCTTTCAGACGGTGGTGGTAGTCCGTTGCCTTACTTCGGTACATGCATAACGTAACCCTCCGAATCATCCGTTAGCAATGAGAACACGGCTAGAACTCGCGATATGATTAGCACTCAATGAGCCTGAGTGCTAACGACTGGTGGGTGGAAGGAGGCGGTCGTCATGGTGTCGGATCGAAGCCTTGAAGTACTGCGCGTCATCGTGCAGGACTACGTCGCCTCCCGGGAACCGGTGGGCTCGAAGTCCATCGTCGAACGGCACTCGTTCGGAGTGTCTGCAGCCACCATCCGCAACGACATGGCGCTCCTCGAAGAAGAGGAGCTGATCGCCGCCCCGCACACCTCGTCCGGCCGCATCCCCACCGACAAGGGCTACCGGATCTTCGTCGACCACCTCGCCGACCTCCGCCCGCTCACCCCGGCGCAGCGCCAGGCCATCGAAACCTTCCTCGGCCAGTCCACCGACCTCGACGAGGTGCTCGCCCGCAGCGTCAGGCTGCTGTCACAGCTCACCCACCAGGTGGCACTGGTGCAATACCCCTCACTGTCGCGCGCCCGGGTGCGCCACATCGAACTGGTGCAGCTCACCGAGACCCGGGTGCTGTCGGTGCTGATCACCGACTCCGGCCGGATCGAGCAGCGCGTCGTCGACCTGCCGCACCCGGTCGACGAGGAGGCGCTGGGCGACATTCGGGCCCGGCTGAACGTGTCCATCGGCGGCACGACCATGGCGGAAGCTGCCACCGCGCTGCAGCACGCCGGTGGCCTTGTCCCGCCACGGCTCTCCGAGGTGGCCGGACTGATCGGTTCGGCACTGATCGAACAGGTCGGGGCCAACCGCCAGGACAAGCTGGTCATGGCCGGCGCCGCCAACCTGGTGCGCACCGAAGAGGACTTCACCGGAAGCATCTACCCGGTGCTGGAGGCGATCGAGGAACAGGTGGTGCTGTTGCGCCTGTTCGACGAGATGGCCATCGACCAACACGGGGTCTCGGTGAGCATCGGACGTGAGAACGCCTCGTTCGGGCTGGGAGAGACATCCGTTCTGACCAGCGGATACACCCAGGCCGGCGGCGACAAGGCCCGGCTCGGTGTGCTGGGTCCGACCCGCATGGACTATTCCAACAACATGGCGGCCGTTCGCGCGGTCGCCCGGTACCTGTCACGCTTGCTTGGCGAGAATTGACCTTCTCCCGAATTCGGAACACACACAAAGCACCATCCAGATAGCACTGAGGAGAGCCGCTTTTGGCTGACCATTACGAAGTACTCGGCGTTTCGCGCGACGCCTCGATCGACGAGATCAAGAAGGCGTACCGCCGGCTGGCTCGCGAACTGCACCCCGACGTGAACCCCAGCGCCGACGCGTCAGAGCGGTTCAAGACCGTCACTCACGCCTATGACGTGCTCAGCAACCCGACCCAGCGCCAGCAGTACGACCTCGGCGGCCAGGGCGGCGGAGGATTCGACGGCGGCAACTTCGGCAACTTCGGCGACATCTTCGAGACCTTCTTCGGCGGTGGCGGCGGCTCCAGCCGCGGCCCCCGGTCGCGCCGGGAGCGCGGCCAGGACGCGCTGATCCGGGTGGAGGTGGACCTCGACGAGGTCATCTTCGGCACCCACCGCGAGATGGAGGTCGACACGGCCATCGTCTGCGAGACCTGCAACGGCACCTGCTGCCAGCCGGGCACCGGACCGGTCACCTGCGACATCTGCCACGGCACCGGCAGTATCCAGCGCGCCGTGCGCTCCCTGCTCGGCAACGTGATGACGTCGAGCCCCTGCGGCACCTGCCGCGGCTACGGCACCATCATCGCCACCCCGTGCGTCACCTGCCAGGGCCAGGGCCGCATCCGCGCCCGCCGCACCGTTCCGGTGGACATCCCCGCCGGCGTCGACACCGGCCTCCGGCTCCAGATGCCGGGCAGCGGCGAAGCCGGCCCGGCCGGCGGCCCGAACGGCGACCTCTACCTTGAGATCAAGGTGCGCCACCACGACGTGTTCAGCCGCAACGGCGACGACCTCCTCGCCACGCTGGAAGTGGCGATGACGGATGCGATCCTCGGCACCACGGCGACGCTGCACGCGCTCGACGGCGACGTCGAGGTCGACCTGCGGCCCGGCACCCAGAGCTCCGAGATCATCACGGTCAAGGACCGCGGGGTCACCAAGCTCCGCGGCTCCGGTCGCGGCGACCTCAAGATCGGCGTGCAGGTGGTCACCCCGTCCCGCCTCGACCATAAGGAACGCGACCTGATCCAGCAGTTCGCCGACCGGCACAAGGCACCGGAGCCCACACTCGGCCACTTCCAGCAGGGCCTGTTCGCCAAACTCCGCGACCGCTTCCTCGGTTAGCGAATGGCGCACTTCTTCCTCGACGAGTCCCTGCGCCCAGAGGACTGCGCTCCCGGCGCCGTCGTCAGCGTCGGCGGGAGCGAGGCCAAGCACGCGGTCACCGTCAGCCGGATCCGTCCGGGCGAGCAGCTCCAGTTGGGGAACGGGGCCGGGCTGATGCTCCGCGGCACCGTGGTGTCGGCGGCGGCCGCCGAGTTGACGCTGGAGGTCGCCGAGGCGACGGTCACAGCGGCGCCGAGCCCGCGCATCCGCCTGGTGCAGGCCCTCGCCAAGGGAGACCGTGACGAGCTCGCGATCCAGGCGGCCACCGAACTCGGGGTCGACGGGGTGATCCCGTGGGCTGCGGCCCGTTCGGTGTCGCGCTGGGAAGGCGCGAAAGTCGCCAAGGGCCGGGAACGCTGGGCGAGCATCGTGCGCGAGGCCACCAAGCAGTCGATCCGGCCGTGGCTTCCCGAGGTCTCCGAACTGGCCAGCACGAAGCAACTCGCTTCGCTGGCCGGTTCGACGCGGATGCTGCTGCTCGAGCCCACGGCATCGGCCCGCCTCACCGAGGTGGCCGGGCTTCGCGCGGCCGGCAATGCTGGCAGCACACGTACCGACAGCGGCACCGACAGCGGCACCGACATCATCCTGGTGGTCGGTCCGGAGGGCGGCATTGCGCCCTCAGAACTGGCGTTGCTCGACCAGGCCGGGGCCGTCGCCGTGCGCCTCGGTGAGACCGTGCTCCGCACCTCGACGGCGGGTCCGGCAGCGCTGGCCATCCTGAACCAGGCCCTCGGCCGCTGGTAGGGCGTCCAAGCGCGACCCCGCAGAAGCGCGACCCCGCTTAAGATCGCGACCCCGCTTAAGATAGAGACATGTCTTCCACCGGCTCCGCCCCGTCCATCTTCAGCCGCATCGCCCGGCGTGAGGTCCCGGCGACCATCGTGGCTGAGACCGACCGCATCATCGCGTTCAACGACGTGGCCCCGAAGGCGCCGGTGCACGTGGTGGTCACCACCAAGAGCGAGGACTACCGCAACGTGGCCGAACTCGCCGCCGGCGACCCCGGCCTGCTGGCCGAACTGGTCGACGTGGCCAGGCAGGTCGCCGACGAGTTGACCAACGGCCAGTTCCGCCTGGTCTTCAACACCGGCGAGGACGCCGGCCAGACCGTTTTCCATGTGCACGCCCATGTGCTCGGCGGGCGTCTGGGGGAGGGCACACTTGGCTCAGAGTGACCCGCCGTTCGAGAACGCGAATGAACCGCACAGCGAGACGAAACTACACGTCGACGGCATCGCCATGGTGCGGCTCCTCGGACCGCAGGACCGATTCCTGACCACCATCGAAAAGCAGTACCCGGCCGTGAACGTCCTCGTGCGCGGCAACGAAATCACCCTGGCCGGCACGGCAGCCGAAGTCGAGGCCGTGCGCCGACTGATCGAGGAGTTGCAATTGATGATCCGCAACGGGCAGGAACTCGGCGAGGCCGAGGTGACGACATCCGCTCGGATGCTGGGCATCGACAGCACGCAGAGTCCGTCGGAACTGCTCGGGCAGGCCATTCTCACGTCCCGGGGCAAGAGCATCCGCCCGAAGACCCTCGGCCAGAAGGAATACGTCGACGCGATCGACGAGAACACCATCGTGTTCGGGATCGGCCCGGCAGGAACCGGCAAGACCTACCTCGCCATGGCCAAGGCCGTGCAGGCGTTGCAGCGCAAGGAGGTCGAGCGGATCATCCTCACCCGCCCGGCGGTCGAGGCGGGGGAGCGGCTCGGCTTCCTCCCCGGCACCCTCACCGACAAGATCGACCCCTACCTGCGCCCGCTCTACGACGCCCTCAACGAGATGATGGACCCGGAGCTGGTGCCGAAGCTGCTCGCCGCCGGCACCATCGAGGTGGCCCCGCTGGCCTACATGCGCGGCCGCACCCTCAATTCCTCCTTCGTGGTGCTCGACGAAGCGCAGAACACCACGCCGGAGCAGATGAAGATGTTCCTGACCCGGCTCGGTTTCGGTTCCAAGATGGTCGTCACCGGTGACATCACCCAGGTGGACCTGCCCGCCGGCTCCAGCGGCCTGCGCCTGGTCACCCGGGTGCTCGACGACATCGACGACATCCACTTCTCCCGGCTCACCAGCGCCGACGTAGTCCGGCACTCGCTGGTCGGGCGCATCGTCGACGCGTACACCGAATATGACGCCCATAAGCAGGCCCAGCGCTACGAGAGCGAACAGGCCAGAGAATTCGCGAACCGGGCCGAGCGTCGCTCCGCTGTGCCCCGCGACCGCTTCCCGAAACGGAGACCCAGTTGAGCATCGAGATCAACAACGAGTCGACCATCCCGGTCGATGAGGCAACCATCCTGCGGCTCGCCGCCTTCGCGTTGGACGCCATGCACGTGCACGCCGACGCCGAACTGGCGATCGTGCTCGTGGACGAGGGCGCGATGGAGCAGCTGCACGTGCAGTGGATGGATGAGCCGGGCCCGACCGACGTCCTGAGCTTCCCCATGGATGAACTGCGTCCGGGCACCGAAGACGCCGAAACCCCGCCCGGCCTGCTCGGCGACATCGTGCTGTGCCCGCAGGTCGCGCAGGGCCAGGCGGAGACAGCAGGCCACAGCACCCTGGAGGAGCTGCTCCTCTTGACCACCCACGGCATCCTGCACCTGCTCGGCTTCGACCACGCCGAGCCGGATGAAGAGAAGGAGATGTTCGCCATCCAGCGCGACATCCTGGTGAGCTTCGCATTGCAGGAGAAGCGCAGCACCGCATGATCGTGGGCTGGTTCGTCGCGATAGCCGTGGTCCTGGTCGCGTTCGGCGGCCTGATGGCGGCGGTGGACGCGGCGATCACCGCCCAGTCCCGGGCCGATATCGCCGACCTCGCCGACCACTCCCGGGCCCGCACCTCCCTCCTCGCGATCTCCACAGACACCGGCGCGCACTTGAACGCGATCAGCTTCGTGCGGATCATCGCCGAGACCACGGCCGCGGTGCTGGTGACCCTGGCCTTCGCGACCACGGTCAAGGAACTGTGGGTCGCCCTCGTCCTCTCCGCCCTGATCATGACGGCCGCGTCGTTCGTGCTGGTCGGCGCCAGCCCCCGCAGTGTCGGCCGGGCCCACCCCGGCATGCTGCTGCGGCTCACCGCGCCGATGGTGCACTTCCTGCGGGTGATGCTCGGCCCGATCGCGAACGCGCTCGTCGCCCTCGGCAACCGGGTCACACCCGGCCGCGCCCGGCTGGCGAGCTTCACCTCGGAGGACCAGCTGCTCAGCATGGTCGACGAGGCCACCGAACTCGACGTGCTCGAAGAAGACGACCGGGAACTGATCCACTCCATCTTCGAATTCAACGACACTGTCGTGCGCGAGATCATGATTCCCCGCACCGACATGGTCACCATCGACGCAGACGCCACCATCGGCCCGGCGATGGGCTTGTTCCTCAGCCGCGGGATCTCGCGGGTGCCGGTCATCGACGGCGAGGTCGACGACGTCACCGGCATCCTCTACCTGCGCGACGTGGCGCGCCTGGTGTACGAGCGCCCGATCAACGCGGAGTCGCTGACCGTGGGCGAACTGGCCCGGCCGGCGGTGTTCGTGCCCGAGTCGAAGAAGGCGGACGACCTGCTCCGGCAGATGCAGCTCGAGTCGAACCACCTGGCGATGGTCGTCGACGAATACGGCGGCATCGCGGGCCTCGTCACCCTCGAGGACCTGATCGAGGAACTGGTCGGCGACATCTCCGACGAATACGACCGCGACGTGGTCGAGGTCGAAGACCTCGGCGCCGGGCGCTACCGGGTGAGCGCCCGGCTGCCCGTCGACGAACTCGGCGAGCTGTTCGACCTCGACCTGGACGACGACGACGTCGACTCGGTGGGCGGGCTACTGGCCAAGGCGCTCGGGCGCCTCCCGGTGGCGGGATCGGTGGCGACAACGAGCGGGCTGATCCTGACCGCCGAGCGCACCGAGGGTCGCCGGAAGCGGATCAGCACAGTGGTGGTGGAACGGGACGAGGCGCTGATCGATGCGCAGTCCGCGTTCCTGAACGGTTCAGACGATGAAGGAGCACAAGAACGTGGCTGAGGACAAATACCGGGCAGGATTCGTTTCGTTCGTGGGGCGGCCCAACGTGGGCAAGTCCACGCTCACCAACGCGTTGGTGGGGGAGAAGGTCGCGATCACCTCGTCCAAGCCTCAGACCACACGGCGCGCGATCCGCGGGATCGTGCACCAGAAGAACGGCCAGCTGATCCTGGTCGACACCCCGGGCATCCACCGGCCGCGCACCCTGCTCGGCGAGCGGTTGAACAGCCTGGTGCAGTCAACCCTCGGCGACGTCGACGTGATCGGACTGTGCATCCCGGCCAACGAACCGATCGGCCCCGGCGACAAATTCATCAACGAGCAACTGGATGCGTTCCCGCGGGCCCGCAAGGTCGCCATCGTCACTAAGATCGACGCGTCATCGAAGACCACCGTCGCGGCCCAGCTCCTCGCCGTGTCGCAGCTTCGGGACTGGGAGGCGATCGTCCCGATCTCCTCGACCAGCCGCATCCAGCTGGACACCCTCGCCGGTGAACTCCTGCGCCTGCTGCCCCCGTCCGAGGCGCCGCTCTACCCGGCCGACGTTGTCACCGACGAAACCCTCGAATCGCGGATCGCCGAGTACATCCGTGAGGCTGCGCTCGAGGGCGTCACCGACGAACTGCCGCACTCGATCGCGGTCACCATCGATGACATCATCGAGCGCGACGACCAGGAGCTGGTCGAGATCTACGCCAACCTGTTCGTGGAGCGGGACAGCCAGAAGGGCATCATCATCGGCAAGTCCGGCAGCCGGCTGAAGGATGTCGGCATGCGCGCCCGCAAGCAGATCGAGCCGCTGGTCGGCAAGCGGGTGTTCCTCTCGCTGCGGGTCAAGGTCGCCAAGGAATGGCAGCGCGACGCCAAGCAGCTGGGGCGCCTCGGGTTCTAGGCGCCGCCCCACGGCCGCCCTGGCGCTTCACCCTCCCAGTTCGTGCGCGCGTGCGGTCAAATTGCCGCCTCGGGTTCGCGCTGGGCGACACTTTGACCGCACTCGCGAGCGTGGCCGGGGCGAGCGTGGCCGGGGCGAGCGTGGCCGGGGCGCCAGCCGTGTGTTGACTGTGACTTGGCCGCCCTGCGGCTGAACCCTCGCTCAGAGTGAGGCCGCTCCGTGTCCCGGCGCTTCCCCAGGTGCGAAAGTGGCGAGGGAGGCTTTGATGATCGACCAGTTGCTCAATTTCAGGATCGACGGCTGGGCATTCCTGTTGGCGCTCGACCTGGTCGGCGCTTTGGTCGGGGCCGCGCTCCTGGTCCTGCTGTTCCGCCGCCCCGCCAGGTCCGATGCCAGCAGACGCGGCCAACGCCGTGCGGAGCGGAACACGGTGGTCATCCTCGTGGCCGGCGCGCTCACCGGCTGGCTGCTCGCCTGGCTCGCCGGCGACGTGCTTGACGTGTTCGGAGTGAGCTTCTCCACCCCGACCCGGGTCTGGACCGCCGTGCTGTGCGCCGGGTTCGCGCTGGCTGTCACCGGGGTCACCGTGCTTCGTGGCTGGCAGCGTGCGGTCGCGATCCTCGCGCTGCCGCTCTGCCTGCTCGTGACGGCGGCCGGCATCAACGCGGAGGTCGGCCAGTTCCCCACTGTTCGGGCGGCGCTCGGGATACCGGTCTACGGCACGCTGGCATCCGGTGCGACGGTGAGACCCCCCGCCCGCGGCAGCGTCGGGTCCGTCACCATCCCGGGCGCGGCCTCGGGGTTCGCAGCTCGGCCGGCCCTCGTCTACCTCCCTCCGGCCGCCCTCACGGCACACCCCCCGGTGCTTCCGGTGATCGAAGCGTTCTCCGGTCAGCCCGGTAGTCCGCAGGACGTCTTCGTCGCCGGCCAGCTGGCGCCGATCCTCGATTCCTGGGCGTCCAGCCATGGCGGGGTCGCCCCGATCGTCGTCGTGCCCGACCAACTGGGGGCGCCGGAGAAGAACCCGATGTGCCTCGACTCCCCGCTCGGCAACTCGGCGACCTACCTCACCGTCGACGTGCCGAACTGGATTCGGACGCATTTCAAAGTTCGCACGGGACCGGAAGGCTGGGCGGTCGCCGGATTCTCGCAGGGCGGGACCTGCGCGATCCAGCTGGGGGCGTCGCATCCGCGACTGTATGGAACGGTGTTCGACATCTCCGGTGAGCTGGAGCCCCGGAACGGTACGGTCGCGCACACCGTCGCGGCCGCTTTCGGGGGGAGCACGGCGGCATACGATGCCGCGATGCCGTCGGCAATCCTCGCCGCACACGCACCGTACGCCGGCCTCAATGCGATCTTCGCCGTCGGCGCGAGCGACGGCCGGTATCGTCAGTGGGCGCGCCAATTGACGGATGCCGCGGGCAAGGCCGGCGCCGCCGTCCGGCTGATCGAGTCTCCCGGCACCGGGCACGACTGGCACACCGTGAGGTACGCGTGGACCACCTCCCTTCCGCTGCTGGCACACGACCTGGGTTTGACGGCCCAATGAAGGGAACAGCACCATGAGCCGACTGTGGCGCCAGGCGCGCCGACAGCCGTTCGCGCTGGCATTCGCCGCGGTAGTGCTCGTCATCGCAGTGGTGTCCGGTGCGACCAGGGGCGCGCATCTGCAGCTTCGAACCCAGTTCGGCACGGGTTACGAGCCGGTCATGAGCGCCGGCCACTGGTGGTCGCCCCTGACCTCGGTGTTCCTCGCCGACACGACCGCGGAACTGCTGCTCGTGCTGGCAGGCGGCGTGGTCCTGCTCGGGTTCGCCGAACGGCTGATGGGCACCTGGCGCACGGCGCTTGTCTTCGTCCTCGGGGCGTTCGGCGGAACCGGCCTCGGGATCCTCGCCCAGAGTGCGGGCGTCGCCAGCGGGGAACTCTGGTCCGTCGGGGTGAGCGAACTCTGGACGGTCGACCCGTTCACCCCGATCGTGGCGTGCCTGATGGCCGGCGCTTCCTTCGCCGGGGTGCTGTGGCGTCGCCGGATCCGGGTCGTGACCCTCTCCACCGTGCTGATGCTGCTGCTCTACTCCGGGCAGCCGGCGGACCTCTACCGCCTGATCGCGGCGATCATCGGGCTGGTGCTCGGTGCGGCGCTCCGTCCGCACCGCATGCACCGCCTCGACCTCAGCTGGCGCCGGAGTTCACACCACGAGACCCGCACCCTCCTCGCCTCGGTCGTCGGAGTGCTCTCCATCGGACCGCTGGTCACCGTCTTCTCCGGCGGTCGCTTCGGGATCCTGGCCCCGCTCGGGATGCTGCTCACCCAGGAGGTGCCGGCCCCTGGCGACGTCGTGGACCGGTGCCTGCTCGGCAACATCACCCGGCAGTGCGTGAACGAACTCACCCTTGAGCGGGTCAGCGGGGCCGGTCCCGTGCTGGTCAGCCTTCTTCCCCTCCTGGCGCTCCTGGTCGCATCCGTCGGAATCGCGCGGGGCCGGCGCTTCGCCGCCTGGCTGGCCATCGTGGTCAACGCCGGACTGGCGGCCCTCGGCGCGTGGTACTACGGGCTGCTCCCGGTCTCCGGCCAGCCGTACTCCTGGCGCTGGCACTCGGCCCACTACTGGGAAGTCGCGCTCATCCTCGTGGTGTCGGTCCTGGTGCCGCTGGCCACCGCCGTGCTCCTCATCGCGAACCTGCGCCGGTTCCCGGTGCGCACCCGGCCCGCGCTCCGGCGCCGGTTCGTCCTGGCCACGTCCGGCTCGTTCCTCGCGCTGGCCGCGCTCTACGTCGGCGCCGGGTGGTTGCTGCGCGACCAGTTCCGCCCGCACGTCACCCTGCTCGACCTGGTGACGGATGTCCCGGAGCGGTTCATCCCGGTGGGTTTCCTCCGCCTGGAACGGCTCTCCTTCCTTCCGGCCGGGCCGCTGTCGACGACGCTGTACCAGTGGGTCGGCCCGGTGTTCTGGATCATCCTGCTGGTCGGCGCAGTGCTGTGCATGCGCAGCAGCCCGGCCGGCACTACCCGAGACGACGGGGCGCGACTGCGCTCGCTCCTGGCCGCCGGCGGCGGGTCCCTGGCCTTCATGTCCACCTGGGAGGGCAACTCGCTCTGGTTCAACCGGGCGGGCACCGCTGCGATCGCCTATCGCGTGGTCAACGGCGTGGCGATCACGACCGGTGAGCCCATCGGTCCCATCGGCAGCACATCGCCGGATGCCGCATCGGCGGTCGCCGACTTCGCCACCATGTGCGATGACCACGGCTGGGTGCCGGTGTTCTACAGCATCCACGACGGCTGGCGGGCGCTGTTCGGAACGATGGGATGGCAGTCGATGCCGGTGGGGGAGGAGACCGTGCTGCGCCCGAGCGACTGGAACCCGACCGGGAAACGGTGGCAGGACATCCGCTCGTCGGTGAATCGCGCCGAACGGGCCGGCGTTCGGGCGGTGTGGACCAGCTACCGTGACCTCCCGGTGCTCCAGGCGTTGCAGATCGCCGAGATCTCCGAGCAGTGGGTGCAGGAGAAGGAGCTGCCTGAACTCGGTTTCACCCTCGGCGGTCTCGACGAACTGCGCGACCCGGCGGTGCGCCTGATGATCGCCCTCGATGCGGATGCCCGGGTGCACGCCGTCACCAGCTGGCTGCCGACACGTCGCGGCGATGAGGTGATCGGGTGGACGCTTGACTTCATGCGACGCCGCCCGGAGAGCATGAACGGCGTGATGGAGTTCCTCATCGCAGAGACCCTGGAGATGCTGCGCGAGCAGCCGGTCGAGTTCCTGAGCCTGTCGGCGGCGCCGCTGGCGCGGGCGGCCGAGGCCGAGCCGGCCGCACCGAGCCTGCCCATGCTCGTGACCGGGTTCCTGCGGCGCACGCTGGAGCCGGTGTACGGCTTCTCGTCGCTGCTTGCGTTCAAGCGCAAGTTCCAGCCGGAGTTCCACCCGCTGCACATGGCCTACCCTGACCCGCTGGCGTTGCCCGCCATCGGGCTTGCGCTGGTGCGGGCGTATCTGCCGTCGCTGACCATGCGCGAGGCGGTGGCCTTTGTGCGGGGCCTCGGGTGAGCATCCGCTGCCCGATCTGTGACGATCACCGCACGCAATCGGTGTTAGCCTGAATCTGTGTTGTTTGGCGTGCTCCTCCTTAGCTGCCGCGACGAGTCCTAACCTCGGGCCTCCCTCGTCGCGGAGTTTGTCGTCGGCACCCCACCACTCGCGAGGAGAACACAGATCATGAAGAACACCCAGACCCCGTCTGCCATGCCGGTGCACAAGTACCGCCCGTACCACGAGCAGTTCCGCGTCGAACTGCCCGACCGCACCTGGCCAGGCACCCACATCACCCAGGCCCCGCGCTGGTGCGCCGTGGACCTGCGCGACGGCAACCAGGCGCTGATCGACCCGATGAGCCCGGAACGCAAGCGCATCATGTTCGACCTGCTGGTGCGCATGGGCTACAAGGAGATCGAGGTCGGTTTCCCGTCGGCCAGCCAGACCGACTTCGACTTCGTGCGCAGCCTGATCGACCAGGACGCCATCCCGGACGACGTCACCATCCAGGTGCTGACCCAGTCACGCGAACACCTGATCCGTCGCACCTACGAGTCGATCGCGGGAGCGAAACAGGCCATCGTGCACCTGTACAACTCGACCAGCGTGCTGCAGCGCGACGTCGTGTTCCGGCAGGACAAGCAGGGCATCATCGACATCGCCCTGAACGGCGCGCGCCTCTGCAAGGCAGCAGAGGCCAGCATCCCCGGCACCACCGTCTACTACGAGTACTCGCCGGAGAGCTACACCGGCACCGAGCTCGAATTCGCGCTGGACATCTGCAACCAGGTGATCGAGGTGTTCGAACCCACCCCGGAACGCAAGGTCATCATCAACCTGCCGTCCACCGTCGAGATGGCCACCCCGAACATCTACGCCGACTCGATCGAATGGATGAGCCGGCGCCTCGCCCACCGGGAGAACGTGATCCTGTCACTGCACCCGCACAACGACCGCGGCACCGCGATCGCCGCGGCCGAGCTCGGCTACATGGCCGGCGCCGACCGCATCGAGGGCTGCCTGTTCGGCAACGGGGAGCGCACCGGCAACGTCGACCTGGTCGCACTCGGCATCAACCTGTTCACGCAGGGCATCGACCCGCAGATCGACTTCAGCAACATCGACGAGGTCAAGCGCACCGCGGAGCACTGCAACCAGCTGCCCGTGCCCGAGCGCAGCCCGTGGGCCGGTGACCTGGTCTTCACAGCGTTCAGCGGCTCCCACCAGGACGCCATCAAGAAGGGTTTCGAGGCGATGGCAGCGGATGCCGCCGGTCGCGGGGTCACCGTCGATGACCTGGAGTGGGCGGTCCCGTACCTGCCGATCGACCCGAAGGACCTCGGTCGCAGCTACGAAGCCGTGATCCGGGTGAACTCGCAGTCCGGCAAGGGCGGCGTGGCCTACCTGCTGAAGACCGACCACGCCCTCGACCTGCCGCGGAAGCTCCAGATCGAGTTCTCCGGGGTCGTGCAGGCCAAGACGGATGCCGAGGGCGGCGAGGTCACCAGCGGGCAGATCTGGGAGATCTTCCAGGACGAATACCTGCCCGCGCACCACGCCGACGCCGACGCCAAGTGGGGCCGCTTCGAGCTGTACTCGACCCGGACCGCGAGCGACCTCTCCGGCTCCGTCGAGCTGACGGTCGACCTGCGTGACGGCGTGGACGTCGCCCCGGCCACGGGCGCCGGCAACGGGCCCATCGCCGCGTTCCTCGGCATCCTGGCCGAACGCGGCATCGAGGTCACGCTGTACGACTACGTGGAGCACGCGATGTCCGCCGGCGGCGACGCCACGGCCGCCGCGTACGTGGAGCTGGACGTCAACGGCAAGCGCTACTGGGGGGTCGGCATCGACGCGGACATCTCCACCGCCTCGCTCAAAGCCGTCGTGTCGTCGGTGAACCGGGGCATCCGTATTGCCTCAGGCGACCGCGAGTTCACCTCCGTCTAGCCCCGCCCACCCACGCGAACCTGCACTTGTTGGGGTTATGACGACGTCATAACCCCAACAAGTGCGTTCTCGCGTGGGGGTGGGTTTCGCGCGCCACGCGCGGGGGTACCTAGTCGTGGCGGCGACGGGCGACGGAGGCGGGTGCCCGCCAGCGCGGCCAGCTTCCGATCGCCCGCTGCTGCGGGAGCGTCCAGCCGAACCGGGCGGCGAGGATGCGGATGACCGTGGTCACGATGACGCAGACGATCGCGGCCACCGTGATCGGCACCTGCAGCAGGAACAGGACCACGAGCAACCCGCTGCCGACACCGGCCGCGACCGCGTAGAGCGAGCCGACGTGCATCACCGCGATCGGAACGTTCAGCATCACGTCCCGCACGATCGACCCGCCGACCGCCGACACCACGCCGACGAACAAGGCGGGCACCTCCGGCAGCCCCAGCGAGAGCGCCTTGGTGGTGCCGATCGCGGCGAACAGCCCGATTGTCACCGCGTCGAGCCCGACGATCAGAGGGTTCAGCCGGTTGAACAGGCTCTGCAGCAGCATCCCGAGCAGGGCGAACCCCGTCGCCACCGGTAGGTACCAGTTGCTCTGCAGCGCCGCGGGGATGCCGCCCAGCAGGATGTCGCGCAGCAATCCACCGCCGAGTCCCACCACCACGCCGATCATGGCGACGCCGAACAGGTCGAACCGGCGGTCGGTGAACCGCCCCGCGAACATCGCGCCCTGGATCGCCCCGATGGCGACGGCGGAGAGGTCGATCCACAGCGGGATGGTGAAGAGCGTCTCGGTCACGTCTAATCAGTACCACGTGCGAACGGCAACCGGTCCGGTTCGGCGCGGGCGGCGGCATCCGTCGCCCGGCGTGGGAGAATCGAATCGTGCCCGTTTACCGTGATGAAGCCGTCGTGCTGCGCACCCACAAGCTGGGTGAGGCCGACCGGATCGTCACCATGCTCACCCGGCAGCACGGCAAGGTGCGCGCGGTCGCCAAGGGCGTGCGACGCACCGCGTCCAAGTTCGGCGCCCGGCTTGAACCGTTCATGGTCGCCGACGTGCAGCTGTACGAGGGCCGGAGCCTCGACATCATCACCCAGGCCGAGTCCCTCGGCTCGTACGGCGCCCTGATCACCGCCGACTACCCGAGCTACACGGCCGCCAGCGCCATGGTCGAGACCGCAGACAAGCTTTCGGAGGCGGAGAGCTCGCTGCAGCAGTACCTGCTGCTGGTCGGCGCGCTCCGGTCGTTGTCGCGCAAGGAACACGGCGCCAGCCTCACCCTCGACTCCTACCTGCTGCGCGCCCTGTCCATGGCGGGTTGGGCGCCGAGCTTCCACGACTGCTCCCGCTGCGGCGTGGCCGGCGAACATTCCGCGGTGGTGGTACAGCTCGGCGGTGTGGTCTGCGACGGATGCGCCCCGCCCGGTTCCCCGCGGCTCGACACCGCGACCATCACGTTGCTCAGCGCGCTGCTGACCGGCGACTGGGAGCACGTCGAAAGCACCGCCGAGAGAACCCGCGCCCAGGCCACCGGGATCGTCGCCGCCTACACGCAGTGGCACCTGGAGCGGTCCTTGCGATCCCTGGAGCACGTGAGCCGTTGAGCGAGAAGAAGCGGGGCGACGCGCCCGGCGCGCCGAAACCGTTCACCCACAAGGACGCCGTCGCCTACCGGCCGCTGGGCTGGACCGGCCTCTACCCGCCGGCAGTGCCCGCGAAGGCGGTTCCCGAGCACGTGGCCGTGGTGATGGACGGCAACGGCCGCTGGGCCAACGCCCGCGGGCTCACCCGGATCGAGGGCCACAAGGCGGGGGAGGCGGCGCTCCTCGACGTGGTCGCAGGGGCGATCCAGATCGGGGTCAAGCACCTGAGCGTCTACGCGTTCTCGACCGAGAACTGGAAACGTTCGCCGGCCGAGGTGCGCTTCCTGATGGGATACAACCGGGACGTGCTGCACCGCCGTCGCGACCAACTGAACGAGTGGGGCGTGCGCATCCGCTGGGCCGGGCGGAAACCGAGGCTCTGGGCATCCGTCATCAACGAACTGCAGTTCGCCGAGCAGCTCACCAGCGGCAACGACGTGCTGACACTCACGATGTGCGTGAACTACGGCGGCCGCACCGAGATAACGGATGCCGTGCGCGCCTTGGCCGAGGACGTCGCCGCCGGCAGGCTGAAGCCGTCGGGGATCACCGAGAAGGCGATCGCCCGGCACCTGTACACGCCAGAGTTGCCCGACGTGGACCTGTTCGTGCGGAGCTCAGGGGAGCAGCGCACCAGCAACTTCCTGCTCTGGCAGAGCGCATACGCGGAGATGGTGTTCTTAGACACCCTGTGGCCGGACTTCAGCCGGGTCGACCTGTGGCACGCCGTGGAACTGTACGCCGGGCGCAACCGCCGTTACGGGGGCGCCGTCGACGCGCCCGCCCCCTGACCGCCCGCCCCCTGACCTCCCGCCCCATCGTCCGCCCGGTGGGGCGTGAGGTGTCACAAATCGACGTTCCGGGGCGCTTGGAAGGTCGATTTGTGACCCCTCACGGGGCGGGGCCGCGGGGGTGTGGCGGCGGGGCGGGAATACCGGAGCGATCGCTCCGGTTGTTGCCACGGTGAGTGAAACCATCAAAAGTGAAACCATCAAAGTAGACATCTGGTCCGACATCGCCTGCCCGTGGTGCTACATCGGCAAGCGCAAGTTCGAGTCCGGCGCCGCAACGTTCGCCGCCGAAGCGGGGGAGGACGCCCCCGACGTCGTGGTCGAGTACCACAGCTACGAGCTCTCACCGGACACCCCGGTGGACTTCGCCGGCAGCGAGATCGACTTCCTCGCCCAGCACAAGGGACTGCCGGCCGGCCAGGTGCAGGGCATGCTCGACCGCGTCACCGGCATCGCCGCCGACGTCGGCCTCGCCTACGACTACGACGCGCTCCAGCACACCAACACCGTCAAGGCTCACCAGCTGCTGCACTACGCCAAGGCCCACGGCGTCCAGCTGGCCGCCGTCGAGCGCCTGCTCAAGGCCTACTTCATCGAGGGCCACCACGTGGGCCGCATCGAGGACCTGGCCGACCTCGGGGCCGAGCTCGGTCTCGACCGCGGTGACATCATCCGCTCGCTGACAGAGAACGAGTACCTGCCCGCCGTGCGCGCCGACCAGGCCCAGGCCCAGGAGTACGGCATCAACGGGGTGCCGTTCTTTGTGATCGACGGCAAGTACGGCGTCTCCGGCGCGCAGGACCCTGCTACGTTTGCCCAAGTGCTCCAGCAAGTCTGGACCGAGAATTCCCCCACACCGACCCCAACGCAGGAGCAGAACGCATGAGCGACATCACCACCATCATCGAAGCCCCCGTCGAGACCGAGGGACGTCCCACCATCGAGCTGCTCGGCCAGGCCGAGGCCGGCGGATGCTGCGGTGGCGGTTCCTGCGGCATCTAGCCGTCAGTCTCCCTCCGGGTCGCTGATGTCAGCCACCGTCGCGTCGAACGCCCTCACCAGCGCATCGGCGTCGACGAAGGCGCTGAAGCCGTGTTCGCCGGCGCCCATCGACACCTCACGGCCGAGGATCGACGCATCCGCGAATACCGGCCATGCGGTGCTGCTGCCGAACGGCGTGATGGTGCCGCGGGCAAAGCCCGTGGCCTCAAGCGCCGCTGACGCGTCGGGCAGCGACAGCTTGTTCACCCCGACCAACGGCCGGAGCTTCGCCCAGGAGATCTTGCGTCCGCCGGGGATCAGGGCGAACAGGTAGTCGCCGTCGTGGCGCTTGACCACCAGCGTCTTGACGATGTCGCCGGGCTGGATGCCCATCAGTTCGGCGGCCTCCTGCAGGCTGTGGGCGACCGGGCGTGCCAGGATCCGTACCTCGACACCGCGTTCCGCGGCGTCCCTCAACACGCGCGCTTTTCCCTCGTTATGCACAGGCTGCGACGCATCGTTCATGACCCGACCCGGCTTTCTGGGAGAATTGGTGGTGATGATGACTCCCTCACCCACGATAAGCCAGGCAGCGGGCCCCAAAACCGGCGCGCTCCGCATCGGTCAACTGAGCCTCGACGTTCCGGTGATCCTGGCGCCCATGGCCGGCATCACCAACACCGCCTTCCGCCGGCTGTGCCGGGAATTCGGAGCGGGCCTGTACGTGAGCGAGATGATCACGTCGCGGGCGCTGGTCGAACGCACCCGGGAGTCAATGCGGCTGATCACCCACCACGAGAGCGAGACCACGCGCTCGATCCAGCTGTACGGCGTCGATCCGAAGACCGTTTCAGAAGCGGTCACCATGCTCGTGGCCGAGGACCGCGCCGATCACATCGACCTCAACTTCGGCTGCCCGGTGCCCAAGGTCACCCGCAAAGGCGGCGGCTCCGCCCTGCCCTGGAAGCTCCGACTGTTCCGCCAGATCGTCGAAGCCGCGGTCACCGCCGCGGGCGACCTGCCGCTCACCGTGAAGATGCGCAAGGGCATCGACTCAGACCACCTCACCTACCTCGAGGCAGGCAAGGCCGCGGAAGGCGCCGGCGTTGCCGCCATCGCCCTGCACGCCCGCACCGCCGCCGAATTCTACTCCGGGCAGGCCGACTGGTCGGCCATCGCAACCCTCAAGAACACCATCACCAGTGTGCCGGTGCTCGGCAACGGCGACATCTGGTCCGCCGACGATGCGCTGCGCATGGTGAGGGAGACCGGCTGCGACGGCGTCGTCGTCGGCCGCGGGTGCCTCGGCCGCCCGTGGCTGTTCGGGGACCTCGCTGCGGCGTTCAGGGGGCAGGCCGACGGCGGCGACGCGAGCGCCGGCATCCGCCCTGACCTCGGCCAGGTCGCCCGCACCTTCCGCCGGCATGCCGAGCTGCTCGCCGAGTTCTTCGAGAGTGAGGAACGCGGATGCCGGGACATCCGCAAGCACGTGGCCTGGTACTTCAAGGGGTATCCGGTCGGGGGAGACCTCCGCGCCAGCCTCGCGACCGTGGAATCGCTGGCCCAGCTGGACGACCTGCTCGGCACCCTCGACTGGACCCAGCCGTACCCCGGGGTGGGCGCCGAGGGTCCGCGCGGACGCGCCGGCACCCCGAAGAAGCCGGCACTGCCGGCGGGCTGGCTGGACTCCCGTGAGCTCGCCGGCGCCGAACGGGCCAACCTCACCGAGGGCGAAGGGGATACCAGCGGTGGATGACCGGTCCGGCTACAGCGAGTTCGACCAGGAGCGGGCGCACCCCGAAGAGCACACCTCCGGGCGCAGCGACTTCGCCCGCGACCGGGCCAGGCTGCTGCACTCCTCGGCCCTCCGCCGGCTGGCGGCCAAGACCCAGGTGCTCAGCCCCACCGCCGGCCTCGACTTCGCCCGCAACCGGCTCACCCACTCCCTCGAGGTCGCGCAGATCGGCCGGGAACTGGCAATCCGGCTGGGGCTGGACCCGGACATCGTCGACACCGCCTGCCTGGCCCACGACATCGGGCATCCGCCGTTCGGCCACAACGGCGAACGCGCGCTGAACACCTGGGCGAACGACATCGGCGGCTTCGAAGGCAACGCCCAGACACTGCGGCTGCTCACCCGGCTGGAGCCCAAGGTGTTCGGGCCTGACGGGGAGAGCTTCGGACTCAACCTCACCCGGGCCAGCCTGGACGCCAGCTGCAAGTACCCGTGGCCGGAGGACTCCTCGGTCGCCGACCCCAGCGGTCGCGCCAAGTTCGGCTTCTACCAGGACGACCTGGCCGCCTTCGAATGGCTGCGCCGCGGCGCCCCCGACCGCCGGCTGTGCATCGAGGCCCAGGTCATGGACCTCTCCGACGACATCGCGTACTCGGTGCACGACTTCGAGGATGCCGTGTTCAGCGGATACATCGACGTCGCGGCCCTCGGCAGCAGGGTCGACCACGACGGCTTGGTGTCGTCGATGTACGAATGGATCGGCGGGGCGGTCTCCCACGAGGAGCTCATCGCCGCGTTCGATCGGCTCGACACCCTCGACGTCTGGTTCGACAGCTGGGACGGCGGCCGGATCGACCAGGGCCGGCTCAAGAATCTCACCAGCCAGTTGATCGGCCGGTTCTCCGGCGCCGCGGTGAAGGCCACCCGGGCGGCCCACCCGGATCTCGACGGGCTCGATCACCGGAACCTCATCCGCTTCGCCGGTTCTGTCGTCGTGCCGAGGGAGATCCAGGCGGAGATCGCGGTGCTGAAGGGCATCGTCGCCGCCTTCGTGATGTCGACCACGACCCGGAAGCCGATCTACACGCAGCAGCGGCAGGTGCTCACGCTCCTCGCCGACGTTCTGCTCGCCGCCGGGGACCAGCACCTCGACCCGGGGTTCCGGGAGGACTGGCGCGCCGCATCCGACGCCGCCGGGCGCAAGCGGGTCATCGTCGACCAGGTCGCCAGCCTCACCGACCAGTCGGCCCTGGCCTGGTACGAACGCCTCGTCCAGTCCTGATCCGCGTCCACCCGTCCGCGACCACGCGTGTGCATCCCCGTTCCCGACCCCCACGCCCGTCTTCACCGTCCGCGAACCTGCACTTGTTGGGGTCATGAGGCTCCTATAACCCCAACGAGTGCGTTTTCGGCGGAGGGGGGAAGGCACTCAGCGGTTCTAACTTAGGATTACGCTATGGCAGGCCTGATTCGACAAAGCGACATCGAAGAGGTCAAGGCCCGCACCAACATCGCCGACATCGTCGGGGACTATGTGAGCCTCAAGTCGGCGGGCGTCGGCTCGATGAAGGGATTGTGCCCGTTCCACGACGAGCGCAGCCCCAGCTTCCACGTGCGCCCGCAGGTCGGTTTCTACCACTGCTTCGGCTGCGGGGAATCCGGGGACGTGTACTCGTTCCTCCAGAAGATGGACCACGTCAGCTTCTCCGAGGCGGTGGAGCGCCTCGCCGGCCGCGTCGGGCTCGAACTGCACTACGAAGACGGGAGCGGCGCCGCGCCCGACCACGGCAACCGGGCCCGCCTGCTCGCCGCCAACCAGGCCGCCGCCGAGTTCTTCGTCGAGAAGCTCGGCAGCCCGGGCGCCGACGTCGGCCGCACCTTCCTCGGCGAGCGCGGTTTCGACTCCCTGGCTGCCGAACGGTTCGGGATCGGCTTCGCCCCGAAGAGCTGGGACGAACTCACGGGCCACCTGCGTGGGCGCGGCTTCAGCACCGAGGAGCTCACCCTCTCCGGTCTGGTCTCCGCCGGGGACCGGGGGGTCTACGACCGGTTCCGCGGTCGGCTGGTCTGGCCGATCCGCGACATCACCGGGCAGACCATCGGCTTCGGCGCGCGCAAGCTGCTCGACGACGACAAGGGCCCCAAATACCTCAACACCCCGGAGACGCCGGTCTACCACAAGGCGCAGGTGCTCTACGGCCTGGACCTGGCCAAGCGCGACATCTCCCGCAGCCACCAGGTGGTCGTTGTCGAGGGGTACACCGATGTGATGGCCTGCCATCTGGCCGGCATCACGACGGCCGTCGCCACCTGCGGCACCTCTTTCGGCGTCGACCACATCAAGGTGCTCCGCCGCGTGCTCGGTGACGACAGCGGCCTGGGCGAGGTCGTGTTCACGTTCGATCCGGATGCCGCCGGGCAGAAAGCCGCGGTGCGCGCGTTCGGCGAGGAACAGCGTTTCGCCGCACAGACCTTCGTCGCGGTGGCGCCGGAGGGCCTGGACCCGTGTGACCTGCGCCTGAAGCGCGGCGATGACGCCGTGCGCCGTCTGATCGACGCCAAGAAGCCGATGTTCGAATTCATGATCCGGCAACTGCTCGGCCAGTACAACCTCGACACCGTCGAAGGACGGGTGGCCGCCCTCCGCGCCGCCGCGCCGGTGGTGAGCGACATCCGCGACCCCTCGCTGCGTCCCGGCTACACCCGGGAGCTCTCGCGCCTCCTCGGCGTGGACCTCGCAGACGTGACCAGGGCGGTGACCGCCGCCCAGCACCGGACGCGTTCCAGCGACCCGGGGGCAGGCTCCACGCCGCGGCAGGCCGGGACGCCGGCCGAGCCGGCACCCCGTGAGCAACCGTTCTCACTGGTGGAACTGCCGATCGACCCGGCCACCCGCCTGGAGCGGGACGCGCTGATGGCGATGCTGCAGCATCCGTCGCTGATCGGGGTGGACCTCCTGCAGCGCGCGACCCAGACCACGTTCGGCAACCAGTCGCTGGCCGTCGTGAGCAACGGCATCGCCGCCAGCGTCGCCCATGCCGCCGACCAGGACTGGCTCGACCGGGTCCTGGCCGAGGTCCCCGCGCCGCTCGCGAACCTGGTGCAGCAGCTCGCCGTCGCCCCGCTTCCCGAGCGCACCGAACGGGAGATCACCCGGTACGTCCGCGATATCACCATCGCCTTGGTCGACCGGGAACTCCTGCGCCTCAAGGCCGAACTCCTCGGCCGCCTGCAGCGAGCGGATGCCGCCAACCGCGAGGTCTACTCGACCCTGCAGCGGGAACTGGTGCGGGTCGAGGCTGAGCGCCGGAGTCTCCGCGAAGAGTAAGCCGCCGGCTTCGTCCGTTGATTGCAGGTCGGTAAAGAAGCGTCGCCGCGCTATCAGTCCACGCTCGTTATGTGCTACTTCTAGGTGAACAGCAATGCATTGTTGCGTTTTTTCACGGTGCAGTGCATGAGACTCCAAACAGGAAGAGGTTTACGGATATGACATCCGCATCCACAAATGGCAAGCGCGCTTTCGCTTTCGCCGCGGCTTTCGCCGCCGCAGCGCTCGTGCTCGCCGGCTGCTCCACCGGCGGATCAACCGGTGGCAGCACGACCAGCGGCGGCCCCCTCACCATCGGGACCACCGACAAGGTCACCACGCTCGACCCGGCTGGCTCCTACGACAACGGTTCATTCGCCGTCCAGACCCAGGTCTTCCCGTTCCTGATGAACGCGCCGTACGGCACCGCGGATGTTGAACCGGACATCGCCACCAAGGCGGAGTTCACCACCCCGACGGAATACACGGTGACCTTGAAGCCCGGCCTCAAGTGGGCAAACGGCAACAAGCTGACGTCGTCCGATGTCAAGTTCAGCTTCGACCGCCAGGTGAAGATCGCCGACGACAACGGCCCCTCGTCGCTGCTCTACAACCTCGACAGCACCGAGGCCAAAGACGACACCACCGTCGTCTTCCACCTCAAGGCTCCCAACGACCAGGTCTTCCCGCAGATCCTCACCAGCTCAGCCGGCGGCATCGTCGACGAGGACTCCTTCTCGCCGGACGCGGTCACCCCCGACGCCGACATCGTGAAGGCGAAGGCGTTCGCCGGCCCGTACACGATCACCAGCTACGACTTCAACAACCTGATCTCGTATAAGGCGAACCCCGACTACCAGGGTCTCCTCGGCAAGCCGAAGACGGATGTCATCAACGTCAAGTACTACGCCGAGACCTCGAACCTCAAGCTCGACGTGCAGGAAGGCAACATCGATGTGGCGTTCCGCAGCCTGTCTGCGACCGACATCGACGACCTGCGCGGCAACGACAAGGTCAAGGTCGTCGACGGCCCCGGCGGCGAGATCCGCTACATCGTCTTCAACTTCGACACCCAGCCGTACGGCGCGACGACCGCTGATGCCGACCCGGCCAAGGCCCTCGCGGTCCGGCAGGCCGTCGCCGACGTCGTCGACCGCAAGGAAATCGCCGACCAGGTCTACAAGGGCACCTACACCCCGCTGTACTCCTACGTTCCGGCCGGCCTCACAGGTGCGACCGAGGTCCTGAAGGACCTCTACGGCGACGGCAACGGCGGTCCGGATGTGGACAAGGCGAAGTCGGCCCTCGAGACAGCCGGCGTGACCCTGCCGGTGGCGCTCAAGCTGCAGTACAACACTGACCACTACGGCCCCGGTTCGGCAGACGAGTACGCCCTGATCAAGGACCAGCTGGAGGCATCAGGCCTGTTCAAGGTGGACCTGCAGTCCACCGAGTACGTGCAGTATGTCAAAGACCGGACGGCGGATGTCTACCCCGCCTACCAGCTCGGCTGGTTCCCGGACTACTCCGACGCCGACAACTACCTGACGCCGTTCTTCCTCACGAAGAACTTCATCTCCAACCACTACAGCGACCAGGAAGTCAACGACCTGATCCTGAAGCAGGCGGTCACTGAAGACGCGGGCGAGCGCACCAAGCTCATCGAGGAGATCCAGGCCAAGGTGGCGGCCCAGCTGTCCACCGTGCCGCTGCTCCAGGGTGCGCAGGTTGCCGTGACCGGGACCGACGTCAAGGGCGCCAGCGACACGCTTGACGCGTCATTCAAGTTCCGCTACGCGGCCCTGTCGAAGGGCTGACGCGATCGCGTTAGAGTTTTCTTAGCTTGACTGAGGGGGCATCCAGTTGCGATCAGCTGGATGCCCCAACTCTTGTGCAACCGTGAGGTAGGAATGACCACTGTGGCAACGAAGCCGGAACAGGCCGCCCGGCCTGCCGGCCGCAAACGACCCTCGGGCGGTGGGCTCGGCCGGTACATCGGCGTTCGCTTCCTGCTGATCTTCCCGACCATTTTCATCCTGGTCTCGATGGTGTTCTGGCTGATGAGAGCCACCGGCGACCCGATCACCGCCGCACTCGGCGGACGGCTCGGGCCCGAACAGCTGGCCGAGCGAATCCACGCCGCAGGCTACGACCGGCCGATCCTGGTGCAGTACGTCGAGTACCTCGGTCAAATCTTCACCGGCAACTTCGGCACCACCATCAGCACCAACCGCCCGGTCACGGAGGTGCTCACGACCTATGGCGTGGCCACGGCCGAGCTCGCGTTTTACGCGCTGATCGTCGCGTTCATCGTCGGCATCCCGCTCGGAATGGTGGCCGCCTACTGGCGGGACAAGGCGCCGGACGCGTTCCTGCGCGTCTTCGCCATCCTCTGCTACGCCACCCCGGTGTTCTTCTCCGGTCTGCTGTTCAAGCTCGTCTTCGCCGTCTGGTTCAAGGTGCTTCCGGTCGCCGGCCGCGCCACGACCAGCTCCGAACTGCAGATGCAGGTGCTGCCGAACAAGACCGGCGTCTACACGATCGACGCCATCCTGACCGGCAACAGCGAGGTCCTCCTCGACGTTCTCAGCCACGCGGTGCTGCCGGCACTTGCGCTGGGACTGCTGACGGCGGGCGTGTTCCTCAGGCTCGTGCGCACCAATGTGATCGGCACCCTCGGCACCGACTACGTCGACGCCGCACGGTCGCGCGGCGTCAACGAATTCCGGCTGGTCAGCAAGCACGCCTACCGCCCCGCGCTCATCCCGATCATCACCGTGATCGGACTCCAGATCGCGCTACTCCTCGGCGGAGCGGTGCTCACCGAGACGACGTTCGAATGGAAGGGCCTCGGCTTCATGCTCGCCGAGTTCCTCAAGGCGCGTGACTTCGTCGCGGTGCAGGGCATCGTCGCCCTGCTGGCCGTGATCGTCGCCCTCTCCAATTTCATCGTGGACATCATTGCCGCACTGATCGACCCGAGAGTGAGGTACTGATCATGGCATCAGCCACCGCCAGCCCGCCGGCGCCGGTCACGAACGGCGGATACCGCAAGCGTCGCCTGGTCGACCGCCTGCCGATCGTGCACCAGCTCCGCCAGAGCGTCGGACTGCAGCGCGGAATGCTCGTGGCCGGGATCGTCATCACCGGAGTCTTCATCCTCACCGCCGTGTTCGCGCCGGTGCTGGCTCCATTCAGGTACAACCAGCTGCGCGCTGACGGGGTGAGCTTCGGCGCCCAGCAGCCGCCCAGCGGCGCGCACCTCCTCGGCACGACCGTCGGTGGCTACGACGTGCTCTCCCGGGTGATCTGGGGGGCGCAGACAGCGCTCTTCGTCATCGTCGTCGCCGTCATCCTGTCGATCTTCGCCGGCGTGATGCTCGGCCTGGTCTCCGGGTACTTCGGCGGCTGGCTGGACCGTGTGCTCGTCGTCGTCTGCGACGCTGTGTACGCGTTCCCGTCCCTGTTGCTGGCCATCGTGATGTCGATCGTGATCTCCGGCGGCCGGTCCGACCTGATCGGCGGCATCTTCGCTGCGGCCATCTCGATCACCGTAGTGTTCATCCCGCAGTACTTCCGGGTGATCCGCGCCGAGACCGTGCGTATCAAGGCCGAGGCCTATGTCGAGTCGGCGCGGGTGCTCGGCGCGAGCAACAGCCGGATCATGTTCCGGCACGTGCTGCGCAACGCCACCCGCACTCTGCCGCTGATCTTCACGCTCAATTCGTCGGAGGCGATCCTCACCCTGGCCGGCCTCGGCTTCCTCGGCTTCGGCATCGAGCCGAGCGCCGCCGCCGAGTGGGGGTATGACCTCAACAAGGCGCTATCGGACGTTACCAGTGGTATCTGGTGGACCTCCGTGTTCCCGGGTGCCGCGATCGTGCTGGTGGTCCTCGGCGTCACCCTCGTCGGTGAGAGCCTGAACGACCTGGCCGACCCGCGGCTGCGCGGCCGGCGTGCCGTCACCTCCGGTGTCGCCGGTGAGACATCCGTCGTGCCCGGCGGAGCGCTGACCGCCGGACCCGGCGGGGTCGACGGGCTCGAACTTTATCCAGGCAAGCGTGGAGATGGGATTGTGCCCTGATGAGTGACGTCGTTACAATCACGGACCTCGCGGTCTCGTTCGCCACCGATGCCGGCGCCGTGCGCGCGGTGGACGGGGTGAGCCTCTCGGTCGCCCCCGGCGAAGTGCTCGCCATCGTCGGCGAGAGCGGCAGCGGCAAGACCGTGACCGCCAAGACCATCCTGGGGCTGCTGCCGGAGACCGCCACCGCGCGCGGCGCGATCGTCCTCAGCAGCAAGGACGGCCTGACCGAGAACAACATCGTCACCATCTCCAAGGCACAACTGCGGCAGGTGCGCGGCACCGACGTGTCAATGGTGTTCCAGGAGCCCTCCACGGCGCTGAACCCCGTCTACACGGTGGGCTGGCAGATCGCGGAGGGGATCCGCGCGCACGGCCAGTTCAGCCGCAAGGAGGCCAGGGCGAAGGCCATCGAAATCCTCGGCAAGGTCGGTATCCCCGACCCGGAGACCCGGGTCAACTACTACCCGCACCAGTTCTCCGGCGGGCAGAAGCAGCGCGTCGTGATCGCCATGGCGCTGGTGCTCGACCCCGGCCTGATCGTCGCCGACGAACCGACCACGGCGCTGGATGTGACGGTGCAGGCAGAGATCCTGGACCTGCTCCGCACCGTACGCGACGAATTCGGGACCGCCATCGTGCTCATCACCCACAACATGGGCGTGGTCGCCGACCTCGCGGACCGGGTCGCCGTGATGTACCAGGGCAAGGTCGTCGAAGAGGCGGCCGCGCAGACCTTGTTCAGCTCGCCGCAGAACAACTACACCAAGAAGCTTCTTGCCGCCGTGCCGCACGTGGGACAGGGCGTGGATCGCGCCGCCGTGCGCGCCAGCGAACGCGCGCCGGGTTGGGCCGCCGCCGAGCCGGTGGTGGTCGCCACAGACCTGCGCATCGAGTATCCCGGCCGGCTCGGTCGGCACGGGTTCACCGCCGTGGACGGGGTCAGTTTCGCCATCCGGCCGGGCGAGGTGCTGGGCCTGGTCGGTGAGAGCGGCTCCGGCAAGACCACGATCGGGCGGGCCATCGCCGGCCTCACCCGCATCACGGACGGGTCGCTGCGGGTTCTCGGCCATGAGATGAACGGGTTCCGGGAGCGGGAGTTCAAGAGGTTGCGCAGCGACATCGGTTTCGTCTTCCAGGACCCGGCGTCGAGCTTCAACCCGCTCCTGACCATCGCCGAGTGCGTGGCAGAGCCGCTGGTGGTCCACCGCAGGGCGGCCAACGCGGCATCCGCTCGCGCCCGCGTCGACGACCTGCTGGAAGCGGTGCAGCTGCCGCGCGCGTACGGCGACCGGTACCCGCACGAACTCTCGGGCGGCCAGCGGCAGCGCGCCAGCCTGGCCAGGGCGCTCGCGCTTGAACCGGCACTGCTGATAGCCGACGAGCCCACCAGCGCCCTCGACGTGTCGGTGCAGGCCAGCGTGCTCGAGCTGTTCGCCGAACTGCAACGCGAGTTCGGGTTCGCGGCCCTGTTCATCAGCCACGACCTGGCCGTGATCGACATCCTCGCCGACCGGATCGCGGTGCTCTACCGGGGCAAACTGGTCGAGGAGGGGACCGGGGCAGAGGTCCTCGGCAACCCGCAGGATCCGTACACCAGGAGGCTGCTGGCCTCGCTGCCGGTGCCAGACCCGGCGGAGCAGACCGTTCGACGTGAAGGACTGCGCCGCCTGCGCGCGGCAGGATAGGGGTATGGCCCCACACGACGACCTCGCGGTCAACACCAGCGACCTCACGATCGAATACCCGCCGCACGGCGCGAGCCCGGCGTTCGTGGCCGTTCACGGCCTGACCCTGAAGATCGCGCCCGGCGAGGTCCTGGGCCTCCTCGGGGAAAGCGGGTCCGGCAAGAGCACGCTGGCACGGGTGCTCTCCGGTAACGCATTCTCGGGGTCGTTCGGAAGCAGCTCAGCGGATGTTCGCCCGGTCATCACCGGGGGAGAGGCCACAGTCCTCGGGTTCCCGCTGCGCCGGATCAGCCGGCGGAAGCTTACCCGGCTCACCTTCGGCGTTGGGCTCCTGGCCCAGGACGCCTCCGAAACCCTGCCACCCACCATGACCGTCGCAGAAATCGTGGCCGAGCCGGTGCTCGACCGTGACAAGCAATACAACCGGAAGGCCCTGGCGACCCGCGTGGCCACCATGGTGGACGCCGTGCGCCTGCCGCTGTCCGTGCTCGGCACATTCCCCTACGAACTCAGCAGCGGGCAACGGCAGCGGGTGGCCCTGGCCCGCGCGCTGGTCTTCGGCCCGGCGTTGTTGATCGCAGACGAGCCGACCGCCGGGGTCGACGTGACAGTGCGGAACGCCGTCATCGACCTGATCGGCGAACTGCAGCGCGAACGGTCGTTCTCCGCCCTGGTGATCAGCCACGACCTCGCGGTACTCCGTCGGGTCGCCGACCGCATCGGGGTCATGCACCAGGGCGTGCTGGTGGGCCTCGGCACCATCGACGAGGTCTTCGACGACCCGTGGCATCCGTATGTCGCCGGCCTCGGCGCGGCACTGCGGCGGCACTCCGACGAGGACGACGGCGAGGACGACGGCGAGGACCAGGAGGAGCGCGGTGAGCGCCAGGAGGTCGACCATCGTGTCGACGAGTCCTGACACCGTCGCGTTCATCGAGGACCAGCTGGCCGGCCTCACCGTGCGCACCCGGCCGATGTTCGGCGAATACGGGATCTACTGCGACGGGAAGGTCGTCGGGCTCATCTGCGGCGACGCCCTCTTCCTGAAGCCGACAGACGCCGATCCGGCCCTGTTCGCCCGCACCGAACTCGCGCCGCCCTATCCCGGCGCGAAGGAGTATCACCGGGTTCCGGGCGACGCACTCGAGGACCGCGACTGGCTGGGGCAGGCGGTCCAAGCCACCGCCGACGCGCTCCAGGCTCCGAAACTGAAGCCGTTGCCGAAGGACACCAACGAGATGAAGCCGTACCCGCGGCCGCCCGCCCGATGAACGCCCAGCACCGCGCCGTCGTCCCCTCCGGCGGGCCCCTTCCCGCCGACAGCCGACCGACGCCGGGCCCGATCGCCGTGCTGCCGGTGCCCGGACCGGCAGGGGACCCCGTGGAGGCTGCCCGCTGGCGGCTCTTCAGGGCCACGGTCCGGGGCGCCGGAGGCGACCCGGCCGCCCTCTCCGCCGACACCCGCGGGCTGGTCTGGCTCTCCTACGCCCGAGCCGCGGAGCTGGGCGACACGCTCGCCGCGAACCCCCAGGTCGAATGGGTGCAGCTGCCGTGGGCCGGCGTCGACGCCTTCGCCCCCATTCTTGCCGCACAGTCCAGACCCGGCCTCCTCTGGACCAGCGCCAAGGGCGCCTACGCCCAGCCGGTCGCCGAACACGCCCTGGCGCTGGCGCTCGCCCTGCTCCGGGTGCTGCCGAAGCGCGCCCGCGCCACGAGGTGGAATGCCACGCCGGAGGGCAGGTCCCTCTACGGCCGCCGGGTGGCCATCATCGGGGCCGGCGGCATCGCGCACGAGCTGATCCGGCTGCTCGCCCCGTTCGACACCCGCATCACCGTGGTCAGGCGGCGCGCCGACCCCGTTCCTGGCGCGGCGGACACCGTGCAAACGGATGCGCTGGCCGACGTTCTCCCGACCATCGACGTGGTCGTCGTGGCTGCCGCGCTCACCACCGGCACCCGGCACCTGATCGGCGCGGCGGAGCTCGCGCTCCTTCCGCCCGATGCGATCCTCGTCAACATCGCCCGCGGGCCCCTCGTCGACACCGACGCGCTCGTCCACACGTTGGCGACCGGCGGCATCGCCGGCGCGGCGCTCGACGTGACCGATCCCGAGCCGCTCCCGGCGGGGCATCCGCTGTGGAGCGAACCGCGCTGCCTGATCACCCCGCACATGGCCGACACGCCCGAGATGACCGCGCCGCTGCTCGCCGAGCGCATTCGGCTCAATGTGCGCGCCTTCCTCGGCGACGGCGACTTTGTGGGGGTCGTGGACCCCGCGGAAGGCTATTGACCGGGGTCACTTCTTCGCTCGGGACTGTACCCGCTCGGCGAACTTCTGGATCCGATCGCCGTATCCTCCGCTGAGGGCCTTGGTCCTGATGGCAGTCGCGTCGGTTGCGATGTCGCCGCCCGAGGCCCCCTTCAGCGCCGTGAGATCGGTCTGCAGCGCCGCGGGCAGGGCGGCGAACCGCGCGGGATGCTTGTCGATGATCGTCGCTGCCAGCTTTTGTGCGCGCGTCGCAAAGTTGGTTCGAGCACGCACGTCGACCGCGATCTCGCGTGCGAGCGCGCTCCGATGCAGCCCGAGCTGCGGAGAGGGACTTCCGGTAGCAGACGGAGTGGGCGTTGACGTGTCGGCGAATGCGGTCGTGGTTCCGGCGACTCCCAGGCCGACGACGGCGGCGGTGCCGAGCGCTGCGGCCAAGGCGATCGTGCTCCGTCGGCGACCTCGCGGGTGCCGGGCGTGCCGGGTGGACGAGGGTGACGGGGCGGACGAGGGTGACGGGGCGGACGAGGGTATTGAAGCGTGCGGGAACGCGGTCATGGTGGGTCCTTTCGACGAGCCGACCAGCGTGTGCTGTGGCCCCGGTGGGGTCCGGAACAACGTCCACACTCTCAGGTCAATGATCGGTTTTCGTTCGGCGATTGTTCGAGGACTGTCAAGAGTGCCGGCGCAGCACCAGGGTGAGGCCTGAGCGGCTGCTGCGGCGCCCACTCGGGCTTAGATTTGCCTCATGGGCGAGAAGACGGGCGATAAGCGCGGGCTGGTCGTGGTTGTCGAAGATGACCGGTCGATCGCCGACATCGAGCGCCTCTACCTGACCCGGGCGGGGTTCGGCGTGCACGTTGAGGCCAACGGCGAACGCGGCCTCGCCGAAATCAAGAGGCTACGGCCGGTTGCGGTTGTGCTCGACGTGGGTTTGCCGGGTCTTGACGGAATCATGATTTGTCGGCTGATGCGCGATGCCGGCGACTGGACACCGGTTGTCTTCGTGACCGCGCGCGACGACGAGGTCGACCGGATCCTGGGGCTCGAACTCGGAGCCGACGACTACGTGACCAAACCGTTCTCACCGCGTGAACTCGTCGCCCGGATCACGGGAATACTCCGCCGCACGGCTGGTGCCCCCGACACTCGGGCTCTGACCGTGGGCGAGGTGACGATCGACGTCCACCGGCGCACAGTATCGGCCTCCGGGTGCCCCGTTGAGCTGACGGCCACAGAGTTCGATCTTCTCGCATACCTGTGCAGCAGTGTGGGCCGGGTGTTCACCCGCGACCAGCTTCTCTCGGCGGTGTGGGGACAGGCGAACTACAGTGGCGCTCGAACCGTCGATGTGCATGTCGCGCAGCTTCGGGCGAAGCTCGGCGAGGCCAGTCCGATTCGAACTTCCCGCGGCGTCGGGTACGCCGCGACGGATGCCCCGCCCCAGCGCGATCCGTTGCACCCGCCGACGGGAGCCGGGTTGTGAAGCGGTGGCTGGCCTCCCTTTCCGGCCGGATAACGGTGATGAGCGTCACCGTTGTGGTACTGGCCGTCGCCGTGACGGGCGCGATCGCCTTCCCGCTGATCCGTTCAGCCGGGGTGGAGCAGGCGCGCAACCTCCTGTCCCAGGCAGCCGACGAGTTCAGCGCTCTTCGCCCGTCTTCCTTCGCGCTTGATCGGCGCCAGCAACGCCTCCTCGACCGTGGTGACTACTCGTTCACGCTGATCGGCCCCAATGGCGTTGTATCCGGTGGAACGTCGACCCCCCTGACGACGAGACAGGTCAACCGAGTATTGGCCGGCGACTCGGTGTCGACCACCGTTTCCACCGGCGGAACGCGCGTGCTCGTGGAGGCGAGGCCGACCAGGTCCGGCGGCGCGATCGTTCTCTCGCGAGGCCTCGACACCGTCTACGCTGCCTCGGGGCAGACGGTGGCGCGTCTCGCCCTGGCGCTCGGAATCGGTTTCGCCCTGGCGATCCTGATCGGCACCTCGCTCGCGCGGCGCATCGCCCGCCCCCTGGTCGTCGCGGCCGCCGCTGCACGCAAACTCGCGGCGGGAGAGCGCTCCGTCGGCCTGCCCGAAAGCTCCGTCACGGAAGTCGCGGAAGTTTCGAAGGCGCTCGCAACACTCGACACCGCGCTGTCCACGAGCGAGGGCCGCCAACGGGAATTCCTACTCTCAATCTCGCACGATATCCGGAGTCCGCTCACGGCACTTCGCGGTTACGGCGAGGCGCTCGCTGATGGTCTGGTCGACCAGTCTGAGCTTCGCCACGTCGGGGAGACCCTGGCGGCGGAAACCGAACGCCTGAACCGCTTCGTTACCGACCTGCTCGAGTTGGCACGGTTGGGGGCGGACGACTTTCAACTTCACCCCACCCGGCTCGACTTCGCCGGACTCGCGGGCGAGGTGGAACGGGCTTGGACCGCACAATGCGCGCAGAACGGCATCCGCTTGAGCACTGAGCGACCCTCGCATCCGGTCATCGCCCGCGCCGACCCCCAACGGGTGCGGCAGATCCTCGACAACCTGCTCGACAACGCCGTGCGAGCCACCCCTGCAGGCTCACCCATCGTTATCGCCGTGCGAGAAAGCGGACCGGACGCGATCGTCGAGGTTCGTGACAGCGGCCCCGGCCTCAGCGCAGGCGATCGATCCGTCGCTTTCGACCGCGGAGCGCTCTACGAACGGTATCGAGACGTGCGTGCCGTCGGCAGCGGCCTGGGACTTTCCATCGCTGCCCGCCTCGCGACGCGAATGGGCGGAATGCTCTTGGTCGATGCTGCACCCGAAGGCGGCGCGTGCTTTCGTTTGGAGCTGCCACGGGGTGAGGCAGATCGCGGGCCGACACGCCCGGGATGACCGCTGGACGGGCTGAAGAGCGCCCTCGATTTGGCGCACGGCCAACCTTTGGTAAAGTAGCAACGCTGTTCAAGCAGTAATCCTCGATAGCTCAATTGGCAGAGCAGCCGGCTGTTAACCGGCAGGTTGTTGGTTCGAGTCCAACTCGGGGAGCGAAAGGCCACCAAGGGCTCCACCCCTGGTGGTCTTTTTGTTTCGCGACATTTGTGCACCGAGAAGGGCGTGGGCATGACCGGCTGGACCATCCTCAGCGGGGTGCTCGTCGTTGTCGTCATCGTGTTGCTGGTGTTGTGGCTGCGGGCGGTGCGCCAGGTCCGCCGCACGAACTTCGACCGCACCACGGCCGAACGCACCCGGATCGACCTCGAGTTGTCGCTGGCCGAACAGCAGGGCCGGCTGGGCATCATCCGTGAGCTGCAGGACGTCGCCGTGCTGTCGGTGTCGCGCCTGATCACCCGCGCGGAGGGCGCCCGCTACACCGCAGAGAGCGACCCGTCCACCGCGGTGCGGGCGGCGACGGCGCTGGTCGACGACGGGCGCGGCGCCCTGGCCGATATGCGGCGGGTGCTCACCATCGCCCGCGAGGGCGAGTCCGTCGCCACCTCCCGCCCGGGGCTGCCGTCCGCCCGTGACCTGTTCCGGGTGATGCGGGATGCCGGCCTGGTCGTCGACTTCGTCGAGACCGGGGAACGTTTCCCGCTGAAGCCCGGCGCCGAACTCGCGATCTTCCGGATCCTCCAGGCCTCCCTCGCCAACACCCTCGGCCACGGCGGAGTCGGCACCGAAGCCCGGGTCTCCTTCGGCTGGACCCAGGACGGCCTCAAGCTGCAGATCGACGACGACGGCATCCGCGCCGCCGCGCGCCGTGCCGAGGCGGCGTCGTCGACGGCAGGGCCAGTGGATGCTGCCGGCCCGGTTTCCGGATACACGATCGACGACGACCTGGCGGCGCTCACCGAGAGCATCTCCGGGGCGGGCATCACACAAATGCGGGAGCGGGCCCAGCTGTTCGGTGGCGTGTTCAACGCCGGCACCGTTCCCGGTGTCGGATTCTCGGTTTCGGTCGTGTTCCCGTCGCTGCGGTTCCACAACGGCGTGCACGGCGTTGACCTGGCCCGGCGCTGATGTCGACGTGCTGCGGCGCGGAAGCGATGGGGACGAAGCGATGAACACCGGTGCCGTGGGCGCCGACGCAGAACCCGCCGCCAGGCGGGAGGCGATCAGGGATGGCCTGGCCGTCGGGATCGCGACCGCCGCCTACGGGATCTCCTTCGGCGCCCTCGCGGTTGCGGCCGGGCTCGACATCTGGCAGACCTGCTTCATCAGCCTGGTGATGTTCTCCGGCGGTTCCCAGTTCGCCCTGGTGGGGGTGCTGGCCGGCGGCGGAACCGCGGCCGGGTCTGCCGCCATCGCCAGTGCCGCGCTCCTGGGCACCCGCAACGGGATCTACGGCATCCGCACCGGGCCGATCGTGGGCCGCGGCTGGTGGAAGCGCATCATCGCCGCCTGGATCACGATCGATGAGTCCACCGCCGTCGCCCTCGCCCAACCGACCGCGAAGAGCCGCCGCGTCGGCTTCTGGGTCACCGGCCTGGCCGTGTTCATCGGGTGGAACCTGACCACCCTCGCCGGCGCCATGATCGGAGACGCCATGGGCGACACCAGCGCGTACGGGCTCGACGCGGCAGCCGCCGCCGCGTTCGTCGGGCTCCTGTGGCCACGGCTGAAGCGGCTGCAGGCCCGAGCCGTCGCTGTCGTCGCGGCCGTGGTCGCAGCCCTGCTGACGCCGGTGCTTATGCCCGGCCTGCCGGTTCTCGTCGCCGCCGTGGTCGCCATCGTCGTGGGTGTGTTCAACCTGCTGGGCCGACCGGCATCCGCTGCACCGGCGGCAGGGCCGGCTGCGCCCGACGCGGGGACCCACACGACCGGGACGGGCGAACCGGCATGACACTGTGGCAGATCATCATCCTGGCGTCGATCGCGTGCCTGGCGATCAAGATGGCCGGCTACCTGGTACCGCCGTCGCTGCTGGCGAAACCGGCGGCGGCCCGCACCGCGGACCTGCTCACCGTCGCCCTGCTCGCGGCCCTGATCTCGGTGCAGACCCTGGGCCACGGCGAGTCCATCGTCGTCGACGCCCGAGTGCCGGCCGTGATCGTCGCGGCGGGCCTGTTCGCCCTCCGGGTGCCGTTCATCGTCGTGGTCGTCGTGGCGGCAGTGGTGGCCGCGGGCATCCGCGCGCTCACCTGACCGGCTGGCCCGGGCCTACGCGTCCAGGGCGTCGACGCCCGGCAGCCAAGTCAGTCCTGGCACGCCCCAGCTGCGCTTTCGGGTGACCTTCGCGGCCAGCTTGGCGTACGGATGCTCGAGCCGGTCGACGTACAGCGTTCCGTCGAGGTGGTCGAACTCGTGCTGGAAGATGCGCGCCAGCCAACCGTGGGCCGGGATCTCGAACGGGTTCTGGTCCAGATCCACCGCACGCAGGACGGCATGCGCGGACCGCAGCAACGGGAACCGCTCCCCGGGGAATGAGAGGCACCCTTCGACGTCCTCATCGTCGTCGGCTTCACCGGCCGGGACGGGCGTGATCCACAACTCGGGGTTGATGGCCACCCCGCGCCACGGGTGGTCATTGTCGTCCGTGTAGCCGAACGTGAACACCCGCAACGACACACCCACTTGCGGCGCGGCCAGGCCAACGCCCGGCGCGGCATCCATGGTGTCGAACATGTCGTTCACCAGTGTGCGCAGATCGTCGTTGAAATCGACGACGGGAGCTGCGGGGGAGTGGAGAACAAGGTCACCTGAAATTACTATCGGTCGCACGGCCATTCAGCAAGAATATCGGGCAGGTTCTGGATAGGGTCGTTGCGTGACCCCCGACTTGACTGATCTCGCCGCGGAGATCACGATCGATCCCAGGCAGGCCATCGGCATTCCCCTCGCGCTCATCGGCGCGGTATTCCTGTCGCTCGGCGCCCAGTTCCAGCATCGGGGGGTCAACAAGGTCGAGGCCAACACGGTCGAGATCACCGGTGGTTTGAACACACGCCAGCTCCGCCTGCTGCTCGCCCGGCCATCCTGGGTCTTCGGCACCGTCATGCTGGGGCTGGCGATCGTGCTGCAGCTGACCAGCCTGAACTTCGCCCCGCTGATCGTGGTGCAGCCGCTCGGCGCGATCGCGCTCGTGATGACGACCATCCTGAACGCGCGGGTGAGCAAGGTCAGCCCGACGCGGGCATCCCTGGTCGCCATCGCCCTGTGCATCGGCGGCGTCGGCTTGTTCGTCACGGTTGCCGCGTTCACGGCCGTTGACAAGGCCGTCACGGATGCGAACCTGGTGACGATCCTGATTATGCTCGGGATCGTGCTGGTGGCATTCGGATTTGCGTTCTTCTTCCTGCGCAACCGGTTCAAGGCGATCTTTTATATCATCGGCGCCGGCGTGGTCTACGGTTTTGTCGCCACCCTGGCGAAGGTCATCATCAACCGGGTGCAGCACGGTAATTTCGAGTGGCTGACGCTCACCTGTGTGCTGGGGCTGCTGCTCGCCGCCGGGGTCGGCGCCTACTTCGTACAGAATGCCTACGCCTCGGGGCCGCCCGACCTGGTCATCGCCGGTCTCACCGTGGTCGATCCGCTGGTCGCCGTTGGCATTGGAATCGTGGTGCTTGGTGAGGCCTCACAGGCGCCGCTCTGGGCATCAATCGTCTTCGTGGTGGCCGGACTCATTGCCATCTGGGGCGTTTTCCTGCTCGCCAAGTACCACCCGCAGTCCGAAAACTGACCAGCGCACGCACGCTCCGATGTGTGCGCGCTGGGCGTGGCTGGCTCCTCTCACGCGCGGTCGGTTTAGACTGGGGTGCAAGGAACTTTCCGCCGGCTTCGGCCGCAGGACCACGACTTTCGCCGGACGATGATTCTCGGCTCACCAACGTAGGGACTTCGCCTCTTGTCAGAACTGAATCATTCGCCCGGTGACGCACGCCCGGACCCGGCAGCTGAAACCGCGGTGGACGCGGTGACACCACCGGCGGCAAAGAAGCCGATCCGGGTGCTGATCGCCGCCGACACGTTCACTCCCGACGTCAATGGCGCGGCCCGGTTTGCCGAGCGCCTGGCTTCGGGCCTGGCCGGTCGTGGCCACGACGTGCACGTGATGGCGCCGGCGTCGTCCCGCAAGCACGGCACCTGGACCGAGGTCTACGACGGCCACACCATCACCGCCCACCGTCTCTACAGCTGGCGCTGGTACCCGCATGACTGGCTCCGCTTCGCCCTGCCCTGGACGCTGCGCCGCGACTCCCGCCGCATCCTCGACACAGTCAAACCCGACGTCGTGCACATCCAGTCGCACCTCAACGTCGGCCGCGCCGTCGCCTACGAGGCCGAGAAACGCGGCATCCGCACCATTGCCACCAACCACTTCATGCCGGAGAACCTCGCTGAATTCTCCCTCCTGCCCAAGTGGGCGCAAGACCGGGTGATCCAGGCCGCGTGGAAAGACGCCCGCCACACCTACTCCCGGGTCGAGGCCGTCACTACGCCGACCCAGCGCGCGGCGGAGTTCCTGGAGAAGTACACCGGGGTCACCGGGGTGCACGCGATCTCGTGCGGCATCGACGCGGAGAATTACTCGCCGAATTTCGAGCCGCGCACTGAGAATCGCATCCTGTTCGTCGGCCGGATCACCGGTGAGAAGCAGATCGATGTGCTGCTGCACGCCGTGGCACTGCTTGCGTCCGACCTCAAGGCCCAGGTCGACATCGTCGGCGGTGGTGACCAGAAACGCAACCTCGAGCACCTCGCCGACACCCTCGGCATCCGTGATCGGGTCACGTTCACCGGCTATGTAACGGATGCCGAACTGCGCGAGGCCTACTCGCGGGCCACCGTCTTCGCCATGCCGTCGATCGCCGAGCTGCAGAGCATCGCCACCATGGAGGCCATGGCGTCAGCGCTCCCCATCGTCGCCGCCGACGCCATGGCGCTGCCGCACCTGGTGCACGACGGTCGCAATGGTTTCCTGTTCGAGCCGGGCAGTGCCCAGGACCTCGCGGACAAACTGGCCCAGGTGCTCACCGCGGCCCCGGACGACCTTGACGCGCTGAAACGAGAGTCGCTGAGACTGATCGGCGCCCACGACATCAACCGCACGCTCAACACGTTCGAGAGCCTGTATCGTGGGGAACCGGTGGTCGACCCGGTGATCGAGCCGGTCACCGACGAAGCCTCCGCCCACTCGGCCGAATAGCCGGGCGGGCGGCTGCGGGGTGGTAGCTCAGCTGGTTAGAGCAGCGGACTCATAATCCGTCGGTCACGGGTTCAAGTCCCGTCCGCCCTACTGAATTGAGGGTGATCAAGCATTTACCCCGTCGAATTGCATCTCTCGCGCGTATTCGCGAACAAGGCGCACTACCCGGCTCGATTCACCTCGGGAGCCTTGGGGCGTGGTCGATTGAACTCGAGGAACCAGGACATTCCGAAAATGGTGTTGGCAAGTGAGTTGCCGGCGGTGCTGCCACAAACTCGGGTAGGACGTAGAAGCCGATGTCCCGGAGGCCCCGAAACCCGAGTACGCGAATCTCATGCCTAAACGCTCTATGGGGCAAGCTGTGTCGACCGCTCGGAGCGACGGCATGCCGTTTTGACGCATTATCGTCGAACAATGAAAGCACGATCTGTCTCGCGCCCATGCCGGTATTGATTGACAACCGGGGGCTGCAAGCGGGGCTGCGAGCGGTGCGGCCTCCAGCCTGGTTGCCGTCCTGCTTACAACGGCCTTGCGAGGCTGAACGCGGCTCCGGCACCTTCGACCGGCACGAGTAAAGTGAACTGGGTCCGGGGAACCCGGGCGGAGAGCAGTAGCCGGGCTCCTTGGTCTTCAGCGAGCTGCCTGGCCAGCGCGAGCCCGAGCCCGCTTCCTCCGCTAAACGAAACGCCTTGACCGAAGATGTCCGCTCCGAGCGGGATCCCGTTACCCTCGTCCGTGACATCGAAGGCGACCGCCCCGTGCGACTCACGCGCCCGAAGCGTCACCTGACCCGATCCGTGCCGTACGGCGTTCTCGAGGACCGCGTCCAGGATCTGCCGGAGGGCGACTTCGGCGATCACAGGATGCGGCAGGTCATCCCGAGCCTCGAGTCGTAGTGGTCGACCGGCCGACTCCAGCACGCCACGCCACCGCCGTTCAACTGCCTCGAGCTCGGAGACCGGATTCACCGGCGACCCCGACGAGCCACCACGGGCCAGCGAGATCAACGCGTCAATTGTGGCGTCGAGCTGGTCGGCGCGTTCGATAGCCTGGCCGAGGATGCCCCGGTGATCGGCCTTCGGGTCGGAGAGCCCACTCTCCAGCAGCAGGCGCAAACCAGTCAACGGGGTCCGCAACTGGTGCGAAGCGTTCGCTGCGAGATGCCGCTCCCGCATGACCAAGTCGCCTAGCCGCTCCGCCGTCATGTTCAGGGCGGCCCCCGCGCGGTCGATCTCCGGGAGTCCCGACGGCGTAGTGCGCACATCAAAATCGCCATCGCCGAGAGTCTGCGAGGCTAGCGTGAGTTGCTCCACACGCCGCGTGATGCGCCGCGCAAGCGAACCGGCGGCGATAATGCCAACGGCTAGGGCTGCCGCCGCCGCAAGCGCGAGAATGAGCCAGACACCGAGGGTCCGTTGCCAAACTCCCGAGAGAGGCGTCGCCGCCCGCACCGCACCGGTCACTGACTCCGACGCGCTGATTGGGACGACGGCGACGAGCAACCCGCCGGTGTTCGTGCGGGTGGATTGTCCCGCTAGTGCCCGGCGGACTGCTGCGTCCGCGGTATGTGGGCCGGTCCCGACGATGAGGCCCCCGGAGGCGTCGTAGAGGCCCAACTGGTCACCCGGTGGGGACTTCGGCAACTCGGTGCGATCGGACGCGGAGAAGCTCGGATCGACGACGATCGCCGCGTGGAGGGCATCCCGCTCCAGAGTTGCCTGCGCGTCGGCGAGGAACAGGTTGAACACCGCGATGGCCAGCGGAAGGAGGAACAGCACCAACGCAATGGCCGAACTGATGACCGCGACCGCCATGATTCGCCGGGTCATCGCCTCTCACTTTCCAGCTGGATTTTGCCGTCCGTTTACCGGTCCTGGTGAGCCCGCTGGCCGGAGCCTCCGTAGCGTGACAGGCAGTCATCCGTCGTTCAGTCACACGTCGTTGCAGGAGGGGCTCATGCTGAGTAATCGTACAACCGCCAGAATCCGATCCGCTGGGGTCGTCACCGTCGTCGCACTCGGCCTGGCGGTCGGACTCTCCGGGTGCGGTTCGCCCAACCAGTCGACCGTGCAGTCCGGGTCTTCGCCGCAGGCGACCGAGGTCAATCCCGCCGGAGACATCCCCGATAACCAGGCCTTTGTCGGATTCACGGCACCGTCCGGCGCGTACACCTTCCAGGTTCCGGAAGGGTGGGCCCGCACCTCGACCGCCTCGTCGACATCCTTCACCGACAAGCTCAACTCCATCACAGCCGTCGAGTCCGCCGCCCCCGCCGCGCCGACGGTCGATTCGGTGCGGAAGACCGAGGTTGCCGCCCTCCAGGGGTCGAAGGCGAAGTTCGAACTCCGTGACGTCACGACCTTCCAGCGCCCCGGAGGGGACGGCATCCTCGTGACCTACCGCGACGACTCCGCCGGCAACGCCGTGACCGGCACGGTTGTGCGGGAAGACGTTGAACGGTACCTGTTCTGGAAAAACGGACGGCAGGTAGCACTCACCCTCTCGGCTCCACAGGGTTCGGACAACGTCGACCCTTGGATCATCGTGACGAAGTCATTCACATGGCTGTCGTGACCTCCGGCCGACCGGCCCTCGAGGCGAAAGACCTCTACCGATTCTTCCGCTCCGGGGAGGACGAGACCCTGGCCCTGCGCGGGGTCTCCCTGACTGTCGAGTCGGGAGAGATCCTTGCCGTGACGGGGCCGTCCGGTTCGGGGAAGTCCACGCTGCTGGCGTGCCTGGCCGGTCTCGACGAGCCGGACGGCGGGTCCGTCTTTGTGTCGGGAACCCGGATGAGCCATCGGTCGGAAGGCGAACGGGCGGCGCTGCGAGCACGGCACATTGGCATGCTGTTCCAGTCCGCCAACCTGATCGGGCATCTGAGCGTTGAGCAGAACGTCAGGCTGGCCCAGAGGATCGCTTCTGGTGATACCCCGCTCCCTGAAAGCGTCCTCGACCAAGTCGGGCTTGGCCATCGCGCTGCTTCACGGCCCTCGCAACTCTCGGGCGGCGAAGCAGCGCGAGCCGGCCTCGCGGTCGCCCTCGCGAACAACCCGGCCGTTCTGCTGGCGGACGAGCCAACCGGTGAACTCGACGGTGCCACCGAGCGCCGACTGCTCGATCTGCTCCGAAGTCACGCCGCCCGGGGTTGCGCCGTGCTCGTGGTCTCCCACAGCGATGATGTCGTCGCCCGCGCGGATCGTGTCATCGCCTTGAGCGACGGGCGGGTTGCGTCATGACGGGGAGCGAGGTCGTCCGGTGCGAGCAGGTCGGCCACACCTATGGAGACGGTCAGCTCGCTGTCGTGGCCGTGCACGGGGTGAGTTGCGTTGTGGAGGCCGGGGCGCGGATCGCCCTGACCGGCCCCTCAGGCTCGGGCAAGTCGACCCTCCTCCACATGATGGCGGGTCTTGAACGGGTGAGCACCGGACGGCTGACCTGGCCGGCGCTGGGTGGGCCTCCCGGCGGAAGACCAGGCGCCGTGGGCGTCATCTTCCAAGGCCCCAGCCTCATCCCCTCGCTCGACGTGGTCGAGAACGTCGCACTGCCGCTGGTTCTCGATGGCGTCAGCGACTACAACGCGAAGGTTCGCGCGCTCGAGGCGCTGTCGCAACTCGACCTCGGCTGGACGGCTGGCAAGCTTCCCGACGAACTCTCCGGTGGGCAATCCCAGCGCGTCGCGGTCGCCCGGGTGATCGCCACCACCCCGGCCCTGATCCTGGCCGACGAGCCCACCGGCCAGCTGGACCACGAATCGGGTCTCAGCGTGATCGATGTCTTGATCAGGGCCGCCGATCACCTCAATGCCGCCCTGGTGATCAGCACCCATGACGCGAACATCGCGACCCGGCTTGCCGTTCGCTGGAGCATGCACGACGGAAAGCTCACAACCAGCGGTGAGAGCCTCGCCGCAAGCACTGGCCGGAGAAGCTCGTGACCTGGATGTGGCTGCAGGGGCTACTGACCCGTCGCGCCGGCGTCCTTATCGCCACGACCGCGGGGGTCGCCATCGCCGTCGCGCTGCTCGCGAGCCTCGGATCATTCCTGGGTGCCGCCCAGTCGAGCATGACTGTTCGCGCCGCATCCGGTGTGGCCGTCGACTGGCAGGTGCTGGCGGCCGGGGGGACCGATCCGGCGGCACTTGCCGCACAGGTCGCTGCGGCGTCGGGCGTGACGAAGGCGCTTCGGGTGGAGTTTGCGCAGACCAGCGGGCTGAGCGCGTTCACCGGCAACTCCACCCAGACCACGGGCCCCGGCGTCGTGCTCGGAATTCCGGCCGGGTACGCCGCGGCCTTCCCCGGCGAGGTCCGCTTCCTCGCCGGTTCACGGGATGGGGTGCTGATCGCGCAGCAGACGGCCGCCAACTTGCATGTCGCCCCGGGCGACAGCGTGAGCGTGGCCCTTGCCGGCGCCGCCCCAGTAGATCTGGTCATCGGCGGGGTCATCGACCTTCCACAAGCAAACTCACTCTTCCAAACCGTTGGAGCGCGCGCACAGTCACAGCCCACCGCCCCACCGGACAACGTGATCCTGGTGCCGGCGGCACAATTCAGGATTATCGGTTCTGCGCTGGCTTCGGCGCGCCCCGACCTGCTGACCACGCAGATACACGCTGCCCGGTCGCACGATCTTCCGAGCGACCCTGCGGCTTCATTTGTGGCGGAGACGGCAGCAGCGCATAACCTCGAGGCGAAATTGGCCGGGGCCGGCCAGATCGGCGACAACCTCGGTGCGGCGCTCGACGCTGCGCGCGGCGATTCGAGCTACGCAAGCGTCCTGTTTCTGTTCCTGGGGCTACCCGGCGCGGTGCTCTGCGGCATCCTGACCGTCGCTGTCGCGAACGCGGGGGCTGAGCGTCGAAGACGCGAGCAGGCGTTGCTGCGTACCCGTGGCGCGAGCGCGGGCCAGGTCGGCCGCCTGGCGAGCGTCGAGGCCCTCTTCGCCGGCATCGTTGGCGGCACGATCGGCCTTGGAATCGCCGCACTGGTCGGCCTTGTGGCGTTCGGCTCGGCCGGCTTCGGCGGTTCGGTGCTGAGCGCCATCCTGTGGCCGCTCGGGGCCTTCGCTGCGGGGCTCGTGATCGCGGTGACAGCTGTCCTGATCCCGGCGGTGCGTGATTTCCGGATGCTGATCGTCAGCCAGGCCCGTTCCCAGGCCGTCGGGACACGGCGGCCGTGGTGGATGCGCGCCTGGCTCGATGTCATCCTCTTGGCCGCGGCCGCCGTTGTGCTCGCAATCACCACGCAGGCGGGCTACTCTCTCGTGTTGGCACCAGAAGGGGTCGCCGCAATCCAGGTGAATTATTGGGCGTTCTTGGGGCCCGGGCTGTTCTGGATCGGGGCCGGTCTGCTGATCTGGCGACTCATCGACCTCATGCTTGGTCGCGGTCGCCGCGCGGTCGCCGTGTTGGCGGGACCGATCACCGGGAACCTCTCCGGGATCGCGGCGTCCTCCATGTCCAGACAACGCAGCCTGCTCGCGCGGTCCACGGTCGTGCTCGCTCTGGCCCTGGCCTTCGCGGCGTCGACGTCCGTTTTCAACGCCACTTACCAGCAACAAGCGGAGGTCGATGCGCAACTCACCAACGGGGCGGATGTCGTCGTCACGGAACCGCCGGGATCTTCCGTCGGCCCCGGCGCGGCCGCAGATCTCTCCCGAACCGCCGGCGTCGCATCCGTCGAACCGCTGCAGCACCGTTTCGCTTACGTCGGCAACGACTTGCAGGACCTCTTCGGGGTGCGCGCCACGACGATCGCCCAAGCCACAACCCTTCAGGATGCGTACTTCCAGGGCGGGACGGCAGCCGATCTCCTGAGCCGGCTCGCCGCCCAGCCCGACGCGATCCTGGTCAGTGCCGAAACGGTGAACGACTTCCAGCTGCACACGGGAGACCTGCTGAACCTTCGGCTGCAGAATAGCCAGACCAAGCAGCTCACCACCGTACCGTTCCACTATGTCGGCGTCGCCAACGAATTCCCCACCGCGCCGAAGGACAGCTTCTTCGTCGCGAACGCTGACTACGTCGCTCAGCGCACCGGCGACAATTCAGTCGGATCCTTCCTGGTGAACACGAGAGGCACGAACCAGGAAACGGTGGCCGCGTCACTTCGACAGAGCCTCGGAACCAGGGCTGGCGTTACCGCCATCGGTGCGGCGCGGTCAGCCGTCGGCTCGAGCTTGACGTCGGTCGACCTCGCCGGACTCACGAGTGTCGAACTGGCATTCGCGCTGGTTCTCGCGGCAGCGGCGGGAGGCCTGGTCTTCGCGCTCGGCCTTGCCGAGCGGCGACGCACGTTCGCGATCGCCGGCGTGCTGGGCGCTTCCCGCCGGCAACTGCGCAGCGTGGTGCTGGTGGAGGCTGCCGTCGTCGCGGTGGGCGGCGTCGTCTTCGGGACCCTGGTGGGCGGCCTGCTCTCCCAAATGCTGGTGTCGGTCCTGACCGGGGTGTTCGACCCGCCGCCGGCAGTCCTGGCCGTCCCGTGGCCCTACCTCATCACGGTTGCGGTCATCGCAATCGGGGCAATCGGTACGGCAGCGCTCCTGGCATCCCGGCCGACGTCGAGGCCGACGGTCGAGTACCTGCGCGAGCTGTAACCGTCAGCGACCGGCGGCATCCATGCGGTAGCCGAAACCGCGGAGCGTCACGATTTCCGGGAGGGCCCCCGTAACGGCGGGTCCTGCCGCGTCGGCGATCTCCTTCAACTGGCGGCGCAGGGAAGCGACATGTACGTCGAGGGTCTTGGTGGAGCCAAACCAATTCGCGTCCCATACATCGGACATGAGGTCTTCCCGACGGATCGCGATCCCGGGCTCGCGCACGAACCGGGCCAGCAGGTCGAATTCCTTGGCGCGCAGCGTTACTTCCCGCCCTCCGACCAGCACCCGCCGCGCAGCGGCGTCGAAACTGAGCGAGCCGATCACCAATGGTGTGTCCACAGGGGCCTCCATGCGGGTATCACCTGTGGACCGGCGCATATGGGCGCGCACGCGGGCGAGTAGCTCGACGGTGCTGAAGGGTTTGGTCAGGTAGTCGTCGGCGCCCGACTCAAGTCCCGAGACAATGTCAAGCTGTTCCCGCCGGGCGGTCACGAGGACGATCACCGCCGACGGCAGTAGGACGCGCAGTTCTCGGCACACCGTCAGCCCGTCCAGGTCGGGTAGCCCCAGGTCGAGCAACACGAGCTCCGGCTCGAACGCCGCGACCGCGGCGAGACCGGCGAGCCCCGACTGGTATCGCTCGACGCCGTAGCCACCGGCCCGCAGTGCGGCCTCGAGTGTGGCGCCGATGACCTCGTCGTCTTCGATGATGAGCACGTTCGGCATAGCTGCAGCCTAGTTGCGGCGCTAATTCACAAGCCCGGGATTGCTGCCTCGAGATACCAATTCGCCTGCGAGAACTCTCAGCGTTGTTCACCCAGTTGACCGGTGGAACCGCGAGGTTCCGCTCGTAGATTTGTTGTGGGCCATCGGCCGGTGAGAAGGGTCGCACATGGTACTTGAAGTGGTCCGTGGCGTGTCGACCCGGTCCCCGCATCCGCCCATCCACCGACTTGGCATCACCGCCGGGGCCATCGGGGTCGTCGCAGCGGTCGTCGCGGCACTCGGCTCCTGGATTCCGTCGTTCTGGGGTGACGAAGCAGCGAGCATCATGTCGGCCCAACGACCCCTGCCGACGCTGTTCAGCATGCTCGGCAATGTCGACGCGGTGCACGGGACGTATTACCTGTTCCTTCACTTCTGGGTCGGCGCATTCGGCGCCTCGCCGTTCTCGGTGCGGTTGCCGAGCGCCCTCGCGATCGGCATCGCCGCAGTGGGCGTCGTCTTCCTCACCAATCGGCTTGCCGACTACCGAATGGCCGTGTACGCCGGAATTGTGGCTATCCTGCTTCCGCGCCTCACCGTTGATGGCATTGAAGCCCGCGCCTATGCGATCAGCGCGGCCTGCGCGATTTGGCTGACCTATCTGCTGATCGGCTTGGTCGACCGGGGTGAACGCCGGGCGGTCGCGTGGTGGGGGTACGCGTCCCTGTTGGCCGTGTCGGTCTACGTCTTCGCATTCTCAGTTCTGGTTGGCGCTGCGCACCTGTTGATTCTGCTCATGCAGGCGGAATCGAGGAAGCTGGTCCGCCAGTGGGCGGTTGCGGCGGCTGTCGGACTTGTTGCGGCGGCGCCGGTGCTCATCACGGGCTACCTGGAGCGCCAGCAGATCTCGTTCCTGAGTCGCCGGACGGCGGCTACAGTGCAGTCGGTCTTTGTCGGCCAGTGGTTCGGAAACGTGGTGTATGCCGCGCTCGCGTGGACTGCCATTGCGGTGATACTCGCGCTCACGGTTATGCGCGTCGGGACACGCATGACAGGCCATCTGCGCGTCCACCAGTTTCGGTGGCTGAAGGCGTGGCCGCACCGAATCGTCGTGGTGTCGGCCGCAGTCGCGCTCCTGCCGCCGGTGGTGCTCCTCACCGTGAACTTGGTCTCAGCGGTCTATACAAATCGGTACCTGGCGATGTCAGCGCCGGCTGTGGCTGTCCTGCTCGGGTATGCCCTGTCGGCATTGCCCAAGCGGTGGGGCGTCGCGGCGCTTCTCGTGCTGAGCATCGTCGCCGTGCCGAGCTATCTGCAGCAGCGGACGGTCTTCGCGAAGAATGAAAGCGACTGGGCGCAGGTGGCCGACGTCGTCCGCAGTCACGCCGTGACCGGCGACGGTATCGTTTTCGACGAGTCGACCCGGCCGTCGCTGCGGTTGCGCCTGGCCATGCACACCTACCCGCAGGCTTTCAGTGATGTCACGGATTTGACCCTGCGTACGCCGTTTTCGCGGAACTCCTGGTGGTGGGATGCGACGTACCGGCCCTCCTCAGTCCCGCAGCGCTTTGTGGGCGTCGGTCGGCTTTGGCTGCTCGAGTACAGATTCCCGGGGAAGTCAGCGGACACTTATGGAATGGCCGAGCTGCAACTGATGGGATTCCAGGTGCAGCGTTCTTATGATCTACACCGTTCGGTTGTCTACGAACTGAGCCGAGTCTGACCGCCCGGCGCCCAACATCCGCTCTACCATCAGGTCATCCGTGGACACTCTGATCAGCGGATGCTGGGGGTGCCGCCGTCAAGACCGACCGCACGAGCGAACGCTGCGACCCCCTTTTGGTTGTAGGAGGTTGCGTCGAAGCGGGTAGCGCTCACACCCTCGCTCAGGAAGGCAGCCATTCCGTCGGCGAGCGATTCGACTTCGGGAGGTACTACGAGGCCGGCGCCCTCTGGCAAGGTGTCGCGCACTGACCCGAACGCGACTGTGACGACGGGCAGCTGCAGGACCAGCGCTTCGAGCAGCACCATGGGCTGGCCCTCATAGTCGCTTGAGAGCACGAAGCAATCGCAGTGGGCCATGACGGCGTACGGATTGGACTGGTGTCCCAGCAGCCGGACCGAGTCGGTGAGCCCCAACTGCTCAACGAGGGCTTCGAGCCGCTCCCGAAGCGGACCAGAGCCAATAATCAACAACCGGGTCTGGCTGTCCCTGGCATGCACAAGAGCGAAGGCACGCAGCAGCCTGGCGTGATTTTTCTCGGGCGAAAGCCGTCCAACCGTCACGAACGTGGTGACCGGCGACTCTTGGTCCAGGTCGGTCGCCCAGGTCGGTACCGCGCCGGTAGACGGGTCACCCGCCACGCCGTCGAGGTCCAGGGCCGCCTGGGAGAGGATGCGCTCCTCGTTCACCAGATTGGGGGCGGAGGTGAACTTGCTCCGCTCGGCATACCGGCCGAGGTTCGCGGCGTTGATTTGGTTGAGTGAGGGGGAGACTGAGACGAGGTGATCATAGTCGCGGTACAGGCTGAAAATCGCGTTGAGGTCACGCAGGTGTCGGCGACGTCCTCTGGTGACCCGGTGGGCGTCGGCCGCCAGATCATTGTGCAGCCAGATCGACCGTTCAGCCCAGGGGGCGTGGAGGAGGAGCGTTGCGGCAAAGGGGCCGTATCCGCTGAAGTCGATCACGTAGTCGAAGAGGCTGGCGCCGAAGCATCGGGTCCATTCGTCATCCCACAATTGACGTTGCATTGCGTTGGCCTGGTGTGCACGCAGATCGCCGCGACGGAACGCGATGCTTCGCCGCAGTCGGTTGACCTTGGATCCGTTCATGCCTCCCGTGCGCGAAAACTGTCGTACCCGGGGGTTCAACTGGCGCTGTTTGTCGAGAACCAGGGGGTTGTAACTCGTCGGAAAGATCACCGACACATCGAGCGCGGTGTAGTCGACTGCGTCGAGGAGGTTCAGCAGCGATGTCGTGATGCCGTTCGGCCGCATGCCTCCGGCGTTGATCAACACTGATTTCCGGTCGTCCCGCGTGGCCGGTGCAATTCGATAGCCGGCCATGTTCCCGCGGAAGACGATGTCGATGACCCGCGCGGTCGCGTTCCCGTCTTCATGGGCGACGAAGCGTTCTCTGGCGTTCTCGTACCGGCGGAGAACGTCGGGTTTCATTCCGCTCTCATCGATCGTCCGCAGCTCACCGGCAAGCTCCGCCACAGTCTCGGTGACGGGGCCGGGCCAGTCGTCGGGCGTCAGGTACAGTCCGCGGTACCCGGAGTAGTCGCCGATGTCGGGCACCAGGAACGCGATCGGCCTGCCGGTAGCCAGGAAATCGAAGAAGATGCTCGAGTAGTCCGTCACCAGGACGTCGGTGATCCCCAACACGAGATTTGTGGGCACTTCGTTCGGAACCAGGAAGCGTCGGATCTGCGGAAGATGCGCAGCGAAGGCATGAACGACCTGATGAGTCTTGAGCAGAACCACATAACGCTCGGTGTCGATAAGCGAATTGAGCTCTACGACGCGTTCGATCAGCTCCCTGGCGTCGTCTTCCGGGCGATTGAAATTGGTGCCCTTCCAGGTTGGCGCGTACAGAATGATCCTGCGGTCACCGATGTCGAGGCCGGACGCACCGAGGCGTTGACGCGTCGCATCCTTCTCCGACTCCGACAAAAATTGGCGGTCGATGCGTGGATAGCCCTCCTCGATGATGCGACCGCGGTAAAGTTGGCGGAGTCGATGCGCCTCTTCGTACATCTGCTCGACCATGAATCGGTTGGCGGCGAGCAGGAAATCGGCGTTGAGAAAGTTGCGGATGACGTTACCCACGCGCGACGCAGGATCCCCGATGTCGAATCCCATCCGCTTAAGGGGGGTGCCGTGCCACGTGTTGAGGTACACCTGCCCGGTGCGTTTCCCGAACTCCGGCGGAAACGTCGCGTTGTTGATGAGATAACCGCTCGTTGCTAATGCCCGGTAGTAACCGGTCGTGCCCGGGCGTACGAACCGCACGGTCGAATCCCGAGCGAATTCGCTCATCGCGGCCGGGTTGCCCTGTTTGCTGGTGAGCGCCCACACGTGTCGTAGGCCGGCGAATTCTGGGTCGTCTTTAAGGGCACGGAAGATCGCTTCCGGGTTGCACAGCATGCCGTTGCCGCCGAACGATTCATAGAAGACGACCTTGGGGTCAACCGGCCGGCGCCGCCAGAATGCGTATACCTCATATTTCACCGCCCGTTGCACTCGGTTGACGAGTGCAGTGATCCGCGAGAAGACCCGACGGGGGGCGCGCGTCGACACAGGGATCGGTGCGGGCGTGATCACGAACTCAGGCTAACCACGCCGTCACGCCGCGAGCCGCTCCCCGCGAGTTCCTGTCAAAACCTTCAGTCGTTGTTCTCTGATGCGCAGCGCTGCCGCAGCTGACGACGAGCTCCAGAAGAAGGTCGCAAAGCTCTGCGAACCCTCAGAATTTGCGGCTCACCTGAGGCCTGGAATGCAAGTTCCACTCGCTATGGTCAAGCCTGAAAAGGTCGGAGGCCGTATGAGCCCGTGGATTGTGGCGGCACTTGTCGGAGTGTTAGTGGTCGGCGCGCTGGCCGGTATTTTTCACGTGCTCGCTGCAATCGAAGAATCGGGGCTCCTCGAGGAATACCTGGAGGGAGATTAATCAGCGTTGACGGGCACGGCGACAGCGGACCCAACGGTGCGCCGCCCTCGCACGTTGAGGCGCGCCCAGCTCAAGGCTCACGCGGTGCTCGCTCACTGCCGCTCGATGTCGTGCGTGTGCTGGCCATGGTGGCGATCGTGGCCGGCCATGTTTGGGTCGCGGGTGCGGGACGCCCCTTCCTTTATAGCTGGCACGTGCCCATCTTTTTCGTACTCTCGGGCTACCTCTGGAAGCAGAATCGGTCACTGGGTCGCGAGGTCAAGAACCGATTCAGGTCTCTCCTCGTTCCCTACGGAGTGTGGCTTCTAGTCCTCGGGACCGTAGCGGTCAGTATTGAGAGTTCCGGGGGGCACTTCAGCCCCGAAAGACTCCTGCACATTCTCTGGGGCGGCCAATTCGCGACCGGTCGCCCCTTCTGGGCGATCTGGTTCGTCACCGCGCTGTTCTTCGCCGCAGTCGTCTTTCGTCTGATTTCTCCGCTGCCCCTGCTTGCCCAGTGGGCCGTCGCGGTGGCGCTGTTCGTGGCGGGCGTCTACATCCCGGGACACCCTGTGCGGTTTTTGCCGTTGAGCCTGGGTCTCTCCCTCCCGGGGATTGTCTTCATCGTTGCGGGATTCACGTTGCAACGCTTCAGGAGTGCAATCCCACGTCCGACTGTGACGGGGTCGGCACTCCTTCTGGCTTCGTTCGCGGTGATCAGCCTGCGATGGTCCCAGCCACTCGACCTGAAACAGCTCGACGTGGGTACGCCGGTTGTCAGCGCTTTGACCGCCCTCGCGATTTCCGTCGGTCTTATTCTCTTGGCCGAAGGTGTGTTGGGCGGCGGTCCTTTCGGCAGAAGCGCACGCAGCGATGGCACTCTTGGGCAACGGGAGTCCGGCGCCGGAATGGAGCGGATGGCGCGAGTCGTCACGCCCCTCGCGCAGGCGTCGCTGACGGTTCTCTTCGTTCACCCGGCGGTGATCACCGTCTTCTACACGCTCGGGTTGTCGAAAGCCGCAGTCTTTTTCCTCACCATCGGAATCGCCTGGTCGGTGGGGCTGCTGCTACTGCGTTTTCCTCACAGTGGCCCGTTGACCGGCATGAAGCCATCCGGCTGACCGGTGCGAGCTTCATCGCTCAGGCGTCGGCCGTTATTCGCGCGCTCCGGCGTGCTGGTCGAGTGGTTCCGGCGCAGAGCGTTTGCGGCGTGCGCGGATCGTTTCGATCCAGACTGGAATGAGGGACACCACGACGATCACCAGAGCGATGAGGTCGACGTTGTTGGCGACGACCGGGATCCGGCCCAACCAGAAGCCCGCGAGCACGCAGACCACGACCCAACTGACCCCTCCGATGACGTTCCAGAGGAGGAACTTCCGGTAGGGCAGATGCGACATGCCAACGATTGGTGGCACAAAGGTGCGGACTATGGGCACGAATCGTGCCAGGACCAGAGCGCGCGCGCCGTATCTCTGGAAGAACGAGTCCGCCCGGTCGAGGTAGATTGTCTTCAAAATTCGCGCGTCGGGTCTGAACAGCCGCCGACCGAATCGTTTCCCGATCAGGTAGCCGACCTGGTCGCCGGCCACGGCCGCGATTGACGCCGTGACGATGAGCACGGGCAGTGGCAAGGCGAGGGCACCGCTTAACAGCGCGGCTGTGAAGAGCAGGCTATCGCCGGGAAGAAACGGAAACAGCAGGCCGGTTTCGATGAAAATGAAGGCGAGGATCAGGGCAAGAACCCATGGTCCGGCGCCGGTTAGCAGGGCCGATGGGTCCAGCAGACCACCCGATGTGCTGACGGCGGCAGCGAGTGTCGTCACGTGTTCTCCTGACGTGGTTTAAGAACGTGTGTGTGCCTGGCGGCCCGAGGCATCCATGGAGAGAGCCCATCAGCCAGCCAGGCAAAGAGCCTACGGGGCACGGCTGGCAGGCATCCTGCCGGAAAGATCACTCGGCTGAGAGAACACTCACAGGACTGCGCGACGAGAGGGGACAGCCGGTTGTTCGGCGACGGATCGCGTCGCGATTCTCTGTGAATATTCTCCACAGAGTGCACGCCGTTTCCTGCTTCGTCCCGGCTCACCTCGCATACGCTCACCCCTGTTGGTCCTCTGATCCACCCTCATTTCACGCTATCAACCTTAAGGATGCGCATGACCGCCAGTGTGCTAGAGAACGACGGAAACAAGCTTTCGATGGCCCGGAACAAAGTCCCTGAACCAACGGCGACATTCTGGATCATCAAGGTCCTCGCGACGACGGTGGGGGAGACGTTCGCCGACTTCCTTGCTACAAATCTGAATCTGGGGCTCACCAATACCACGTACGTGATGGGCGCGCTTCTCGTGATCGCATTGGTGTTCCAGTTCCGATCGAACCGCTACACGCCGGGAATCTATTGGCTGGCAGTGGTACTGATCAGCGTTGTGGGCACGCTCATCACCGACAATCTCACTGACAATTTCGGAGTCCCGCTGGAAGCCACGACCGTCATCTTCGCGATCGCGCTCCTCGTAACCTTCGTTGCCTGGTTCGCGAGCGAGCGAACTCTGTCGATCCACTCCATCAAGACCACCAGACGCGAAGCTTTCTACTGGCTGGCGATCTTGTTCACGTTTGCCCTTGGCACCGCCGCCGGAGACCTCATCTCCGAAGGACTCAATCTCGGATACGGCACCTCGGTCGTCATCTTCGCCGTCGCGATCGCCGTCATCACCGGGCTTCGCTTCGGGGCGCGTCTGAACGCGGTGTTCGCGTTCTGGTTTGCCTACATCCTGACCCGCCCGCTCGGGGCGTCCCTGGGCGACTTGCTCGCGCAGCCAGCTGGGGACGGGGGCCTTGCGCTGGGAACGGTGACCACCAGCATCGTATTCCTGGGAGCAATCCTTGGCCTTATCGTCTTTCTCACGATCGACCAACGCCGGAAGGTGATCACTGCGTCCAAGGAGGACATTGCCTACGAATTGGAGAGCGAGCTTGCCCTCGAACGGTAAACGGGTGCCGGCTGGGCGCGGTCGAACTCGGGAGGGCGATCATGGGCTGCCTCTTAGGCCCTTGCGCCCTGGGCCTGCCGAGTTGCCGGACCGCGCCAGGCTGGGCGTGTTGCCGCAGGCGCGACACTGGGTGCTCGTGTCAGTGGCACTGACCGTGGTCGTACTGGCCCTCGGATAAGTCGTCACCGGTATTCACCGGATCTCCTCGACAGAGGCTCTCGTGGACGAAGAGCTGAGCCGTGGCCACACCCCGGCATTCACGGCACTTGCGCTCATCGTCGACTCGGTTTTCTCGCCGCTGGGCAACGTCATAATTCTCGCCGCCATCTTTTCGTTGCTGCTCCTGGTACGCCACGCCCCTGTGAACGCCGCCGCTGTCACCCTGCTCATTGCTAGCGGCTCGCTTTCTGCCGAAGTATTCAAGCTTCTGGTCGCACGCCCGCGACTCGACTCCACGCTATTGGCGCATCCGCTTCTCGCCGAGCCGGGCACGGACAGCTTTCCGAGCGGGCATACCAGCTTTTCCGTGGCGGTCGCAGTGGGAGCGTGCGTGCTCGCGCAGGGTACCCGATGGAGGGTCACCGGCACTCTCGCCGGCATCGCCCCGGTGTTGCTGGTCGGCGCGACTGCCTTTACCTCGGAGTGCACTACCCGAGTGACATAGTCGGTGCAGTGCTTGGGCCCCTCGCTGCGATGGGCTTCTTCGCTGGGATCTGGAACAGATACGGTCTGAAGATGCTCGGAAAGATCCGCTATCTTCGCCGGTTTGGTCTCTTCCCCCATCGCGACTGAGGATGTCAGCCAGTCGAAATGACCTGAGCCGGCGGGCCAATCCCTGCAGACGTGTGGTTGGATTTGGTCGTCGTACGGCTGCGCACCGCCACCCGTAGGCCACGATGGGCGACCAGCTGTGGTGAGCGGTCCGCGTTTGTAAGGTTAGGCTGTCCTTCGCACACCAATTGCTAGGGACCTCATGAAACGCCTTCTTCGCCCCGCGCTCGTCGCTGTCGCCGTCTCGACACTCGCCTTGACCGGCTGCACGGCAGCGTCCACGGCCCCTTCCGCTTCGGGCGACTCACTCGCCGGCGGCTCGATCACCGTGTACAACGCGCAACACGAGGAGTTGACCCAGGCGTGGGCTGACGCCTTTTCAAAGGAGAGCGGCGTCACGGTCACCCTCCGCAACGGTTCAGACTCTGAGCTCGGCAACCAGATCATTCAGGAAGGCGCCGCGTCGCCGGCCGACGTGTTCTTGACCGAGAACTCCCCGGCCATGTCGCTCGTGGACAACGCGAAACTCTTCGCTCCCGTCGACGCAGGCACGCTCGCCCAGGTGCCGGCCGCGTACAAGCCGACGACCGGAACCTGGGCCGGGATCGCCGCGCGCTCCACCGTCCTGGTCTACAACCCGAGCCTGTTGCCGGAAGCCGATCTGCCCGCGTCGTTGCTCGACCTGGAGAAGCCCGAGTGGAAGGACAAGTGGGCCGCCTCACCGAGTGGCGCCGACTTCCAGGCCATCGTCTCCGCGCTTCTCGAAGAGAAGGGAACGGCCGCCACCGAAGCCTGGCTGGCCGGAATGAAGGCGAATTTCTCGGAGTACAAGGGCAACAGCACAGTGATGAAGGCAGTGAACGCCGGTGAAGTGCCGGCCGGCGTCATCTATCACTACTACTGGTTCGGCGACCAGGCCGGAACCGGTGAGAACAGCTCGAACGCGAAGCTCTACTATTTCAAAAAGGAGGACCCGGGGGCATTCGTCAGCGTGTCAGGCGGTGGCGTGCTCAAGACCAGCAAGAATGCGGCCGCAGCACAGGCTTTCCTGAAGTTCATCACCGGCACAGCGGGCCAGAGCATCCTGCAGACTGGCACGAGCTTTGAGTACCCCGTCGGCAGCGGTGTCGCGGCCCACCCGGACCTGCCGGCTCTCGACACCCTCGAAGCGCCGACGATCGACCCATCGAAGCTGAACAGCGCTGAGGTCACCACCCTGATGACGACGGCCGGTCTCATCTAGATGGACTCGTCTCGATGATCCTTCACTCGGCTCGGGATCGGTCGCCTCGGTGACCAGTCTGAGCGCGCGGAGGGGCGTGGGCGCCGGCTCCCGCCCCTCCGCATTTCTGGTTGTCGTGACTGTCGCGATCGCCGTCGTCACACTGGTTCCTGTCGGTTTCGTTGTCGTCACGATGCTGCAGACCGGGTGGGATGTGCTCGGCCCACTGATCTTCCGCCCGAAGGTCGGCGAGCTGCTCGCGAACACCGTCCTGCTCGTGGTCATCGGTGTTCCGCTCTGCGTCGCACTCGGTGTCGGCGAGGCGTGGTTGGTCGAACGCACCAATTTGCCGGGCCGACGCGTCTGGGCGATCCTGTTCGCCGCCCCGTTGGCGATCCCGGCGTTCGTGAGCAGTTACGCCTGGGTGAGCCTCGTCCCCTCGATCGGTGGGCTCAGCGGCGGACTGCTGATCGCCGTGCTGTCCTACTCGCCCCTGGTTTATCTGCCGGCTGTCGCCACGCTACGCCGGCTTGACCCGGCACTCGAAGATGCAGCCCAGTCACTGGGGCTGACCGCCCCGCGAATGTTCGGCCGCGTCGTGCTTCCACAGTTGCGTCTGGCGATCTGGGGTGGCGGGCTCGTCGTCGCGCTGCACCTGCTTGCCGAGTACGGCGCTTTCGCCCTGATCCGGTTCGACACCTTCACAACCGCGATCATCGTGCAGTACCAGTCGACCTTCGCCGGACCTGCAGCCAGCGCCCTCGGTATCGTTCTCACGCTGCTCTGCGTGCTCGTGCTCACCGCGGAGTCCACAACCCGGGGCCGTGCGCGCTACGCGCGAATCGGTTCGGGCGCCTCGAGCCCGGCGGAACGCCGCCGCCTCGGTCACGCATTGATCCCCACTGTCACAGCAGTGACATGCGTCGGCCTTCTTGCCGTCGGCGTCCCCATGGCCAGCATCGCGCGCTGGCTGAGCGTCGGCGAACCGTGGGCCCAGCCCGAGATTCTGCAGGCGATCACCCAGACCGTTCTTCTCGCCGTTAGCGGAGCCCTCTTGACCATCCTCGTGGGGATACCGCTGGCCTGGCTGAGCATCAGGCATCCGAGCCGAACCAGCAAACTGGTCGAAGGCTCCACCTATCTCGCGAGCAGCCTGCCCGGCATCATCATCGCCCTGGCCCTTGTCACCGTCACGATTCGCCTGGTTCCGGCGCTCTACCAGACCGCTTTCACGGTGTTGGTGGCGTATCTGATCATCTTCCTGCCCCGGGCGCTCGTTTCGCTGCGTGCCGGCCTCGGCCAGGCGCCGATCCTGTTTGAGGAAGTGGCGCAGTCGCTCGGATACTCACCAACGGTTGCCCGCGCCCGGGTTACCCTGCCGTTGCTCGTTCCGTCGATCCTGGGCGGCGCAGCGCTCGTTGCGCTCGGCGTCGCCAACGAACTCACCGCAACCCTGTTGCTGGCGCCGAACGGAACCCGCACGCTTGCCATGCAGTTCTGGTCGGCGAGCTCGTCGCTCGCCTACTCAGACGCGGCGCCGTATGCTCTACTCCTCGTGATCATATCGATTCCGACAGTGGCGCTCATGTCCATCCAGTCACGGAAACGAACCACCCAATGACCACTCTCCGCCTGCAGGATGTCTCGATTGCCCTCGGCGGCCTCCCGGTTCTCTCCGGCGTTTCCCTCGTGATTCCGAGCGGAACGAGAACCGCCCTCGTCGGCGCCTCGGGCAGCGGCAAGACCACCCTGTTGCGGCTGATCGCGGGATTCTCGCGCCCCGACAACGGAACCATCACGCTTGACGACACCGTCGTGTCAGGTCCTCACGCCTTTCTTCCCGCACACCGCCGTGGGGTCGGCTACGTGCCCCAGGATGGCGCACTGTTTCCGCATCTCACCGTGGAGCAGAACATCCGTTTCGGCCTGGCACGCGGGGAACACTCGGCAGCGCGAATCGCAGAGTTGGCCGAGCTTGTCGCCTTGCCGGTTGACCTGCTCCGGCGCTACCCGCACGAGATTTCGGGAGGGCAGCAGCAGCGCGTGTCGGTGGCGCGCGCGCTGGCCCCTGCGCCCAAAATGATCGTGCTTGATGAACCTTTCAGCGCGCTCGACACCGGGCTGCGGGAGCAGTCCCGAATGGCCGTGATTGCGGCGCTCGAGGCGAGCGATGCGACAGCCGTGCTCGTCACGCACGACCAGGATGAAGCGTTGATGTTCGGTCAGCAGATTGGCATTCTGGCCGGTGGGCGGCTCGAACAGCATGGGTCCCCACTGTCAGTGTTCGACAACCCGAGCACCGCCGAGGTCGCCACTTTTCTCGGGGATGCGGTGTTCGTCGCGGGGCAGGCGCAGGGAACGTGGGCCGAGACGGCGTTCGGCAGTGTTCCGCTGAGGCATCAGAACGTCGGATCGAGCGCGGACGCCACAGGCCAGACGGCCGGCCCTGGCAGCGCGATCAGGGTGTTGCTACGTCCAAGCCAGCTCACACTTGGTCACGACGGCGCGGCGAACGGCAAGATCAGCTCACTCTCGCTGCGCGGAACTCGAATGAGGGTGGAGGTTGAGGCGATCGGGTTGATCGACCGGGTGGTTTTGAACGTTCCTGCCGCCGAAGCGAGCTACCGCGTAGGCGATCGAGTGACCGTGGTGATCCACGGCAGCGGGGTCTCGTACTAAGCCTCGATCCACTGGTAGGACTTGGGTGGCGATGGCGCTCTATGGAGGATGCCTTCGGGTCCGCAGATCGAGTGCTTCTCGTCCAACAGCCCGGACCACAAAACCGGCGTTCTGTTGGACGTTCAGCTGACGTGGACGTGCGGGCGACGTTTGGCCTGCGGCTCTGATTCACGGAGCACTTCGCGGGTTACGGGAGCGATCTCACCAAGGCCTGTCACTAGAAATTTGAACATGTTGGAAATCGGATTTCCCTGGGTCCATTCGAAGTAGATTTCCGGGATGATACCGGTCTGGTCGCGAATTTCCAGTAACACGGCGGCTATGGTGTTGGGCACGTTTCCACTCGTTACTTGGAGTACCCGGTACCCGTGTTTCACGACTCCGCGCACGACCAGGTCTTCCTCGAAATCGGATGAGTCGGATGGATACACCTCGAGGAAGACGATTGGCGAAACCGGTGGGATATGGGCGAATCGACGTTCGTCACGGCTCTTGTTCCGGTATTCGGTTTCGGTGTCTTCGTCCGGTTCGTGGGAAATGATTCGGATGGCGTCGTAGTCTTCGGCATCCGTCATGACATAGTCGAGCGCATTGTCGTCGAGGATCACCGATGTGGCTCTGAGCTCGAAAGAACGGCGGACCCGCGAGATGATCGACGTTGTCATAATGCCGAGAATGAACAGCCCCGCAATTCGAACACCATCCGGACGTTCAATAACGTTTGCGACCGTGGTGTAGACGAGGATCGCTGAAACGAGTCCGAACCCGATTGTGGGCCACCGCTGCTTTCTATGCCTGGCCGAGAGAGTGACGGCGACGGATGCTGACGTCATGAGCACGAGCACCCCCGTCGCATAGGCGCCGCCCTGCGCGTCGACGCTCGCGTCGAAGACGACCGTGATCAGGAACGCCACCCCGGTGAAGATGAGTACGAGAGGGCGGACGGCGCGCGCCCATTGCGGGGCCATCCCGTATCGCGGCAAATAGCGGGGAACGAGATTGAGCAGACCGGCCATCGCCGAAGCGCCGGCGAACCAAAGGATGCAGATGGTGCTGATGTCGTACACGGAACCAAACACCGAGCCCAGGTATTCATGGGCGAGGTAGGCGAGGGCTCTCCCGTTCGCCTGACCGCCGGGCTGGAAATCTTCCTGCCGGATCAGCAAAGTCGTGACGAGACTTGAGGCGATGAGAAAGCCGCTCATGATCAGCGCCGCCGTCATCAGCAATCGCCTCGTGCCGCGAATTCGACCGATGGGGCGCTCCTCGCTATCACCTTGGTCGCCCTTCACCTGCGGCATCACCGCGACTCCGGTTTCGAAGCCGGACATGCCCAACGCCAGCTTCGGGAAAACGAGCAGGGCGATACCGACCATGAGGAGCGGATTCCCGTGCTGCGAGGACAGAGCTGACCACCAATTAGTGACCAGGACCGGGTGCCCCGCGACTTGGCCGATCGCCACCAGAATGACCACCAGGTTGAGTGCGAGATAAACCGCCACGAGCACGACAGCGATGCCGATGGCTTCCTTGAACCCACGAAGGAAAACGCCTCCGAGTAGCGCGATGAGCAAGAGGGTGAACGGCACCTCTTGGCCATGCAGCCATAACGGAGCGAAGGGATTTTCCAGCGCGTGGGCCGAAGCATCAGCGGCGGACAGGGTGATGGTGATCATGAAGTCCGTCGCGGCAAATCCCAGCAGGACAAGGACAAACAACTTGCCGGCCCACCACGGCAGCAGTCGCTCCAGCATGTGGATGGAGCCAGATCCGCGGAAGCTCTCTCGCGCTACTCGCCTGTAAACGGGCAGAGCGCCAAGCAGCGTCAGGGCAACCAGCACGAGAGTAGCGATAGGCGAAAGGAGCCCCGCGGCCAAGGCTGCGATCGCAGGCTGATAGCCAAGGGTCGAGAAGTAGTCCACACCAGTCAGGCACATCACCCGCCACCAGGAATGCGTTTTTTCAACGGCCGCGGAATGTGGTCCGACGTGTGAGCCGCGCTCGTCGACGAGACCCTGCAGCATCCACGTGCGAAAATCCGTAGATTCAATACGAGACTTGCTCACGAGCACACACTACGCTCGGCAGGCCAAGACGTCGCCGAAGCGGTTCCTTCTGGTCGCACACAAGGTTCGTAGGAACTGGCGCAGGCATTCGGCGTCACCGCGCCGACGCCGATCCGCTGCGGATGCTCCCCTGTCGCCATCGACCGCATCGTCGATCGTGCTAGGCGCAAGCGCCAAAGCCGCAACTGCGTGTGGGTCGGTAACGTGCGCGGCGACGCGAACCTGCGCAACCTGCGATTCGACATCGGCGGGGCTGCGACCGCTCGGCATCGAACCTGGCCCCGCATCATGAAAGTCGCTGACGAAGCGTGGGGCGGGGCTGCGTTTGGTGAGCCGGACGTGGCCGCGTTCCGCGTCGTCCGAATCGACATCCCCGACGTGCGGGGCAAGTCACCGGACGTCGCTCATAGTGTGCTCGAGTCGGCCGGCTTAACCGTGACGGATACTGGGCAGCAAGACTCCGACCTCCCCGCCGGGCAGGTCTCGCGCACCGATCCATCCGGCATTGCACCACGCGGAGCAACGATTTCGCTGTACACGAGCAAGGGCTCGCTAGTGGTGGTGCCCTCCGATCGTTCTTCCGGATGAGCCCGAGGGCAGACTGCGGCTATGCCTGTAAACGGCTCTACCGGCAGGGATCTACTTGACAACTCGCGCCGAAGCGATACTTTTAGAACCAAGAGGTTCTAAAAGAAGTAGGTTATATATGAATGCCGATACTCTCAGCGCCGTCTTCGGGGCGTTGGCCGATCCAACGCGTAGGGCGATCTTGCAGCGGCTAACCGAGGGTGATGCGCAGGTGTCTGATCTGGCTGCGCCGTTTGCGATCAGCCAACCCGCAATTTCAAGGCATTTGAAGGTGTTGGAGGATGCCGGTTTGATCTCGCGGAGTCGGGTTGCGACGGCTCGATTCAGCCATCTGGAAGCCGATCATTTGAAGGGGGCCAGCGAGTATATGGAGCAATACAAGAAGTTCTGGGGTGAGTCGTTTGACAAGCTCGACGGCGCTCTTGCTGCCTTTCAATCGGTTGCGGACCCAGAGAAAAGGAGCCCTCATGTCTGAGGCTTACCGGCCGGAGGTAACGGATCGGGACGTCTTCGTCTCGCGCACATTCGAAGCGCCCCGCAACGTGGTGTGGCGGTTCTGGACGGAATCCGCGCTTCTCGCCAGCTGGTTCGGGCCGGAAGGAGTAACTGTACCGATCGATAGCGTCACGATAGATCTGGTCGTAGGCGGCCGGTGGGAGCTCTCGATGGTCGAAATCTCAAGTGGAGCGACCAACCCCATCCAGGGCCGGATCCTCTCCTTCAACGAACCCGAATTTCTCGAGATCCAGATGACGGCCGATACCTCCGGAGGAATCGTCAGCGACATCATCCTTCGACTCGAGTTCCACGACCACGGCGATCGAACCCGGATGACCCTCCATCAAGGCCCCTTCACAGACCAGATCCGCGAGATGACACTCGCTGGCTGGGTTCTCTCCTTCGCCAAACTCGACACCATCCTTAAAAGGCACTCGGCATGAAGACTAGAAGTCACGACACCACGATCGACGAGGTCATATCAGCGGACGGGACAACAATTTCGGTCGAGCGGATCGGGTTCGGGCCCGCGCTGATATTAGTGGATGGGGCCTTCTGTGGCCGATCGTTTGGTCCGGCACGCGCGCTTGCGCAGGAACTTGCCGACTCCTTCAGCGTGTACTTTTACGATCGCCGAGGCCGCGGTGACAGCGGGGACACCCAGCCCTACGCGGTGCAGCGTGAGGTTGAGGATCTCGCCGCGGTGATCCACCACGCGGGCGGCAACGCCTTCGTCTATGGGATCTCATCCGGCGCCGCCCTCGCCCTTGAGGCCGCTGCCGCCGGCGTACCGATGCGTAAGCTCGGCACCTACGAGGCTCCATATACCGGCGTGGGAATCATCGACGGAGTTCCTGTCGATCACGGGCGCCATCTGAAGGCGCTCCTGGCTGAAGAGAAGCGCGGCGCGATGGTCTCGTATTTCTTGGTGAAAATGATCGGCGTGCCGGCATTCGTCCCGATCATGCTGCACTTCATCCCCGGTGTATGGAAGAGCCAGACTGCATCGGCAAACACGCTCCCGTACGAGACCGAAGTTCTCAACAACTTCACTGTCCCCACTGACCGACTCTCGCAGATCTCCATTCCGACCCTGATCCTGGTCGGGGGAAAGGCCGCCACACCAATGGTGGCCGCTCAATCGGTGATTGCCGCCTCGGTACCAAATGCTGCGCACCGCACCCTCGAGGGTCAGACACACCAAGTATCAACCGCAGCCATAGCGCTAGAGCTGCGCGCGTTCTTCAGCGCCTAGCTCCAGGGTCCTCCTCACCCACATCACACTCGCCACACTCCAGGAGTAGGAACGTGTCCAAAGTCGACTCCCTACATAGGGGCAAAAGGCCGCCGCTCTCACGCCGCATCCAGCCGCGCGACCCGTGCTTTACTGGCCTGTGGCAGCAGCCGGGCCGCTCTGCCTCGTCGTCGGCTTCGCCCAAGCATTCCTCCGTCCCGGTTTCGACGCGGCCCACAACGACCTCAGCGTGCTCGCCAACGGTGATCCCGGCTGGATCCAAGTAGCCAAGTTCGTCCTGGGGAACGTTCACGAATCGCGACCGGATCGCCCCCACATGCACCCGGCTCGTGGACCCCTTCCGACCCACTGAGCCGCTCGGCGACGCCGGCTCCCCGTCTGGAAAGAAGCTGATGTATATCCCGGCCGTCGCCGCGGTCCCGTATTTCGCAACGACCTTCAAGGGAACGCAGGCCGCGGCCGAATCTGGTGTGGAAGGACACGGTGTTGGTGCCGGCCGGGCAAACCGTGGACATCCTGCTCGAGGTCAGCAATCCGGGCCTGTGGATGGCGCACTGCCACATCGCCGAACACGCAGAGAGCGGAATGATGTTCAGCTTCAACGTCGCGCGAACGCCGGAGCCGATCCAATGAGCGCGGAGGCGTCGAACCGGTCGCCATTGGACGTCCTCGTGGTCGGGGGCGGACAGGCCGGCCTCGCCATGGGGCGCGAGCTGTCCGAGCGGCGGCTTCGCTTCGACATCGTGGACGCCGGCACGGAAATCGGGCATGTGTGGCAGTCCCGCTGGGAATCGCTGCGCATGTTCACCTCCGGCCGTTATGACAATCTCCCGGGACTTCCCTTTCCAGCGGATGCAGACGCGTACCCGGGCAAGGATGACGTCGTGGCGTATCTGCAGGCATACGCGGCTGAATTCGAAATGCCCGTGCGGCTGAACTCGACCGTCACCTCACTCACCAGAACTGACGGCGCCTACATTGCGCACACTGCGCCCGGGGTGATCGAGCCCCGCCAGGTGGTGATCGCAACCGGGCCGTTCCAGACGCCGTTCACCCCGCCGATCTCGGCCCAGCTCGACGGCGACGTTGCGCAGCTCCACAGCGCCGAGTACCGGAAACCAGAGGGCCTTCCGCCCGGTCGGGTCCTGGTTGTCGGCGGCTCCAACTCGGGCTGCCAGATCGCGCTGGAATTGTCGAAGACGCACACCGTGGACCTGTCCGTCGGGAAACGGTTGCCGACGATCCCGCAGCGCCCGCTGGGTCGGGACGTGTGGTCGTGGGCCACGGCATTGCGGTTGGACCGGGTCACTGCCAGTTCGCGGATTGGGCGACGCCTGTCCACGCGGGATCAGATCATCGGTGTCGGGCCCAGACGGCTCAGTCGGCGTCACGGCGTCCGGCTCCGCCCGCGCGCGACCGCAGGCGCTGGACGCTCGGTGTCCTTCGCCAACGGAATCACCGCCGAGTATGACGTCGTGATCTGGGCCACCGGCTACACCAGCGACAACAGTTGGATCAACATTCCCGGCGTTACCGATAACGCGGGGCGGCTTCGGCAGTCCCGAGGCGTCACGCCGTCGCCAGGGCTCTACACGCTGGGACAAGCGTGGCAACACACGCGCGGCTCCGCGCTGCTCGGTTGGGTAGGAGACGACGCCTCCTACCTTGCTCAGCGGATCGTGGAATTCACGCCCTAACGTCCGTAGATAAGCGCTGTCCCGCTGGTCAGGTGATCCGCTGCGTTCCCGCATTATGGAGCGGTCGTCGCCTTCTGCCGCAGAAATGCGTACGCGCTGACGGCGGCGATGACAGCAATGGAGCCCGCCGCGAGGAAGGCGTTCTGAAACCCAGCAGCAATCCCACCGGTCGCGGTGGTGAGCGCCGCGACCGCGCTGAATGCCGCGATGCCGAACGCTCCGCCGATCTGCGAGCTGGCGTTCGCCAGACCCGATGCCAGCCCGGTGAGCGTCGAGGGGATGCCTGCCGCAATCACCATGGTGGATGGCGTGAAGCTGAGGGCAACACCCGCAGCTGCCAGGAGCAGCCCGGGCAGCACGTCAAGCGAGTAGGTGGCATCCTGGGGGACTTGCGCGAGGTAGAAGTGTCCGCTCGCCAGCAGAACGAGGCCCAGTACGAGCGTTCGCACTGCGCCGAGCCTGGCGATGATCCGGGGCAGCACGAGGATGGACACCAGGAACCCGGCAACCGACGTGGGAACCATGGCGAAACCGGCAATTCCCGGGCTGAAGGCAAGTACCTGTTGAAGATATAGCGCGCTGAGGTAGAAGGTCGACACTCGCGCCGCCCCGCCCAGCAAACCGACGATCACGCCGGCCGATACCGTGCGCTCTTCGAACAATCGCAGTGGCACGATGGGGTCGGCCGCGCGGCGCTCGATGGCTACGAAGGCGATGAGCAGTGCGATGCCCACCGTACCGCCACCAATGGTCTCGATCGAACGCCAACCTCGGTCAGCGACTGAAAGTGTCGCGTAGATCAGGGCCAGCGCTCCAGCGGTGACGGATGCCGCGCCCAGGCCGTCGAAGCTGCGTCGGGTTCGCGCGCCCAGTGTGCCCGTGAACAGGAGGGGAGCGACTATCAGCGCCAGAAGAGTGACGGGGACGGTGAGGAAGAACACCCATTGCCAGCCCAGGGCGGCGGTCTCCAGGCCGCCTGCAGCGACGCCGATGGCGCCTCCCGCCGCCGATGCGGCGCCCCATGCGCCCATGGCTTTCGCCCGCTCGGCGCCTGGAAATCGCACCAGAACGATGGACAGTGCGGCGGGGCTGAGGATGGCGGCAGTGATTCCCTGGAGTGCCCGCGCGACGACCAGAATCGTTTCGTTGGGGGCGAAACCGGCCATCAGTGTCGTGGCGGTGAATGTCGCAGTCCCGATCATGAACATCCGTCGGCTGCCGAAGAGGTCCGCTGCCCGCCCGGACAACAGCAGGAAGCCGCCGAACGCCAGGAAATAGGCATTCACCACCCAGGCCACGCCTGTTTGCGTGAGTCCGAGGTCTGCCTGGATGGAGGGAAGAGCAACGTTCACGACTGCGGTGTCGAGCATCACGACGAACTGCGCCGCGATGAGGACGAACAACGCAGTGCGCTGCCGCACGGGGGAGCCGATTCCGGGTGCCACAGACGTCGCGATCGACTCTGGGTCAGGCATGGAAACTCATTCCTGAAATGATGAGCACCGCCACGATCGCGGCGGAAACGAAGTCGACGGCAGCGCAAAAGGGTGGCCACCACCGGGTCTTGCGCACGAACTGCGTTCGGTGCTGCCAGAGATCCTTCAGCCCATGGGCGACCAGTCCGGCGACCACAATCCACGCCGACCCGGTGACCGCCGTTGCTGCGAGAACCACGAAAGCCGTGGCGACGCTGATTTCCACCATGAGCACTTTAGTGCGCCCGTCGGCCACAGCGAAACCGATGTACACGGCGGCGATGACGGCGATACCCATCGCATAGACAGTGGACGGAGTGAGCCACCAGAAGGCCAGCGGCGACGCGGCTTGCGCCGCTCCGATGATTACACCCCAAATGATGGCCGTGATCGGCGCACTCGTCGGCACGCGGGTACTACCCGGGATCGCTGCAGCTTCGTCAGGTGACATTTCAGCTCCTACCTGGTGCGGGGTTCGGCGCGGTCTGGGTCGAGGTGCCGCCCATGATGATGGAGTTCACCGGGTTACCGCGACGGAGTCGAGGAACTGCGTGAGCTTCTGGGCGATGGTTGTCGACTGGGTCCAGTGGAGGTAGTGGCCGCCGTCGAGTTCGACGAGTTCACCGTGATCCCGGTTGCTGAGTTGGGCCTCGTGGAGTTCTCGCCATCGTGGCTAAATGAGTCGAGTAGTGGGGCTTCCTTGCCCGGCAAGTCCGTTCATCTGGCCGGGCACGGATGCGTCGATCCCCACGACGGCGGAGACCTCGTCCCGGTACCGGTTGGCGTAGTACAGGTCATAGATGCCGGAGATCGAGTGGCCGAGCAGGACGTAGGGTTCGTCGACTCCGACCTTCGAGAGGGCCTGATGCAGTTCAGTGGTGATGTTCTCGATTGTGCGCGGGGGAGCATCAACGTCGCTGTAGCCGTACCCGAAGCCTTCGACCACGACAACCCGGTAGCCGTCGAGTTCACGGATGAGCGGGGCGAAGTCGAGCGCGGGCGATGCGGTGCCGTATCCACCGAGCATGACAATGGTCGGCCCGGTGTCGCCGTGCCGGTACACGTTCAGGGTGCCGCCGGTGACGGATACCCGCTCGCCGTATGCAG
>NZ_JBFRFS010000009.1:0-207779 GCF_052114945.1 Glaciibacter sp. 2TAF33
GGAGTTTGACGTGGGTTCCGGCGTGGGTTCGGCCGATGCCGATGTGCCGGAGTCGGCCGGGCAGGCGCAGTGTGACGGTGCCGGACTTGTCGATGCGGTCCTCTCGGACGCGGTCGTGCGTGGGGGTGGTTCCGGTGGGGGTGGCCTTGGTGCCGGTGTCGTAGACCGTGGCCGGGGTGGCCCGGTGCGGGAGTGATCGGTGCGGCCGGTGGGCTGCGTAACCCCGTACCGGCGGGCAGCTTCGGACTGGGACTGACCGGAGAGGACCGCCGTGATCACGAGACGCTGCTTGCTCATGCCCCAGCGTCGCCGTGACCATGCCGATCACGCGAGACATTTCATTCCGATGTCCCGAGACACCCCATTCCGATCTCCTGACCAGGACACCACCGGTACCGCCATTTGAAACCCCCTGCATCCCTTGAAAAACAGGGATCCGGGCGTTTTGCGTGTCGGCGAAGAGCTGCCTGACCACATTGTGACTACATCTGGTGGAGCCGACCGAATGGCCGGCTCCGATTTGACGAACTGCCGCAGGTGGATCAGGACGTAACGCACTCATGGGATCGGTTGGTCTCCTTCAGACTGAAAGGATCTTGTCCGACTTAGTTCGGTTGCATTGCCAGCAGAGCGTCTGCAGATTCTCTTCGGCCGTCATCCCGCCCCTGGACACGGGAACAACGTGGTAAGCCTCGAGGAGCAGGTGAGGCTCGGCCGCGAGGGACACCGAACAGAACCGGCAGGTGTGGCGATCCCGCGTCTTGATGAACGTTCGGAGCCTGGCGGTCATCAACGCTCGCCGGCCGGCAGCGGACTTGTTGAATCGGATCTTCTGCGACACCGTTTCGACGAGGGCGTCGATGGTCTGGGCATTCAATGTGACAGTCATTCGCTGCGAGCTGTTGCCGCCTGCGCTCACGTACTCGAACGCATAGACCGGGTACGGAACGGTGATCGGTGAGAGTTCCACCGCCTTGTGTGCCATGAACTCCTCGGAGTAGTGCTTGAGGATGAACGCAGGCGGCTCGATTGATGCGGTGATGCCGGCGTCGCGCTGGCGAAGGCTGTCGACAGCGTCCTCAGCTGAGCACCCTCATATCGCCTAGGTCATAAATCGAGTACCAGTTGCTCCCCGACACACCGCGACACACACGTCATCATCGTGTCTCCCGTCAACCGCTCCTCCAGTCCGAGCACGGAGTCGCGATGCTCCGGGATACCCGCCAGCACGCGCACCTCGCACGTACCGCAGGTGCCCTCGCGGCACGTCGACAGCACGTTGGCTCCCGCGCGGTTGACTGCGTCCAGGATTGATTCGCCCGCGGCCACCCGCACCGTGGTGCCGCTGCGGCGGAGTTCCACGTCGAAGGGTCGATCGGGCAGCGTCGACGCCGCACGGGGTGCGAACCGCTCGACGACCACGCTGTCCGAACGGCCAGCTCGGCGCGCCGACTCTTCGACGGCCAGGAGGAGCTCCTGCGGCCCGCAGGCGTAGACGCGTCCGCCGGCGGGCAAGCGCCTCCACATATCATCGACGTCGTAGCGTCCGCGTTCAGCGCTGGGCCAGAGGTAGACGCTGGCGCCGTATCGTTCCTGAAGCTCGTCGGCGTAGGCCATCGTCCTGCGCGAGCGCCCGAGGTAGAGCAAGCGCCACGGGACGCCGGCGCTGTCGGCCTCTGCCGCCATCGCAAGAAGCGGCGTGATGCCGATCCCGCCGGCGAGGAGGAGCCAGAACGGCGCGGGCTGCGGCGCGAAGTGGTTGCGAGGTCCGCGGATGCGGAGCCGGTCGCCGACCGCGACGCCATCGTGTACGACGAGTGAGCCGCCGCGACCGGTGTCCTCACGGAGAACGGCCACCCGGTATTCGCCCTCGCTCGGGTCTCCCGTGAGCGAGTACTGCCGAACGAGCCCACCGGGAAGCTCCAGGTCGATATGGGCGCCCGGGCGCCACGCCGGCAGACCGCCGTCGGCGGTGGCGGTCAGGGTGAGCTCGATGACGCCGGGCACCACGTCGCGGCGGACGCTGACGATCACGGGGAAGGACTCCGGCGTCACGGTGGTCCTGGAGCTGCGGCTCTGACGCGGGGGCGTGGTCGTCGGCGTCCACGCCAGTGGCAGCGACACGAGCCCGCGACCCTCCGAGACGACGGTGTGCCGCAGGTCCTGCACCGGCACGGCGAGCCCGAGGTCGGGCAGCCGCTCGTGCAGCACGCCGAGCTCGACGCGGAGCAGCAGCCGCGCGAGCGGCGCGCCGAGGCACGCGTGGACTCCCTGGCCGAACCCGAGATGGGGCGACTCCCAGGTGCGCTGGACGTCGATCCGCTCAGGATGGGCGAAACGGCTCGGATCGCGCGATCCCGCGGCGTATGCGAGGAAGACCTCATCGCCTTCCCGCAACGGCACGCCGCCCAGCCGAGTGTCGCGGGTCACGAGCCGCTTCATGCCGGTGATCGCGGACTCGAAACGGAAGATCTCCTCCAGCGCCTGCGCGCGCGAAGCGTCGTCGCGCTGCACACGCGCGTAGAGGTCCGGGTCGGCGAGGAAGTGCGAGAGGGCGACGCAGATCAGGTTGGATGATGTCTCGTGTCCGGCGAGCATCAGCCCGGGGAACATCGACAGCATTTCGAAGTCGGTCAGCTCGACGGCACCGCTGTCACGCTGATCCCAGATGTGGCTGATCAGGTCGTCACAGCGATCGTTTCGGCGCAGTTCCATGAGCTCGTGAAGGTGGTCGTGGAGGTCGAGCAGTTTGGCCGCCTTCTCGTCAGGTGTACCAGGGTGGTAGATGTCCCGCGGTCCCATGAAGAAGCCGAGCGCCTCGCCCACCCACTCGGCGCGCTCCGCGTCCACCCCGACGATGTGGCTGATGACCCGCAGCGGGAGCGGTAGCGCGAAGGCCGTCTTCAGGTCGGCCTCCCCCTGCTCGGCGAAACCGTCCACCAGCCGGTGCGCCTCCTCGCGGATCCACGGCTCGAACCGGGCGAGCCGGCGCGGCATGAAGAAGGTGTTGACGCTCGACCGGAGCCGGTCGTGGTCGGGGTTGTCGATGCCGATCAGGGTCCCGCGGCTGGGCACGCGGCCCTCGAACTGTTCGCGCCATGGGGACGGCACGGTGCCGACCGTGGGCTGCGACGAGAACGTTTCCGGGTCGTGAAGGGCTGCGACGATGTCGTCGTAGTCCGTGAAGACCCGGGCGCCGCCATACGTGTCGGACTGCGGCGGTATCTCCGCGTGGCGGGCCGCCTCGAGGTCGGCGAAGAGCCGCTGGGGATCGGTGAAGGGGCACGCCGACGGCGTGGTGAAGGTGGTCATCCTTAGGCTCCAGGAGTGCTGGCGGCCCGCCGGAGGCATGCACAAGCGGGACGCGATGGGTCCTTGTGCTCGCCCAGCGCGCTGGAGGCGCCGAGGGGGATTATTCGCTCCGGCCGTGATGCCGGGCGCCCTCACCCCGCCTGTGTAAACGACGACGGTACACGAGGCCTGTCCCTATTGTCAAGAATCGGGTAACTTATGCCGCTTTTGCGCAGAAGTCTGCGATACTCGGAGGATGGACACCGCGGTCATCCCGAATTCATCGCTCATCGTCGACGGCCTGCCTTTTCTCGCCATCGGCGGCGAGCTGCACAACTCCAGCTCGTCGGACCCCGCGCACCTGGCCGCTGAGTGGGGCCGGCTCGCGACCGCCGGCATCAACACCGTGCTGGTGTCGGTCTCCTGGGCGGAGCTCGAACGAACCGAGGGCGACTTCGACTTCCGCATCGCGGATGAGCTGGTCCGACAGGCGCGCGGTGCGGGCCTCCGGCTGGGCGTGATCTGGTTCGGTGCCTTCAAGAACGCACTGTCGACCTACGCGCCGACCTGGGTGCGCGCGGACACCGAGAGGTTCCCTCGAGCGGTGCTGCAGGAGGACCCACTGCCTACGCCCTTCAGCTACGCGGGATCGATGGCGAAACCCGCGCTCTCCGTGTTCTCGCCGGAGCTCGTCGCCGCGGACGCGCGCGCCTTCGCAGCCTTCGTCCGGCACCTGACGGAGACCGATGACACCGGGACCGTGATCATGATCCAGGTCGAGAACGAGATCGGCCTCCTCGGTTCGGCCCGTGATCATTCCGCGCCGGCTCTCGCCGCGTGGAACGCCGCTGTGCCGGAGCTGGTGGTGCAGCTCGCGCGAAACGACGCGGACGCGCTGCCGGACGGGGTCGCGGACGCTGTACTCGCGGCACCCGCCAGGGCGGCGTGGTCGCACCTCGCCGGGAACGCCGACGACATCCAGGAGACGTTCATGGCGTGGGGGTTCGGGTCGTACGTGGAGAGGATCGCGGCTCCCGTGCGCTCGTCGACGCGCATCCCGTTCTTCGCGAACGCCTGGCTCGGCCCGCAGCCCGGTCAGGACAGGCCGGGGCAGTACCCGAGCGGGGGCCCGACGGCGCGAATGGTCGGCCTGTGGCAGGCGGTGGCGCCGTCGCTCGACTGGGTGTCGCCGGACATCTACATCGACGACTCCCGACCGGTGCTCGAGGCCTACACGCAGCGCGGGAACCCGCTCTTCGTCCCGGAGTCGCGCTTCTCCGCGGGTGACCTGTTCCTCGCGGTCGGGGCGCTGGATGCGATCGGCTACTGCGCATTCGGGCTGGAGGACGGCCGGGAGGGCGCGCTCTACTTCGAGGCGGCCCGCAGCCTGTTGGCGCTGGCGGACCAGATCCTGGAGCAGCGCTCCCGCGGGAACGTCTGGGGCTTCGCACTCGGAGCCGACGTGGAGTCCGCGTCGCACCGCTTCGGCGATCTCACCCTCACGGTGCGCAACGGGCCGGGCCTGTTCGCCCGGATGCTCCTGGATGTTGGCGTGCAGCTCCCCGAGCCCGAGCCGTCGCCGTCGGAGACCCGGCCCGGCGCCGTGCCGTCGCCCGGGGACGACCGCCCGTTCGGCATCGTGATCCGCACGGCGCCGGATCGGTTCGTCGTCGCGGGCCAGGCGGCGCTGTTCGACTTCGCCGGGGACGATGCGACGGTCGAGATCGACGAGGTGCGGGAGCTCGTGCTCCACGGTGGGGAGCTGCGGCCGGCCCGCTTTCTTAACGGCGACGAGCGCCTCGCGATCGTGCCGCAGCGCGGGATCGGCATCGCCGAGGTCACGCTTCTCCGGATCTGACCGAAACGGCTACTTAGGTTGAAAAAATGCCTAAGATTGTCGTAGACTGACCATGACGTCGGGGCCCCGGCCCGTTCCTCACCGTGACGTTGCGGCGAGGGCACAAACCGTCGCGTCGATCACCCGATCGTTCGGGTTTCGCATGCCGCTCTCGCCACTCAGGTTCCGCCTCCTCGTCACCTCCCTTCTCGCCGTGTCCTTCCTCGGCGCGTTGGACAACACCGTCGTCAGCACAGCGATCGCGACCGTCGCCGGCCAGCTCGGTGCTCTCGAGCACATGAGCTGGATTATCGTCGGGTACACGCTCGCCAGCACGGTCCTGCTGCCCGTCCTCGGGAAGCTCGGCGACCGGATCGGGCCGCGCGCGGTGTTCCTCAGCTCGGTCGCCGTGTTCATCCTCAGCTCTGTCGCGTGCGGTTTCGCGAACGGCATCGTCTGGTTGATCGTCGCCCGCGTGATCCAGGGGATGAGCTCGGCGGGTCTCCAGCTGATGTCGCAGACGATCATCGCCGAGGTGACCACGCCGCGGCAGCGGCCGAAGTTCATGGCGATCATCGGCGCGGCCTTTCCGATCGCGATTCTCATCGGGCCGGTGCTCGGCGGTATTATCACGGACACCTGGGGCTGGCCGTGGGTGTTCTGGATCAACGCCCCCGTGGGCGTCGTCGCGTTCGCGCTCGCGATCGTGGCCGTACCGCACATCGAACCCGGACGGAGCGGGCGCTTCGACATCGCCGGGGCCGTCGCCCTGACGATCGGCCTGGTCGCCCTCGTCCTGGCCGTGTCCTGGGTGGGTGGCAGCGCGCAGGCGGCCGCTACGACCATCGTGTTCGCCGTGGCAGCCGTCGCCCTCGTCGTATTCTTCGTCATCGAGCTGCGCGTCGAGGAGCCCTTGGTGCCCCTCAACTGGTTCCGCGACCGGACGGTCGCCACGGGCACGGTCATCTCGGCGATCGTCGGCATCGGCCTGTTCTCGATCACCTCGTATCTGCCGACTTACTTCCAGATGGCGTACCGCACGAGCGCCACGGTCTCGGGGCTCGTGCCGATCGCGACGGTGTTCGGGATGCTGGTGAGCAACCTGTCAACCGGCTGGCTGGTGAGCCGCACCGGCCACTACCGCGTCTACCCGCTCGTCGGCACGGTTCTCGGCGCCGCCGGGCTCGGCGCGATGGCGCTGCTGCCCGCCGGTGCGCCCCTGTGGGCGCCCGCGGTCGCGATGGCCGTGGTCGGACTCGGGACCGGCGCCTTCATGAGCCTCATCGTCGCGGTCGTCCAGAGCGCCGTGCCGCGCCAGGAGACCGGCACCATCACGGCCAGCGTGAACCTCGTGAGGCAGGTCGGGGCGACTGTGGCGACGGCCCTCATCGGCGGCATCATCGGCGCGACCGTCGCGGTCATGCTTCCTCCGGGCCTCCACGCGGCCACGCTCACGCCCGCCATCGTTCACGCCGAAGGCCCCGAGATCCAGCAGCAGGTCGCCCACGTATACCAGGGCGTGTTCGTCCCGATCTTCGTGGCGCTTGCCGTCACCTACGTCGTCGGCATCGTGGCGGCGATTCTGCTGCCGAATCGCCGACTGTCCGACGACACCGAACCGCTGCGCGCGGCACCGGCCGCATCCATGCCCGCCTGAGCACGAACAGGAGATCATCATGACCCCCGTCCCGACCCACACCATCGCCGTCGTTGGCAGCGGTCCCATCGGATCCGCCTACGCCCGGCTCCTGCTCGAGGCCCTCCCCGACGCGCGCGTCGTCATGTTCGAGGCCGGTCCGCAGTTGACTGCCATCGCCGGGGAGAACGTGCGCAACATCCCCGATCCGGACGAGAAGGAGCGGGCTCGCGAGCTGTCGCAGGGTCCGCAGGCCGGTGCGTTCCGCGAGTCCCTCGGCATCCCCTCGTCCGTCGTCGTCGAGGGCATGTTCACCGCGCGTGGGGGGACGCACCTCCTCGATTTCGGCGGCGAGGGCTCTGCGCACACGCCGAGCTTCCCCGCGGCGGCGGCGTCCACCAACGTCGGGGGGATGGGCGCGCACTGGACCTGTGCGACGCCGAGCCCGTCGTTCAGCGAGCGCATCCCCTTCATCGCAGACCCGGAATGGGAAGAGCTTGTCGCGGAGGCGTCGCGGCTCCTGCATGTGCAGACATCGGCTTTTGCAGACTCGGAGATCGGAGCGGCGATCCGCTCGCTGCTGGCCGAGGAGTTCGGCTCCGAGCTGCCCGACGGCTTCGGCCCAGGGACGCTGCCCGTCTCGGGCGACCCCCAGCCGGACGGCACGATGCGCTGGGCCGGAGCCGACGTGGTCCTCGGGCCGGTGCTCGAGCCCGGAAGCGGCCTCTCGGAGCGATTCGAGCTGCGGGACCTCTCCCTGGTGCGCCGGGTCGAGCGCGCCGACGGCCGGGTCACCGGCGTCCTGGTCGAGGACCTCCGCAGCCACGATGTCTACTCGCTCGACGCCGCTCTCGTGGTCGTGGCCGCTGACGCCTTCCGCTCCCCGCAGCTGCTGTGGGCGTCCGGGATCCGTCCCCGCGCTCTCGGGCATTATCTGACCGAGCACCCGGTCGTGATCTCCACCGTCGCCCTCGATGCCGACAGCATGCGCCGGTTCGCGACGGAGCAGGAGCTCGATGCGGAGCTCGCCCGCAGGGCGACCAACCCGGCCGATCCGGTCGCGGCCGTCAACCGCGTCCCCTTCTCAGAACCGGGCCACCCGTTCTCACTGCAGGTGATGTACGCGGAGAGGCCGCCGTTCCAGCTCGACCCGGAGCATCCCGCCGCCGACAACCGCTGGGGGTACGTCAACATGGGGTATGGGATGCGCAAGCAGCCGCGGTACGGCGACGGCGTGACCTTCGATGACGACGAGCTCGACTATCGCGGCTTTCCTAACATGACGGTCACGTACGAGCTCGCCGAGGTTGAGCAGCGCGAGATCGCCGAGGCCACGGAGCGCCTCCGGCGCGCCGGGAACGCCCTCGGCACGTTCGTCGCCGAGCCCCGGCTGCTGCCGAACGGCTCCAGCCTGCACTACCAGGGCACCATGCGCATGGGCGCGGAGGACGACGGCACCTCGGTCGCCGACCCGTACTCGCGCGTGTGGGGCTACGAGAACCTCGTCGTCGGCGGCAACGCCCTCATCCCGACCGCCACCACCATGAACCCCACGCTCATGAGCGTCGCGATCGCCGTGCGCGGCGCGCGCGAGGCCGCCAGGCGGTTGGCAACGACGACGAGCGCATCCGCAGGCGCTCGCAGCTGACGCGTACGAACTGGATCACAAAGGAGAATCCAATGCTCGAAGAACAACTGATACAGACGGCGGGCTTCCGCAACATCGGCCCGGAGGGTGCGCCCAACGGATTCCAGCTGCGCGTGCGCAGCCCGTACTACCGGGGGCTCTGGGCGAACCTCATCGAGAAGCCGACGGTGACCGTCGACGGTGAGCGCTTCGGCGGCGACACCATCCGCTGGACTCTCCCGGCCGGCGAGTTCTCGTTCGAGGAGCTCCAGCAGTCCAACGACGCACGCTGGCCACTCGGACATGCCGCCGTGCTGACCGTCCCGCGCGACGGCGGTCTCGCCCGCGGCATCCACGACGTCACACTGGAACTGCGGCTGCGGATGTCGTACATCCCGGAGGAGCTCCAGCCCTCGATCTGGACCGCATCACGGAAGTCGGTGATCGTGAAATGACCACCGACGACCTCCCCTTCGGCCTCGGCGTCTCGCTCTACAGCTACACCGACGACATCGGCGTCACCATGACCGTCGAGGACTGCATCGCCGACGTCGCCGACCTCGGCGCCAGCGGCCTCGAGATCCTCGGCGAGGGTCACATCGAGGACTATCCCAACCCCTCCACGGCGTGGATCGACGCGTGGTTCGCCCGCAACGAGCGCCTGGGACTCACGCCGACTCTCTACGGCTCGTGGATCGATACCCGCCGCTTCCCGGGCCGCGGAATGACCGCGGCCGAGGGCGCACAGCAGCTGGAGCTCGACCTGCGGCTCGCCTCCACTCTCGGCTTCTCGTTCGTGCGCCCGAAGATCGGCGTGATCTCCGAGGACCTCCTGGTCGACCCGATCTGGCAGGAGGCCGTTGAGCGCAACCTCCAGCTGGCCGCCGACCTCGGCATCGTGATCTGCCCGGAGATCCACTGGCCGACCGTCATCAAGTCGCCGGTCGTGGAGGAGTACCTGGAGTTCAAGGAGCGCACCGGCTCCGAGCACTTCGGGCTGCTCATCGACACCGGCGTCTTCGAGCTGTCGTCGTACCCGCGGCGGGGAGGCAGCGCCTCCTTCCGCATGGGCGACGGCTCGGCCCGGCCGCCGGTGGTGCCGTTCGTGCCGGTGTCCGACCTCGCCGACGTGATGGAGCACACCGTCTACTTCCAGGCCAAGTTCTACGAGGTGGACGACGACCTCGTCGACCACTACATCGCGTGGCGGGACATCATCGACGTGGTCGTCGACTCCGGCTACACCGGGTGGCTGTCGAGCGAGTACGAGGGCCACCACGAGCCGTACCGCGCGCCCGACCAGCTCCGGCGGCAGCACGCCCTCATCCGCACCATCGCCGCAGAACGCGCGGCGGCGCACTCAGACAGGAAGTGAACCATGCCCAATGGACTCATCGACGATGCGAGCCTGCGCGTCCACCCGGAGGGCTTCGCCCTTGCCCTGACCATCCCCTGGTACCGCAGCCTGTGGTTGTCCTCCGTCACGACCCTTCGGCTGACGTTCGACGGCGCCGAGGTGCCGGAGGTGGATCTGACCTTCGAGCTCGCCGGCGTCCGCTATAGGATCGCCGACCTCCCGCAGCAGAGCGACGTGCTCTGGTACCTGCAGTCGCATCCGCTGCTCATCGTCCGGCGCGAGTCGGCCGTGCAGCTCGGCGAGACGCACGAGGTCGAGCTGCACGGCGAACTGCGGCTGCCCTATATGCAGATCAAACCGGGAGAGGACGGAGGCCCGGGGCTCTACGTGCCGAACATCGTCCACCAGCATCTGACGCTCACCGCGACCGACCACAATGCCGAGCCGCCGGCGCTCGTCACCGATGTTCCTCCGGCTCCGGAGGCGACCGACGCCGACCCGTTCCAGCTGGGACTGACGCTTTACTCGGCCAGCGCCGAGTTCCGCGCCGGCTGGTTCGACTTCGACGGGCTGCTGGACCGTGTGGCCGAGCTCGGTATCGGCCCGGGGATCGAGATCGTGGCCTCCCAGGTGCTGCCGACGTATCCCGCCGTCTCCGACGAGTTCGTGACGACCTGGCGGGAGGCCTTCGACCGGCACGGCTTCGACGCCAGCTCGTTCGGGGCAAACCTCGACATGGGCAAGCGGCGCGACCGCGACATGACGCCCGACGAGGAGTTCGAGGTCAGCGAGCTGCTGTTCCGCGGCGCCAAGGGGCTCGGTTTCCCGCTGGTGCGCATCCAGTCGGCCAAGCCCGAGCTTCTGCGCCGCCTGCTGCCGGTGGCCGAAGACCTCGACCTCAAGCTCGCCTACGAGATCCACGCGCCGATGGGACCAAACGCTCCTGAGATCGTGAAGGTGCGCGACCTCTACGCCGAACTCGACTCGCCGCTGCTCGGCTTCGTCGCCGACTTCTCGTCGACGATGCACAGCATGTCGCCGACCCTGCTGCGCGCGGTGCACCGGGCGGGCCTGGGTGACGAGGAGGTGCAGCGGCTCCAGGAGATCTGGGCGACCGACGCATCGATGCGGGAGCGCCAGGAGAAGTTCATCGGGTACCTGAACAGCCGCGGGTTCGACCCGGGCCGGCTCGGTTCGTTCGCACACCTGGCCTTCAACATGCACGGGCACGTCGACCCGCACGAGTGGGCGGACATCATGCCGCAGATCTTCCACGTCCACGCCAAGTTCTATGACATCGACGAGAACGGCCAGGAGCCCGCCATCGACTATCCGGAGCTCGTGAAGATCTTCGTCGAGGGCGGCTACCGCGGCTACTGGTCGAGTGAATGGGAGGGCCACGCGTTCGCCGAGCTGGGGGAGGTCGACCCGCTCCTGCTCGTGCGCAAGCAGCACGACCTCATCCGGGCGAGCATGCGTTCGCTGCAGACGGCCTAGGCCGCGCGATGACCGACACCCAGCCCGACCTTCGCGCGCTGCCGCTGCCCGAGGCCGTCACGTGGCTGCGCGATCACGGCGAGCCGGACGATCCGCGCCCGGGCATCGACACGGCGTCGCTGCGGCGGCGGTTCCCGCGCCTCGCGCACGTGCGCACGCGTGACCTGGTAGTGGAGGCGCCCGGCGGACCGCAGCCGGCGCGGCTCTATCGCGACGACACGGTTGCGCATGCGGGCGTGGCGCTCGTCTGGGTGTATGGTGGCGGCTTCATCGGTGGGCACCTGGACATGCCCGAGTCGAACTGGGTGGCGCTCGAACTCGGAGCCCGGGGAATCCCGGTGCTCGCGGTCGATTACGTCAAGTGCCTGGGCGACGTGCACTTTCCGGCGCCGTCGGACGACGTGCTGGCCGCGTGGCGGTACGCCCGGACCAACAGCACGAAGCTGCTGGGTGTCGAGCCGGGCGCCCTCCTGCTCGGCGGCGCAAGCGCGGGAGGCAACCTCACGGCCGGCGCCGTGGCGCGACTGCGAGACGCGGGGGAGTCGCTGCCCGGCGCCCTCGTGCTCGTGTACCCGGCGCTCGATCCGGACGGCGCGCATCCCGGTGGGATCCCGGACCCGGAGTCGCCATACTTTAAGCTCTCGCTCAACTTCGCGGGCTCTCCCGAGGCGATGCACAACCCGCACGCGTTCCCGGGACTCGGGTCGGTCGGCGGGTTCCCGCCGACCCTCGTGGTCGTGTGCGAGCACGACAGCCTGCGGCCGTCGGGGGAGGCGTTCGCCACCCGCCTCTTGGCAGCCGGACGCGACGCCACCCTCTATGTGGAGGCGGGCGCGGACCACGCCCACATCGACGAGCCGTCGCATCGGGGCGCGGCGCGCACCCTGGCCGCGATTGGCGACTGGATCGGGGAGCGCCGGTGAGCCATCGTCGCATCCCTGTCACGTCCCAGGTGCGCGTGATCGTCGACAACGACTTCGCCGGCGACCCGGACGGGCTCGTCGCGCTTGCGCATCATCTGCTCGCCGACGCGGCGGAGATCCGGGGGATCACCTGCACCTCGATCGCAATGGACGACATGCCCTACCCGGCCGGTCATCCCGCGAAGGCGATCGCCGGGGAGCTGGTCGCGCGCCTCGGGCGCGGCCCCGTCCCTCCGATCTCCCAGGACGTACAGGTCAGCTTCGCGGAACTCGACGGCCCGACGGCGGGTGCGCTGCTCATACTGGAGGAGTCACGCCGCGACGATCCGCTGCCGCTCGTCATCGCCTGCGGCGGCCCACTCACCAACGTCGCGTCGGCGCTGCGGGAAGACCCGACCCTCGCCGACCGGGCGGACCTCATCTGGATCGGCGGCGGGGAGTATCCCGGGGGCGCCTGGGAGTACAACCTCGCCCTCGACATCTCGGCGGCGCAGGTCGTGTTCAATGAGAGCCGGATCCGCATCTCGCAGGTGCCGCAGCACGTCTACCGGCGATGCGCCGCGTCGGTGGCCGAACTGGAGGTCGGCCTTCGGTCGGCCGGCCCGTTCGGGGAGTGGCTCTACAGCTGCTTCACCTCGCCTCCCGACTACATCCGGGTCGGCGGCAACTGGCCGATGGGCGACAGCCCGCCCGTCCTGTTCACGGCGATCACGACCGAGTCGAGTGCGTCACGCATCGTGGATGCGCCCTGGATCGACGACATCGGAAACTACGTTGCGCATCCCCACCCGCGCGCGTTGACCCTCTACGACACCGTCGACACGCGGGTACTGTTCGCCGATTTCTGGTCCCGCCTCGCGCTGCTGGGGTAGTCCCGGTCGTCCGGCGCGGCTCGCAACCGGCTCAGATGTGCTCGCCGGCGGCGGCGGCGACGACGCGGCCGGCCTCCTCGAAGAGTGAACGCATCCAGGTGTGCTCGGGGTCCTGCGTGTGGACCGGGTGCCACCACAGCGCGTTGACGATGGGGGTCGGGGGGAACGGGAGCTGAACCACGCGCACGGCAGCGGCGCGTTTGGCCAGCGGCACGAGAGCCGAATGGATGATGCCGACGCGGTTCGTGCCCGCGATGAAATGCGGAATGGCCAGGAAGCTCTCCACGACGACCTCGACGTCGGGCTCGATCCCGAGCTGCTGCACCTGCCGTTCCGCGGAGGTGAACGCCGAGCGCGACTGGTAGTTCATGACCCAGGGAAGCTCCGACAGCTCCTCGCGCGACAGGACGTCTCCCACTCGGTCGTTCGTCTCGGAGACGATCGCGACCCAGTCGTCCTGCCACAGATCGACGAACGGCAGCTCGGTGAGGAATCCGTGCGGGATGACCATCCCGTCCACCGATCGGAGGCGGTTCGCGGCGTCTTCGACCACCGTCGGGTTGTGGAGCATGAACCGGAAGTGGACTCTGGGCGCCTGCGCGGCGGCCAGCTCGGAGACGACACGTCCGATGGTGGTGAACCCGTAGTCGGAGCCGAAGATCGAGAACTGACGCACGGACTCGGACGGGTCCCAGGTCGCCTGGCTCTCGAAGACCCTGCGCGCCGCCTCCAGCGCGATCGTCGTGTGGTCGGCGAGCCGCAAGGCCAGCGGCGTCAGCTCGTAGGCGTTGCCCCGGCGGGCGAGGATTGGATCGCCGAAGTGGACCCTCAGCCTCGACAGCGAGGCGCTCAGCGCGGGTTGGCTGAGCCGCAGCCGCTCCGCGGCACGGGTCACACTGCGCTCGGTGAGGAGGGCGTCGAGCGCGATCAACAGGTTGAGATCGAGCCGCGACATCAGCGGGGAATCGGTCACGATGGTGTGATCCTTCCTGCCCGGCGGTGGGCGTCTTCACTATAACGAGGCGACCCGCGAGGGGGTGCGCGGCCGAGTATCGATCGGGTATCGACCCAGCTTATGTCTGGGATAAGCAGAAGTGGCGTTGTTTATCTGCCTTAGCGCTGCGAAACTCGAATCGCCCCCAGAGGAGACAGCGACACAGCCGCCGCCTCACCGACAACGAAGTCTAAAAAGAGGTCAATCCGATGAAGCACACACGCAGGAGCCGCACCAGCCGGCTTGCCTGGCTCGCCATCCCCGTCGCCGCAGGGCTTACGCTCGCGGGCTGCTCCAGCAGCGTTTCCACGGGCAAGGAGCCGCAGACGATCACCTTCGCCTACGGCGCCACGAACGACCAGGACAAGGCCGCCTACGACGGCCTCGCCAAGGCGTTCGAGGCCGAGAACAAGGGGGTCACGATCACGACCCAGAACCTTCCCGTCCAGAGCTACGGCACGACGATCGCGACTCGGGTCCAGGGCGGCAACGCCCCCGACACGTTCTTCGCCGAGGGCGGCACCGGCCAGGCCCAGTCGATCCTCCCGTGGGCGAAGTCCGGACTCGTGCTCCCGCTCAATGACGCGTCGATCACCAAGAACATGCCCGACTCCGCCAAGAACCTCTACACCTACAACGGCAAGATCTACGGCGTGCCCCTCGGCACCCAGCTGAACGGTGTCATCTACAACGACGAGCTCGCTCAGTCCATCGGCGTGAAGATCGACGTGAGCACGAGCCTCGACGACATCATCGCCCAGTGCGGCAAGGCGCGCGACGCGGGCAAGACGGTCTACGGACTCGCCGGATCGACCTTCCAGAACAACGGCATCCTCGCGGTCGGAATCGCCACCTCCACCGTGTACGGCCCGGACAAGGACTGGAACACCAAGCGCGCTCAGAACAAGGTCACCTTCGCCGGCTCCAAGGGCTGGACGACCGCCCTCGAGTCGGTCAAGAAGATGTACGACGCGGGCTGCTTCCAGGACGGCGCCACCAGCGCCGGGTTCGACGCTCTGACCAACGGCGCCTCCTCGGGCAAGATCCTCGGCTTCTTCGCTCCGAGCGGCGCGGCGCAGCAGATCATGCAGGCGGCGGGTGGCCACGTGAAGCTTGTGGCACTCCCCGTCGGTGCGCCTGACGGCACGAAGACCTTTCTGTCGCTGAGCGCCGACCAGGGCGTCACGGTGAGCGCCAAGACCAAGAGCCCGAAGCTCGCGACGGACTTCCTGAGCTATATCATCTCGGACAAGGGTCAGGAGGCGTACTCCAAGGAGATCGGCTCGATCCCGGTCAACGTGAAGAACGACTCGACCCTGCTGCCGCAGTACGCCGGCATCAAGGACGAGATCGCCAAGAACGACACCCGCGGCTACGCGCCGACCGAGTGGCCGAACGCCAAGATCTACACAGACCTCGGCAACGGCGTCCAGGGCATCCTCACCGGTCAGATGACCGTCAAGCAGGTGCTTCAGCAGATGGACACCGACTGGGGTTGATCCGGTCACCCGGGCGGCCGGTCCTCTGAGGGCCGGCCGCCCGAATCGGTTGAAAGGAACGAATCGATGACGACGCAGTCAGAGGTGCGGAGAATGACAAAGCTCGAGACGCAGGTGCAGGCTCCGCGCCGCGCGCCGCACAAGAAGGCCTATCAGGTCCGGCTCGGCAGCTGGTGGTGGGCCCTCCCCGCACTCGTGCTGATGGTGGTCGTCATCTATGTCACCACCATCGCGGGCGGGTTCTTCGCCTTCACGAACTGGTCGGGCCTCGGCGCGTTCGACTTCGTCGGCCTGGCGAACTTCGTCAAGATCTTCCAGACGCCCGAGCTCATCGGGTCGCTGTGGAACACCCTCCTCCTCGCCTTCGGCTTCCTGATCTTCACCAACGTCCTCGGGCTGCTCTTCGCCCTGGCGCTCAACCGCACGCTGAAGACGCGCTACGCGCTGCGCACGCTGATCTTCATGCCGGTGGTCGTCAGCCCGATCGCCGTCTCGTACATCTGGAAGTTCATCTTCGACTACAACGGTCCGCTCAACCAGGCGCTGGCCGGAGTCGGCCTGCCGAAGCAGAACTGGCTCGCCGACCCGGGGCTCGCGATCTGGTGCGTGCTCGTCGTGATGGTCTGGCAGAACATCGGCTTCGTCATGGTCATCTACCTGGCCGGTCTCGCGACCGTGCCGGAGGAGATGGAGGAGGCCGCTGCGCTCGACGGGGCCAGCACGTTCCGCCGGTTCCGTTATGTCGTGCTGCCGATGATCCAGCCGTCGGTCGCCATCGCCACGACGCTGACGCTCATCCAGGGCCTGCGGGTGTTCGACCAGGTGGTCGCGCTGACGGGCGGAGGCCCGGCCGGAGCCACCCAGACGCTCGCGCTGGAGGTCTACCAGCAGGCGTTCACCTACCAGCAGTTCGGATTCGGAGCCGCGCTGGCGCTCGTGCTCAGCCTCCTGATCCTGCTTTTCTCCATCGCGCAGCAGTATGCGACGCGCGACCGCTCGGCCAAGGAGGCGTGAGCCATGTTCCGGTACACGAAGAAGACCCTCGCCATCGAGATCATCGTGCTGATCGCGGCCGCGATCCTGCTGCTGCCGTTCTGGATCCTGCTGGTCGGCTCGCTCAAGACGCTCCCCGACATCCTGAGCTCGGCGGCGATCGCCCCGCCCACCAGTCCGACCTTCGACAACTTCATCACGCTGCTCTCGCCGGCCTCCACATCGTCGGGCAACATCTGGGCAGGCCTCGCGTCGAGCCTCATCATCACGACAGGCAGCATCATCCTGCTGGTCGGGCTGGGCTCGGTCGCGGCGTACGGGATCGCCCGGTCCACGAGCAAGTGGAGCCGACGCTCCTTCTATCTGTTCCTCGTCGCCATTATCCTGCCGACGCAGCTCGGCACGCTGCCGCTCTACATCGGCGCCCGCGACGTCGGCCTCGTCGGCAACCCGTGGGGCATGATCCTGATCTACACGGGGATGCTGCTGCCGCTCTCGGTCTTCTTGTACGCGAACTTCTTCCGGAACCTGACCCCGGAGTACGAGGAAGCCGCGATCATCGACGGCGCCAACCGCTACCAGGTGTTCTGGAAGGTCGTCCTCCCGTTGATGTCGCCGGCGACCGGCACCGTGGCGATCCTGGCCGGGCTCATCGTCTGGAACGACTTCTTCACCTCGCTGATCTTCCTCAACGGGACGCCCTGGCAGACCCTCCCGGTGGTGATGTACAGCTACGTCGGCTCGCTGGTCTCGCAGTGGAACCTGATCTTCTCGGTCGTCATCGTCTCGATGATCCCGATCCTGGCGTTCTACGCCTTCGCGCAGAAGAAGTTCATCCAGGGTTACGCCGGCGGGCTCAAGGGCTGACATCGCATGACGTCCGCCACGCGTTCCGCTCCCGACCGGGGGGACGGGACCTTCCTCAACCCCGTCCTGCCCGGCGACCGTCCTGACCCGGCGGTGCTGCGCGTCGGCGAGAACTACTACCTGACGTACTCGTCGTTCGACGCGTCGCCGGGGCTGACGATCTGGCGCTCGCCGGATCTCGTCAACTGGACGTTCGTGACCAGCGCCCTTGAGAAGCCCCTGACAACCGTGTTCGCCCCCGACTTCATCGAGCACGATGGACGCTTCTACCTCTACATCCCGTTCATTCCGAGTGCCTGGTCGGACCGCATCCCGGAGCCGCAGATCTGGGTCACCCACGCCGATAGCCCGGAAGGGCCGTGGAGCGAGCCGACGTTCACCGGCGTCTCCGGGGCGATCGACCCGGGGCACATCGTGGGGGAGGACCGCGAGCGGTACCTCTTCGTCAACGGCATCCGTCGCTGCCGCCTGAGCGCGGACGGGCTGACGGCGGTCACGCCGCTGGAGCACGTCTACGACGGCTGGCGGTATCCCGACGAGTGGATCACCGAGGCGTACGCCCTGGAGGGACCGAAGCTGTTCCGCCGTGGCGACTGGTTCTACCTGGTCAGCGCGGTCGGCGGCACCGGGGGTCCGGCGACCGGCCACATGGTGATCGTCGCCCGATCCCGGTCGGTGCACGGACCGTGGGAGAACGCGCCGGGCAACCCGATCGCCCGCACGTGGTCGGCAGACGAGTCGTGGTGGTCGCGCGGGCACGCGACGATCCTCGACGCTCCGGACGGCTCGTGGTGGATGGTGTCCCACGGTTACGCCAACGGCTACCGGACGCTCGGCCGTCAGACGCTGCTGGAGCCGATCGAGTGGACGGAGGACGGCTGGCCCGTCGCCGCCGCGAGCGATGTCGGCGCGCCGCTCGCCACGCCCGCCGCCGGTAGCGGAGCCGTCCCGGTCGCCGTTCCCGCACCCTCCGACGATTTCGCCGCCCCTGCGTGGGGCGAGCGGTGGGTCTTCGACAACCCCGGGCCCGACGAGCAGGGCCGGGCGCGCTTCGGCGACGGGCTGGTGCTTGTCGCGAAGGGCTCCTCCCCGTCCGATTCCTCGCCGCTCACCACCTGGGCGATGGACGACGCCTACGAGGTGGAGGTAACACTCGAGGTGCGCGGAGGCGCGACCGGCGGCCTGCTCCTCTATTTCAACGACCGCATGTTCTTCGGGATGGGCTGGGACGGCGAGGCACTCCCCAGCTACGCGGGCGGCATCCGCACGCACTGGCGGGAGCCGGCCGAACCCGGCACGACGATCGAGCTGCGGCTGCGGAACGACCACCACATCGTGACCGGCTGGCACCGCCGCCCCGGTGAGGACTGGACGCGGCACGGCGTCCGCTACGACACCTCGGGAGCGCACTCGGCGACGATGAACGATCTGAAGAGCCTGCGGCCGGCGCTGTTCGCGGCAGGCGACGGCGAGGTCGTGTTCCGGGAGTTCCGGTACCGACCGCTCGCGGAGGAGGGCGACCGATGACCGTCGACATCGAGTCCCTGCTCGCGCGCATGACGTGGGAGCAGAAGCTTCTGCAGTTGCAGATCGTGTGGAGGCCCTCCGCGGCCGAGCGGGAGGCCCTCATCCGCCGTGGCATCGGCTCGACCTTCTGGCCGCCGAGCGCGGGGGAGACGAACGCAGCCCAGCGGATCGCCGTGGAGGAGACCGAGCTCGGCATCCCGCTTCTCGTGGGGCTCGACGTGATCCACGGGCAGTTCACGATCTTCCCGACGCCGCTCGCGCAGGCGGCCGCTTTCGACCCGGCGGTCGCAGAACTCGACGCCCGGGTCTCGGCGACGGAGGCGCGCTCGGCCGGCGTCAACTGGACGTTCTCGCCGATGGTCGACGTCACCCGCGACCCGCGCTGGGGACGTGTGGTCGAGGGCTTCGGCGAAGATCCCTACCTGTCCTCCGTCCTCACGGTCGCCAAGGTGGCCGGATACCAAGGCAGAGCACTCGACACGGGCGACGCGCTCGCCGCCTGCCTCAAGCATTTCGTCGCCTACGGCGCCGCCGAGGCGGGCCGCGACTACAACACCACGGATGTCTCCGACCGCCGCCTCCGCGAGACGTACCTCGAGACCTTCCGGGCCGGCGTCGAGGCAGGGGCCGCGACGGTCATGGCCGCGTTCAACGCGCTGAACGGCATCCCGATGCACGCGAACCGTGCCCTGCTGACTGGGGTGCTCAAGGAGGAGTGGGGATTCGACGGCGTGGTCGTCGGCGACGCAGACGGGGTCGCACAGCTCGTCAACCACGGCGTGGTGGCCGACGAGCGCGCCGCCGTCGTTGCGGCCATCGACGCCGGTGTCGACATCGTCATGGGCGGGTCGCTGCTGGTGGATGCGGACGGAGTGGCGTTCGTCTCACCGGACGAGCTTCGCGTCGCGCGGGTCGACGACGCAGTGCGCCGAGTGCTTCGCCTCAAGGAGCGGCTCGGCCTGTTCGAGCGGCCGTACGTGAATGCGTCCACCGCCTCCACCTCCGCCACCGAGCGATACCGGGAGCTCGCGCGTCAGGCGGCGGAACGGTGCACCGTGCTGCTGACGAACGACGGCGCGCTGCCCCTTCCCCAGACCGGCCGGGTGCTGCTCGCCGGACCGTACGCGCGCAGTCTCGACCACCTCGGCACCTGGGTACAGCATTTCGCCTCGCCGGTCACCGAGTCGTTGGCGGATGCGCTCGCGACCGAACTCCCGCACGTCGACTGGGAGGTCGTCGACGGATGCGGCTTCTTCGATGCGACCGATGCTGCCGTCGCGGAGGCGGTCGAGCGTGCCGCGGGCGCCGACCTGGTCGTCCTCGCCGTGGGCGAACCGAGCCGGATCTCCGGTGAGGCGAGCTCGCGGGCGGACATCACCCTCCCGGACGCGCAACGACGCCTCATCCACGCCCTCGCCGACGCCGGTGCGCGCGTCGTGGTCGTGCTCGCCACCGGGCGGCCGCTGGTCGTCGAGGACTGGATCGAGCGCGTCGATGCCACCCTCTGCGTGTGGCACCTCGGCTCGGAGGCACCGGCCGCCATCGCCAGGACCCTGTCTGGCAGGGTCAGCCCGGGGGGCCGCGTTCCGATGACCTTCCCGCGCGCGGTCGGCCAGGTGCCGATCCACTACGACCACGAGCGCACCGGCCGTCCCCCGCGGACCGGCGGCGCGCTGCTGCCCGAGACGATCGCCGGCTTCACCGGCCCGAATAACACCGACGACTACTACACGTCGAAGTTCCTCGACCTCCCGCTCGGCCCGCGCTTCGACTTCGGCCACGGGCTCGCCTATACGACGTTCGCCCTCGACGGGTTCGAGATGTCGCGAACCGTCGTCAGCGCTTCGGAGGCGGAGGCCGGCATCGACGCCACGGTGCGCGTCACGAACACCGGCGACCGCACGGGCGACGACGTCGTCATGCTGTTCGTCACGGACGAGGTCGCGTCGGTGACGCAGCCCGTTCGGCGCCTGCGCGGCTTCACCCGCGTCACCCTCCAGCCCGGCGAGTCGGTCACGGTCGCCTTCCGGATCGAGGCGGACCACCTCCGCTTCTGGGCCGACGGGCAGCACCGCGTGCTCGAGCCAGGAGACTTCACTCTCACCGTCAGCGACTGCACCACGGAGCACCGGCTCGGCGTGCGTCTGGAGGAGGCGGCATGACTCTCGAGCGCCTCCGCGACGTCGTCGCCGGCACGGTCCCCAACGTGATCATGCCGCTGTTCTGGCAGAAGGGCGGCCCCGTCGAGGTCGTGCGCGAGGAGATGGAGCGCATCGCCGACGCCGGCATCGGCGTGGTCATCCTGGAGGCGCGCCCGCATCCGGAGTTCCTCGGCGACGGCTGGTGGCGCGACGTGGATGCCATTCTCGAGATCGCCCGGCGCCGCGGCCTGAAGGTCTGGTTCTTCGACGACGACACCTTCCCGACCGGTCACGCCGGCGGTGCGGTGGAGGCGGCCCCAGCGGAGCTGCGCCGCCGCTTCGTCAGCGAGCGGCACACCGACGCCGTCGGTCCCGCGCGGGGTTCCTCCTTCATCGTCGAGCGCCGCGCGCTCTGGGGACCGGCCGCCGCGCAGGAACCCGGAGACCTGCTGCGGGTGCTCGCCTTCCCGCGGGCCGAGGACTCCGACGAGCTCATCGGCGACCCCGTCGACCTCACGAGCCGCATCACCGACGGCGTACTGCACTGGGACATCCCCGATGGCTGGTGGAGGGTCTTCTTCCTGGAGGTCGGCGAAGGCGGGAGCACGCGGCACGCGCAGCACATCGACTACCTGAACGCCGCGTCCACCCAGCTGCTCATCGACACGGTCTACGAGCGCATCCACGAGCGCTACGCCGACGATTTCGGCACGACGATCGCGGGCTTCTTCAGCGACGAGCCCGGGCTCTACAACGACCCGGACACCTTCAATTTCGACTCGCGGCTCGGAAAGGTTGTGCCGCTGCCGTGGAACGACGAGGTCGCCGCCCGGCTGTCCGAGGCGCTTGGACGGGACGCGGTCCCGCTCCTGCCCCTGCTGGGGATGCCCGCAGGCGGACGCGAACGCGAGGTGCGGTACGCCTTCATGGACATGGTGTCGCGGCTGTATTCGGAGAACTTCAGCCGGCGGCTCGGCGACTGGTGCCGCGCGCACGGCGTCGAGTACATCGGCCACGTCATCGAGGACAACGGATCGCACGCGCGGCTCGGCCCGGGCGCCGGGCACTACTTCCGGGCCATGGCCGGCCAGGACATGGCCGGCGTCGACATCATCGGCGGCCAGGTCGTGCCGGGGTTCTCCCGCGGACCGTTCGGCAACCTCAGCGGAGCGGCCGACGGGGAGTTTTTCCACTTCGGGCTGGCCAAGCTCGCGTCGTCGGCCGCGCACCTCGACCCGCTGAAGCAAGGCAGAGCCATGTGCGAGACGATCGGCGCCTACGGCTGGTATGCGGGGCTGCGGCTGTTCACCTGGCTGACGAACCACCTCCTGGTGCGCGGGGTCACGCACCTGGTGCCGCACGCGTTCTCGCCTGCGGCGTTCCCCGACCCGGACTGCCCTCCGCACTTCTACGCGCGCGGCAACAATCCGCAGTACCCGCTGCAGCACCTGCTCAGCGCCTACACGAACCGCCTTAGTCACCTGCTCCAGAGCGGTGCGCACGTCGCCCCGTTCGCGGTGCTCTACCACGCGGACGCCGAGTGGCTGGGCGAGGCGATGCCGTTCGAGCGGCCGCTGCGATTGCTGATGGAGGCTCAGCTCGACGCCGATGTCGTCCCGGCCGATGCCCTCCCGGACGCCGCGGCGGACGACTCGGAGCTGACGCTCGGCGAGGAGACGTACGACGCGCTGATCGTTCCGGGCAGCACCTACCTGCCCGCCCACGTCGCGCACGACCTGCTGCGACTCGACGACGCGGGCGTGCCGGTGGTCTTCGTTGATTCCGTCCCGGAGGTCGCAGGCTCTGGAGTCGACGCGAACTCCCTGAAGCTGCGGTTCCGGGCGGTGTCGCGGACGGGGCTGGTGGACGCCGTCCGGGGGATGAGCGACCGTGCTGTGCGCCTCGACCCGCCGGCCGCGTCGGTGCGCGTGCTGCGCCGCGACGCCGGCGATGCCGACGTGATCATGCTGGTCAACGAGTCGGTGCGGGATGTTGTGCGCACGAGCGCGATCTTCCCGCGTGCCGGAGAGATCGTCGCTTTCGACGCCACCACGGGAAGCCTCACGGAGCTGGCGGCCGGGAGCGACGGGCGGTCGGCGTCCGCTTCCCTGGAGCTCGGCCCCGGGGAGTCGGTCGTGCTGCTCGTCGGCTCGCCGACGGCCTGGGAGGGCCTGCCGGTCCGGCCGGCCGCCGAGCGCGGCGAGGCCGTCGAGCTCGCGCCGACCTGGGCGGTCGCCACGGCGACGGCGTCCGAGCCCGCGTTCACACACTGGGGCGAGCTCAACGATCTGCGGCCGCTCAGCGACCCCGACCTCCTGCCCCGATTCAGCGGCACGGCGCGGTACACGGCATCCTTCGACTCGCGGGATGACGCCGCCGAGCACGTCCTCGATCTCGGGCAGGTCTTCGAGCTCGCCAGCGTGCGCCTCAACGGCGTCGACCTCGGCAGCCGGATCGCGCCTCCGTACGTCTTCGAGGTGCCGGCGGGCGTACTGGCCGGAAGCAACTCCCTGGAGATCGAGGTGACGAACACGCTCGCGAAGGCGCAGCCCGACTTCTTCTCCGCGTTCGCGCAGCAGGAGCCGAGCGGGTTGCTCGGCCCCGTGACCATCGCAGCACGCTCGCCGCTGCCCAGGAGGGACGGCGCATGAGCGACAACCGCCGGTCATTCGAGCGCTTCTGCGACCTCTTGTACACGCAGAAGCGCGTCGCCGACGCGTTCGCCCTCCTCGTCTCCGACGACTACCGGCAGCACAATCCGAACATCCCCGACGGCCCCGCCGCCGCGGCGGAGGCTCTGACGCCGAAGTTCGACGGCAGCCCGGATGCGCGCTTCGAGATCCAGCGGATCCTCGTCGACGGCGATCTGGCGATGGTGCACGTCAAGGCTTCCCGACCCGGCGCCCCCGACGCCGCGGTCGCGGACATCTACCGATTCGAGGGCGGCCGGATCGTCGAGCACTGGGACGTGCTGCAGCAGGTTCCCGTGCACGCTGCCCACGACCATCCGATGTTCTGAACAAGGAGTAAACCAATGTACCAACTCGCACCCAACATCGAACTGCTCTTCACCGAGGCCGGCGACTACCACGACCGCGTCCGCGCGGCCGCTGCGGCCGGCTTCGACGCCGTCGAGATGTGGGGCCCGACCGGCGTCGACGCCCCGACGACGCCGAAGAACCTCCCCGCGCTCAAGGCCGCACTGGAGGAGACAGGCACGACACTCACCGCCCAGCTCTCGGAACCGCGCACGCAGTTCATGATCCCGCCGTGGGACCACTCGGAGTTCTATCGCAAGCTCGACGAGGGCGTCGCCATCGCGCAGGACCTCGGTTGCCCGCGCCTGGTCGTCGGGAGCGGCACCGGCTTCGGCGGGTGGAAGCGCCAGGTCCAGCTCGACAAGCTGATCGAGATCTACCAGAAGGCGATCGCGCAGATCGACGGGTCGGGGATCACGCTCGCTCTGGAGCCGGTCAACATCCGCGTCGACCACCCTGGTTCACTGCTCGACCGCACCGCCGAGGCGGTCTACGTCGCGCGCGGCGTGGGCTCCCCGTACTTCGGCGTGCTCTACGACATCTACCACTCGGCCGTCGAGGGCGAGGACATGGCGGCGGAGCTGGCCAACGCGGGCGAGCTGATCGCCTACGTGCAGCTCGCCGATGCCCCCGGGCGCGGCGAGCCGGGCTCCGGCGAGCTGGACTGGGCGGAGCGCTTGCGGATCCTCCGATCCTCCGGCTACGACGGCCCGATCGGCCTCGAGTACTACCCGACGCAGGAGTCGGTGGCCTCCGTCGCACTCATCCGCGAGCTGGCGGTGACCGCGTGAGCCGCTATCCGGAATCCGTCGACGTCGCCATTGTCGGCAGCGGCCCCGCCGGCGCGACGTATGCGCGCATCCTGAGCGAGGAGGCGCCGGGCGCCACCATTGCGATGTTCGAGGTCGGGCCCACGGTGTCGAACCCGCCCGGCGCGCACGTCAAGAACATCGAGGACCCCGTCGTGCGGGCCGAGGCGCAGGAGCGCTCGGAAGGCCCGGGCGCGGGCGCTGACACCGTGAACTCTCCGGGTGCGGTGACCGCGGGGCAGCGCCGGGGGCGCCCCGGCACCTACCTCCTCGACGAGGGGTTTCAGGAGCCGGGCGAAGACGGCATGCCCGTCGTCGCGTTCTCCAGCAATGTCGGCGGGATGGGCGCCCACTGGACCGGAGCGTGCCCGCGCCCGGGCGACAGCGAGCGCATCCCATTCCTCCCCGACCTCGACGCCCTGCTCGACGAGGGCGACCGACTGCTCGGCGTCACGACCGACGCGTTCGACGGAGCGCCGTTCACGGCCCTCGTGCGAGAGCGGCTCGCCGCGGCCGTGGACGATGGCCGGCCCCCGGCCCAGCGGGTGCAGCGAATGCCGCTGGCGGTCCACCGGCGTGACGACGGCCGCCTGGTGTGGTCGGGTTCGGATGTGGTGTTCGGCGATGTGACGCGTGCCAACGAGCACTTCACCCTGTACGACGAGTCGCTGGTCACCCGGGTGCTGCTCGAAGACGGCCGTGCCTCCGGCGTGGAGGTCCACGATCGTCGCACGGGCGAGCTGCACACGGTGCAGGCGCGTTTCGTCGTCGTCGCCGCCGACGCCCTGCGGACACCGCAGGTGCTCTGGGCCAGCGGGATACGCCCCGCCGCCCTCGGCCGCATGCTCAACGACCAGACGCAGGTGGTCTACGCCACGCGCATCCGGGGTGCGGAGTCAGTGGCGAAGGACGCGGCCACGCGCACCGGCACCGGTGACGTCGGAGCCGACGAGGTGATTGACGGAGCCATCAGCGAGCGCAGTGGCGTGAGCTGGGTGCCGTACACCGACGCGGTGCCGTTCCACGGCCAGGTGATGCAGCTGGACGCCTCCCCGATCCCGCTCGCCGACGACGACCCCGTCATGCCGGGCTCGATCGTCGGGCTCGGCCTGTTCTGCGCCAAGGATCTGCAGTGGGACGACCGGGTGGCGTTCAGCGACGACGAGCGCGACTGGTACGGGATGCCCGCGATGCGCATCCACTACACGCTCACCGACCGCGACCGCGCAGTGATCGCGCGCGCCCAGGACGAGATCGTCGAGCTCGCGAAAGCTGTGGGGGACCCCATCGGCGATCGGCCGTTCACCATGCCGCACGGAGCATCGCTCCACTACCAGGGGAGCGTTCGGATGGGGGAGACCGACGACGGCCGCAGCGTGTGCGGTCCGAACAGCGAGGTGTGGGCGGCGCCCGGGGTTTTCGTCGCGGGCAACGGGGTCATCTCGACGGGAACGGCGTGCAACCCGACGCTGACCTCCGTCGCGCTGGCCGTGAAGGGCGCTCGCCGCATCGCGAGCGCGCTTGCCGGCGACACACCCTTGCTTATGCAGCAAACCGACATTAGTCTGTAGAAACATGGAAAAAGTAGTCAAGGAGGACTCGTGATCCCCGATCGCATCATCGAGCAGGGAACGCTTAAGACCGGCGGCACGCGTGCCGCGGTCGACGTGCGCATCCCCTGGTACCGCGCACTCCCGGCGTCCTGCATCGCAGGCGCCTCTCTGTCAGTGGATGGCGTGCCCGCTCCAGCTGAGACGCTCCGCTGGGAGCTAAACGGCCGCGAGCGCACCTTCGCCGAGATGGTCGACGACACCGAGTCGTGGTGGTTCCCCCTCGACTCGGCCGTGCTCTCCGGCGACGTGCCGGTCGCCGCGGACGGCGGCGAGCACGAGGTCTCCGTGGAACTCACGCTCTACATCCCGTACATCGTGATCGGCGAGAACGAAGTGCTTCACATCGAGGAGCACGACACCAAGACCATGAAGGCGGCGACGGCATGACCGGCAACCTCGGATCCCCGATCCAGGGCGTGACGCTGTACAGCTTCACGCGCGCGTTCCACGCCCGCGAGTACGACCTCGAGGGCCTCATCCGCAAGGTCGCCGCCGACGGCTACGGCCCGGGGCTGGAGATCATCGGCTTCTCCAGCTTCCGCGGCTTCCCCGCCATTGACGACGGCTACGCAGGCTGGTTCCGCGACCTGATCGCCGAGGTCGGGCTGGTTCCGACGTCGCTCGCGATCAACGCCGACATCGGCATCCACCGCGACCGGCTGCTGAACCAGGACGAGCTCATCGAGTACATGCGTCGCCAGATCGAGGCCGCCGCGAAGCTCGGCTTCCCGATCGCCCGCGTGCAGATCTCGATCACTCCCGACTCGATGGCAGCGCTGGCGCCGATCGCCGAGCAGTACGGCGTCACGCTGGCGCTGGAGGTGCACGCCGACCAGTACGCGTCGCACCCGCGCATCCTCGCGCTGCGGGATCGCTTCGAGGAGGTCGGCTCGCCGTTCCTGGGCTTCACGGTCGACTGGGGCGCGACGACCGTGGGCTTCGCGCCGTCCCTGCTGGAGGCCTACCGCCGTCGCGGCGCCACGGACGAGCTGCTCGGCCAGGTCGTCGACCTCTGGAACGAGTTCTACCAGGCCGGGCCGCCGGCGGACCAGGCCGACCACGGCCAGCGCTTCGGCCGCTTCATCGGCCTCGCCGCCCAGAACGGCCGGCCCGACCTCGGCATCGACTTCGCCATCAACGGCACCGGCCTGTTCGGCCCGGCACGCGTCGACGACTGGCTGGAGATCATGCCGTGGATCAAGCACGTGCACGGCAAGTTCTTCGGCATCGACGACACCCACGAGGAGCCGTCGGTGCCGGTGCGCGACCTCATCGCGCTGCTCGTGGACAACGGCTACAACGGAGCGATCTCGAGCGAGTACGAGGGCTGGCACTGGAACTACTGGCAGTCGCCGTTCGAGATCATCCGCGACGAGCAGGCCGTGCAGCGGTCGGCCGCGGAGAACGCGGGCAGCCGGATGGTCACCGACGCCGCGGAGGCGCGTGTCCAGCTGTCGGAGTGGCTGCCGAGCATCGAAGGAGCGAACCGATGACCGCGAACGACAACGCCGAGGCCGGCGGCATAGCCGGCACTGGCATCGAGCTGGGCACCACCCTCTACTCCATGACGAGCGAGTTCGCGGCCGGCGTCTATACGCCGGAGACCCTCATCGCCGCCGTCGCCGAGAACGGCATCGGGCCGGGCGTGGAGTTCAACATCGCCCAGCTCCTGCGGACCTACCCCGACGTCGACGCCGAGTTCGAGAAGCTCTGGTTCGACTCGCTGGAGAAGTACGGGCTCGAGCCGAGCGCTGTCGGCACCAACCTCGACATGGGCCGTCGCAAGGACCGCGACATGACGCCGGAGGAGGAGCACGACTTCCTCGCCCGCCAGCTGAAGACCGCGCACACGCTCGGGTTCAAGCGGGTCGTCATCCGCTCGGCCGGCCGGGAGCTGCTGCGCAGCCTCCTGCCGCTCGCGGAGAAGTACGACCAGCGGCTCGGCTACGAGATCCACGCGCCGCAGGGCCCGAACGACCCCAAGGTGCTCGGGATCCGCGAGCTGTACGAGGAGCTCGGCAGCGACCGGCTCGGCTTCACCGCCGACTTCTCCTCCACCATGCACAGCCTGTCGCCGACGCTGCTGTCGCAGCTGGCCAAGATGGGCCTCGACGAGAAGCACTTCGCAGTGATGGACGAGATCTGGCACGAGCCGACGCCCATGCACGTCCGCAATCAGAAGTTCGAGGACTACCTCACCGGCGAAGGCGTCGACCCTGCTCGATTCGGTCCATTCACCCGGCTCGCGTTCAACATGCACGGCCTGGTGCCGCCGGAGGAGTGGCTCGACATCATGCCGCAGATCTTCCACGTGCACGCGAAGTTCTATGACATCGACGCTGAGGGCCAGGAGCCCGCCATGGACATCCCGCGCATCGTCCGCCAGTTCCTCGAGGGCGGCTACCGCGGGTACCTCTCCAGCGAGTGGGAGGGCCATGCCTTCTCCGACCTGGGGGAGGCCGACCCGATCGACCTCGTCAAGAAGCAGCACGCGCTCATGCGCCGAACCATCGAAGACGCCGTCGCCGGCGTCCCGGCCTGATCGAGGAGCACACACCGTGTCAGACACCATCGCCGAGTCCACCGCCGCCCTCCGGGAGGAGTTGGCCGCGCTGCGCGAGGAGCTCGCCCAGACCCGTTTCCTCGCCCGCCGTGCGGCCGATCGCGGGGACATCGAGAACCTGTTCAGCCGCTACATGTACCTCCACAACGCGTTCCAGGACGAGCGGATCATCCCGCTCTGGGTCAAGGAGGGCACCGAGGGCATCCGCGCCCGCTACACGAACGCCGGCCAATACACCACTTGGGAGAGCGTCACCCGGTACCATCGCGACCGCGCGTCGCCCGTCGGCAAGCTGATCCTGCACGCGACCACCACCCCGGTGATCGAGGTGGCCGGCGACGGTGAGACCGCGAAGGGTGTGTGGCTGATGGCGGGCACCGAGTCGGGCCTCACCGATCCCGCGGTCGCCAAGAACAGCCCCGACTACATGTACTCACCCGGAGAGGTGCAGGGAAAGAAGGTCTGGGCGCACTGGGTCTGGTGCAAGTACGCCATCGACTTCCTGCGTCAGGACGGCGAGTGGAAGATCTGGAAGTTCCGCTGCTACGAGCTCGCCCGGGCGCCGTTCGAGGAGAACTGGGTCAGCTTCGGCGAGAAGAACCAGGACGCCTTCGACCTCGACCTGATGTACTTCGGCGACGACGGCAAGCCCATGTTCATGCCGCCGGCGGACGAGCCGGTGCCGAGCGAGAACCATCCGTACAGCCCGTCGACGGTGCAGAAGCTCGAGCCCGAGCCTCCTGTGGCGCACGACACGTTCGCCGACACGTTCAAGTAAGGGATTCGGATCATGGCAACGCACAATTCGCTCTTCGCCGAGCAGGACGTCCGGCGCACCGACGACGGCATCGCCGTCTCGGTGCAGCTGCCCTGGTACCGCAGCCTCTGGCTGTCCGCCGTCGACGACGTCGCGGCGAGCGTCAACGGGGTCCCGATCCCGCGCGACGACCTGCGCTTCGAGCTGAACGGTCGCAGCTACCGCATCGAGGAGCTGCCTGAGCAGTCCGAGACGCTCTGGTTCGTCGCCGACCGGTCCGACGTCGTGATCCCGCTGGGCCACGCGCCGGAAGCGGGCGAGAAGCTCACCGTCGAGATCGTGCTCACTATGCGCCTGCTCTACATGCAGATCATGCCGGGCGTCGACGGCGGCCCCGGCCGCTACGTGACCAACCGCGTCCCCGTCGAGCGGGAGCTGGTGCTGGCATGACCCTGCGGGTGGCGATGATCGGCTACGGGTTCATGGGGTCCGCCCACTCGGTGGGCTGGCGCCAAGCACCGGCCATGTTCTCTCTGCCCGAGAAGGTGGAAATGGCCGTCGTCGTCGGACGGAACGCGGATGCTGTCGCCCGGGCCGCCGAGCAGTGGGGCTGGGCCGAATCGGCGACCGACTGGCGGGAGGTGATCGCCCGTGACGACATCGACCTGGTCGACATCGTCACTCCCGGCGACTCCCACGCCGAGATCGCGATCGCCGCTCTCGAGGCGGGCAAGCATGTGCTGTGCGAGAAGCCCCTCGCCAACTCCGTCGCGGAAGCCGAGGCGATGGCGGAGGCCGCCGCCCGTGCTGCCGAGCGCGGGGTCGTCGCCATGGTGGGCTTCACTTATCGCCGGGTGCCGGCAGTCACGCTGCTCCGCGACCTGATCGCACAGGGCACGATCGGCGAGGTGCAGCAGGTCCGCGCCGCCTATCGTCAGGACTGGCTGGTCGACCCGCAGATGCCGCTGGCGTGGCGACTCCAGAAGGAGCACGCCGGCTCCGGAGCGCTCGGGGACATCGGCGCCCACATCCTGGACATGACGCAGTTCGTCACCGGTCAGACGGTCGATGCCGTGACCGGTGTGCTCGACACCATCGTGAAGCAGCGACCCCTGCAGGCGACGGGATCCGGACTCTCGGGCAGCGCAGGCGAGGGCTACGGCGAGGTGACGGTCGACGACGTCGCGATCTTCACGGGCCGGCTGTCCGGCGGTGCGCTGGCCTCGTTCGAGGCCACCCGGTTCGCGACCGGGCGCAAGAACGCGCTGTCGATCGAGGTCTCGGGCACCGCGGGCGCGTTGCGCTTCGACCTGGAGGACCTCAACACGCTGCAGTTCTACGACCGCACCGCGCCGGAGGAGCTCCAGGGCTTCGCGAAGATCCTCGTCACCGAGCCGACGCACCCGTACGTCTCCGCCTGGTGGCCCGCCGGTCACCTGCTCGGCTACGAGCACGGCTTCAGTCACCAGGTCGTCGACCTGGTGACCGCCATCACCGAAGGCACTCATCCGCATCCCACCTTCGCCGAGGGCCTGAGCGTGCAGCGCGCGCTCGCCGCCGTCGAGGAGAGCTCGGCGAACGATTCCGCCTGGGTCCGCGTCGCCGTGAGCGACCCGGTTTCCGCATACTGAAGGTCTCCGCAGACCGAATCCACACACGGAAGAGGAGTCACAACGATGACGCGACCGATCACCCTGTTCACCGGCCAGTGGGCCGACCTGCCCTTCGAGGAGGTGGCGCGGCTCGCCGGGGAGTGGGGCTACGACGGCCTCGAGATCGCCTGCTGGGGCGACCACCTCGATGTGTCCCGGTGGGATGACGCCGAGTACGTGCAGTCGCGCCGCGACATCCTCGAGCGCAACGGCCTGACGGTGTGGACGATCTCCAACCACCTCGCCGGCCAGGCCGTCTGCGACGACCCGATCGATGCGCGCCACCGCGACATCCTGAACGATCGGGTGTGGGGCGACGGCGACCCGGAAGGGGTGCGGCAGCGCGCCGCCGAGGAGCTGAAGCTGACCGCCCGGATGGCCGCAGCACTGGGCGTGAAGACGGTGACCGGCTTCACCGGCTCGTCGATCTGGAAGGCCGTCGCCATGTTCCCGCCCGCCTCCGACGAGTGGATCGCCGCGGGCTACCAGGACTTCGCCGACCGCTTCCACCCGATCCTCGACGTGTTCGAGGAGGTCGGCGTGCGGTTCGCGCTGGAGGTGCACCCTTCCGAGATCGCGTACGACTACTGGACCGCCAAAGCGACGCTGGACGCGATCGGGCACCGCGAGAGCTTCGGCATCAACTTCGACCCGTCGCACTTCATGTGGCAGCAGCTGGACCCGGTGGCGTTCGTCCTCGACTTCGCCGACCACATCTTCCACGTGCACGTGAAGGAGTCGATCACCAACCTCGACGGCCGCAACGGCGTGCTCGGCTCGCACCTGCCGTGGGCGAACCCGCGACGCGGCTGGACCTTCGTCTCCACCGCGCACGGCGAGGTGCCGTGGGAGCCGATCTTCCGCGCACTCAACTTCATCGGCTACACCGGCCCGACCTCCGTCGAGTGGGAGGACGCCGGGATGGACCGCCTCCAGGGCGCTCCGGAGGCCATCGCCTTCGTGCGCGAGCTCAACTCGATCACCCCGCCCGACGCCGCGTTCGACGCCGCCTTCTCGACGAAAGCAGACTGACGCCCGATCCACTGGATGTGCTCATCCTGTCGGGCCACATGACCCGCGAACATGACAACGAGCACCGCAGCTTCCGCTTGCACAACCAGTGGATCACGACACTGCTGGAGGACACCGGCCGGTTCCGCGTGCGGGTCGTCGAGGACCCGCGGGGGCTCGGGCCTGAGACCATCGACAAGTACGACGTGGTCATCGTCGTGTTCGAGGGCCGGGACGGCTACCACGAGAAGGCGACCGGCTTCGGCGCAGAGACGGATGCGGCTCTGCGGAAGTTCGTCCACGACGACGGCAAGGGGATCGTCTGGTTCCACGGCTCGGCCGCGCAGGAGGACGACTGGGGCTATCCGGACGAGTACAACGTCATGCGCGGTTCCCGGCTGACGTTGGCAGGAGGGCTCCGGCCGCGGCCATGGGGCGAAGCGCAGCTGGACACCGTCGAGCCGCGGCACCCGATCACCGAGGGCATCAGCGCGCGCTGGACGGTGACGGGCGACGACATCCTCACCGGCGTGGAGATCTTGGTCGGTGCCCAGGTGCTGCTCACGACCTTCGACGACCTGGAGTCGTACGAGAACGCGCCGGTGTGGCCCATGTCGCACTACCCGGTCGCGATCCCGCCGGAGGGCGTCGCGGCCCTCCCCGGGATGAACACCGCCCAGCCGATCGCGTGGATCAACGAATACGGAGGGGGCCGCTCGTTCACCATCACCATCGGCCACGACATCGACACGTTCCGCCGCATCGAGTTCATCCGGATGGTCCCGCGCGGCGTCGAGTGGGCCGCCACCGGCGAGGTCGAACTCAGCGGCCCGGACAGGCGCGGCGAGCGCCGGTTCCTGCCCTGGCCGTATTACAACCGCGAGGGCTGAAGGGCGGCCCCGACAAGGGACAGGTGCGCACGCGTCTGTTCCGTGGGGCTGGCGTCGAGCCACTCGTGCCCTCCCCACTCGCTGCACAGCGTGCCGGCGAAGCCGGGTGCGGCCCCACGCAGTAGCGCGCCGAGGTCCCGGAGTGGCTGCGAGGCACGGTCGTCGGTGTCGTCGAGGTCCCAGAACTTGAGGTGGAACGCTCGGACCAGCGGGAGGATGCTGCGCGCGGCTTCGACCGGGGACCGGCCGAACCGTACGAGCAGGTTCATGTAGAGCGCGTGGGCGGAGGGAGGCACCGCACCCGAGCGGAGGTGGGTCACCACCCCTTCCAGTGTCTCCGGCTCCAGCCAGGCGTCCGTCAGCCGCTGCAGCAGCGGCTCCGGAATGCTCGGTGCCAGCGCCGCGAGATACGTCACCGGCAGCGCCGGCATGAACATGCTGGTGTCGACGAGCAGCCGGATCCGCGAGTCGTCGAGAGTAGCGACGTCGTCGATGGCGCGCGCGACCGGCGCCGTGTCGGGCGTCTGCTGGCCCTGCAGTTCCTCGTAGAGGGTCAGGTCCAGCTCGTGCAGCACGGGCTGCAGTCTGCGCAGTAGCGCGTAACCGGCCTGCCCGATCGGCAGCCGCACGCCTTCAGCGCCGACGTCGTGCGCGGTGCGCAACTGCGGGAGAAGGAATTCGAGCCGCTCGTCGTCGTCGCGCCGACGTGTGGGGGTCAGCCAATCATCGAGACTCGCTCCGACCACGCTGACCCGCCCCCCCGCGGCGTCGAGCCGCTCGCGCAGCTCCACCGCCTCCGCTCTGGAGGCCGCGGGGAACGATCGCCACAGCTGCCCGGGCTCGAGCTCGACCACGGACGAGACTCCAGAGGTCACGATCCCGACGACGATGTCGGTCGACGGGCGATCGGCGCGGATCACCTCCGGCGTCCAGTTGAAAGCGCTCGCCGCGAGTGCCCACGGCGCGTCGCCGACGGCCTCCACCCGCCGCTCGGCCTCGAAGTAGAGCTCGAGCGGAGCGTCCGGCCCGCCCGGGAGATACGGGATCAGCAACCGGAAAGACGCCCGGACGGTGTGCACTCCCGGCCGGAGCGGGCGGCGGACGCGCACCGCGAGCCGGTCCTGCACGAACCACCAGCCGTCGCCGCCCGGCACCTCGACGGGGCACTCCTCCCCATCGAGGTAAAGCTGCAACCACGAGACGCTCGAAAGCGGGAGGGAGCGGATCCATGGCAGGCACAGATGGACCTCGAACCCGTCGGCGGTGGCGATCAGAGCGTCGTCCCTCAGGATCGGGATCATGCGGCCGCGGCTTTGATCCCATCGACGGTCGGGCGGCCGTCCGCGAACCATCGAGGGAAGGTCACCTCGAACAGCTCTTCGATGGCCAGTTCGGCGCCGCCTCGCAGCGGCTCCCGCTCGTCGCCCACCGACCGCACGATCGACAGGTCGCGGGTCGCCAGCGGCAGCGAAAGCTCGTAGACGCGCTGGCGCACCTCCGCCAGGAAGAGCTCGCCGGCTGCAGACAGAGCGCCGCCGACCACGATCACGCCCGGATTGAACATGTTCACGAGTGCAGCGATCGACTCGCCGATCAGCCGGGCCGAGCGCTGCACGAGTGAGATGGCCAGCGCATCCCCGTCCTGGGCGGCGATGGACACGGACTCCGGGGTGATCGGATCCCCGCGGGCGACCACGTTCGCGAGAACGCCGGTGGCGCCCTCCTGGAGCGCCCGCTCGGCATCCCGCACGATGGCCCAACCAGAGGCCTCCGCCTCCAGGCAGCCCAACTTGCCGCACCGGCACGGCGTCGTCGAGTCGCGGACCCTCACGTGCCCGATGTCGCCGGCGGCCCCGTTCGCGCCGCGGTGGATGCGGCCGCGCGAGAGCAGGCCTGCGCCGATGCCGCTGCCGACCTTGCAATAGATCAGGTCGACGTTGTCGTCCCGGCGATGGGCTCGTTCGGTGAGCGCCAGCAGGTTGACGTCGTTGTCCACCCAGACCGGCGCGTCGAAGCGCTGTTCGAAGCGGCGGCGCACGTCGAAGCCGTTCCAGCCCGGCATGATCGGCGGCGCCACTGGAGAGCCCGTCTCGAAGTCGACGGGCCCGGGGACGCCGACCGCGACCGCCCACACGGGGCGTTCCGGGTGGGATGCGAGGAGCTCATCCAGCATCCCGAGAGCGGTGTCGATCGTCTCGGCAGGTCCACGGCCGATGTCCCACGCGCGGTGTCCCTCTGCTATGACCTCGCCGTCGAGGGTGGCGAGGCCCACCCGGATGTGGAGGGCGCCGAGCGCGCAGACGACGATCATGGCCTGGTCGGCGCGGAAACGGAGCGTGCGTGGCGCGCGGCCGCCGGAGGAGGGGCCGTACTCGCCGTCCTCCAGAAAGCCCATCTCGATCGCGGCCTCGACGCGCTGGGCGACGACGCCACGGCCGAGTCCCGTGAGCCTGCCGATCTCGGGCCGCGTGTCGGCCTCCCCGGTGCGCACGAGATTGATCACGCGCAGGAAGCTCATGGCTTCGTCGGTCTGAGCGCCGAACTTGAGTGCGGAATCCCTAGCCATGTTTGATTCTGACACAACAAGAGGGCCAAAAGGGCCATACGGAGGCTACTTCCGTGGAAAGTGCTGAATCTTGTGTCCCTGTGAGACCGAAGAAAAGACGATGCCGACCAAGGAAATCAGTCTCATTGATCCGCGGCATAGCCGATACGCGGTTCCCTGATCTGGACGCTGCCTTGAAAGTAGAGACCGGGCATCACATTCGGCCCATCTAGAAAGGATCAAGGATGATCAAGCTTCTCTCCCACTTGTCTTACGTGGAGATCACGTCCCCGGATGTCGAGGCGTCCGTGAAGTTCTACGAGGAACAGGTCGGTCTGACCGTCGTCGACCGCGTCGACGGAGCCGTGTACCTCCGCTGCTGGGGCGACTACTACGCGTACGCGGTCGTCGTCTCGCCCGGCACCGAGCCGACGCTCGCGACCATGGCCTGGCGCACGTCGAGCGCCGAGGCGCTCGAGGAGGCAGCCAAGCGCGTCGAAGCCGCCGGCATCGAGGGCGAATGGCTCGACGACGTGCCCGCCATCGGCCGCGCCTACCGCTTCACCGGTCCCTGGGGCCACTCGATGACCCTGCACTGGGACGTCACCCGCCACCAGGCTCCCGGCCACGTCGCATCGATCTACCCGGACCGCCCCGAGAAACGCAGCAAGGTCGCCGGCGCCCCGCGCCAGCTCGACCACGTCACGATCGCGACCAGCGACGTCGACGGGTTCGCCGCCTGGTACAACGACGTGCTCGGCTTCCGCATCATGGCCCGAACCGTGCTCGATGAGGCGCCCATCTCGATCTTCTCGGTGCTCACCACGAACGAGAAGTCGCACGACCTCGGCGTCGTACTCGACGGTTCGACCCGCGCCGGACGCGTCAATCACTACGCGTTCTGGGTCGACACCTACGAGGAGCTCCTCATCGCGGCCGACACCCTGATGGAGAATGGCGTTCCGATCGAGTACGGCCCCTCCATCCACGGAATCGGCGAGCAGACGTTCCTCTACTACCGTGAGCCGTCGACGCTGCGCATCGAGCTGAACACCGGCGGGTACCGGAACTACGTGCCCGACTGGCAGCCCAATACGTGGAAGCCTTCGCTGGGATCGAGTAACTTTTACCGGAACGGCGCCATGCCGATGTCGATGACGGAGTCGTTCCCGGCCGCCGACGGGCCGAGCGCGACCGAGGAGGGCGTGCCCGAGGAGATCAAGGCCGCGCTGCTCAACCCGTACGCCGTGCAGGGTCGCGGCTGACGATGGCGGCACCGAGCGAGGACCCGGCCGACCTGGACCGTCAGGACCCGGAGGGCGAGATCGCGGCGAGGGTAGAGGCCTGCCGTAACTGGGGCCGGTGGGGTGAGGACGACGTGCTGGGGACGCTCAACTTCATCGACGCCGCCAAGCGGGCCGACGCCGCCGCCCTCGTCCGCGAGGGTCTGACGATCTCCCTGGCGCAGTCGTTCGACATGAACGGCCCGCAGAAGGGCTGGCGCCGGCGCACCAATCCGGTGCACACCATGCTCGACACCGGCACGGACGCCGAGCGCGGCACCCAGGGGTTCCCGCACGGGCTCGGCGGCGCCGACGACGTGATCGCGATGCCGCTGCAGTGCTCGACGCAGTGGGACGGGCTGGGTCACATCTTCGACCACGGCTACGCCTGGAACGGCCGCCGAGCGGGCGACGTCGTCACGAGCGACGGTGACCTGGTCACGGGCATCGAGCACGCGGCCTCCGTGATCGTCTCGCGCGGGGTGCTCCTCGATCTTGGCCTGCACCTCCGCCCCGGGTCCGCTGAGCTGGAGGACGGTTACGCGATCACGGCCGCCGACCTCCGCTCGTGCGTTGAGGCGCAGGGCGCGACGAGCGCGGTGGGCACCGGAGACATCGTCCTGGTGCGAACCGGCCAGCTCGCTCGCGTGCGCCGGGACGGGTGGGGCGAGTACGCCGGGGGACCGGCCCCCGGCCTCTCGCTGACCACCGCAGGCTGGCTTCACGACACCGGGATCGCCGCGATCGCGACCGACACCTGGGGCTTCGAGGTGCGGCCGAACGAGTTCGATGTGCCGGCGTTCCAGCCGCTGCATCAGGTCGTCATCCCGAACATCGGGCTCACCATCGGGGAGATGTGGGACCTGGAGGAGCTCGCGTCGGAGTGTGCGCGGCTCGGGAGATACGATTTCCTCCTCTCGGCCGCGCCGCTGCCGATCACGGCGGCCGTCGGGTCGCCGATCAACCCCATCGCGCTGCTGTAGCGGGCTCTCCGCCCGGCAGCGCGTCCAGAAGAACAGAGAGGTTCTTTATGACCGCCGTCACGAAGGTCGCCATCGCCGGAAGCGGTGTCGCGGGTCTGGCCACCGCCATCCAGCTCGCACAGGGGGGTGTCGAGGTCGACGTCTTCGAGTCCAAGCCCGAGTTGAGCTCGCTCGGCTCGGGCATCACCCTGCAGGGCAACGCGCTGCGCGCCCTCGCCGCGCTCGGCGCCTGGGTCGACGTTCAGGCGAAGGGCTACTTCTTCGAAGGGCTGACGCTGCGGGCGCCGGGGCCGGACGCCCCCGTGGTGGCCGAGCTGCCCGAGGTGAAAACGGGCGGCCCTGACTTCCCGGCGACCGGCGGCATGTACCGTCCCGACCTCGCGCGCATCCTGCTGGACCACGCAGTCGCAGCCGGCGCGAACGTCCGGTTCGGCACGAAGGTCACAGGCGTCGCAGATACCGCCGACGGCGTCGCAGTAGAAGTCGACGGCTCGCCCGCGGGCACCTACGACCTCCTGGTCGGCGCCGACGGGCTCAACTCGGCCGTTCGCGAGCTGATCGGCATCGCCACCAAACCGCAGCCGACCGGTATGGGCATCTGGCGGTCGTTCGTCTCGCGCCCGGCCTCGGTCGAGCACAGCGAGCTGTACTACGGCGGGCCGGTGTACATCGCGGGCTACACGCCCACCGGAGAGGACACGATGTACGCGTTCCTCGTCGAGCCGGCGCAGGAGCGGGTCGGCCTCACCGACGAGGAGGCGGTCGCGCTGATGCTCGCGGAGTCGCAGGCCTACGGCGGTCCGTGGAACGACATCCGCGCCGACCTGCAGGCGGGCGCGAAGGTCAACTACACCTGGTTCACGCAGCACATCGTGCCTGCCCCGTGGAACCGCGGGCACTCAGTGGTGATCGGCGACGCCGCCCACACCTGCCCGCCCACGATCGCGCAGGGCGCGGCGCAGGCGCTGGAGGATGCGGTCGTGCTGACCGAGCTGCTGCTCGCGGCCGACACGGTGGACGACGCCCTCTGGGACGAATTCCACGCCCGTCGCCTGCCGCGCGCACAGGCCGTGGTCGACGCCTCCGTGCAGCTCGGCCAATGGCAGATCGACCACGACAGGGAGGCCGACGCCGCCGGACTCATCTTCGGCATATCGCACAGGATGGCGGAGCCGGCATGAGGATCGCGCGCTGGTCGGCCGACGGGGCTGTGGCAGAAGGGTTCGTGATCGGGGACCGGGTTGTTCCCTTCCCGGATTCGCTGACCGTGAGCGACGTACTCGCGCATGGGCTGGCGCAAGCGCACGCGCTGTTCGCCCGCGCGCGTGATGACGACGGCAGCGTGTTGGGCGACGTGAGGCTGCTCGCGCCGCTCGTCCCCGCGTCGATCCGCGATTTTGTCGCCTTCGAGGAGCACGTCGAGGGCGTGAGCGCTTCCGTGGACGGCAAGAGCGAGGTCGTGCCAGAGTGGTACCAGGCGCCGACCTTCTACTTCACCAACCCGCACACGGTTCTCGGCCCCGGCGAGCAGTTGCGGCCTCCCGTCAGCGCGCGGCTCGACTTCGAACTGGAGATCGCGGCGGTCATCGGCGGCGCACCCGGTGTCGACGGCGCGAACCTGACCGCCGGGGACGCAGCCGGGGTGATCTTCGGCTACACGATCATGAACGACTGGTCGGCCCGCGACCTGCAGTCGCGCGAGATGAAGGTGCGGCTGGGCCCGGCGAAGGGCAAGGACTTCGGGATGAGCCTGGGCCCGTGGATCGTGACCGCCGACGAGTTCGAGCCGTTCCTCGACGAGGACGGCTTCCTCGCGATCCGTGCCGAGGTGTACGTCAACGACGAGCGCATCGGGCACGACCTCGTCTCGAACATGGGGTGGCCGTTCCCGGAGCTGGTCGCCTACGCCTCTCGCAACTCTCGGGTCGTTCCCGGCGATGTGCTCGGCTCCGGAACGACCGGCAATGGCGGCTGCCTGGCCGAGCTGTGGGGTCGCCGCGGCGAGCTCGCTCCGCCCCCGCTGACCGACGGCGACACGGTGCGGATGCTGGTGGAGGGCATCGGCGAGCTGGTGGGACCGGTCGGCGCACCCGTCCCTGTGCCCGAGCTGCCCCGTGCGCGCGAGCGCTCGCGACACCGGAGCCGCGAGGAGCAGGTCGCGCGATGAGCTCCTCCCTCTTCGACGCGTTCGCCCGGCTCGGCGGCACGACCGTCGTCGTCACCGGCGCCGCCCGCGGTCAGGGCGCTGCCGAGGCGCGGATGCTCGCGGAGCTCGGCGCGCAGGTGGTCGCGACCGATGTCGTCGAACCCGACGGCGCGGTGGGCGACCGCATCGCTTTCCGCCACCTCGACGTGACGGACGAGGAAGCGTGGGCAGAGCTCGCCGGCGAGCTCGCGCAGACCCTGGGCGGTGTCCCCCTCCACGGCCTGATTAACAACGCGGGCGTCACCTACCGCGCCGGTATCGGCCGGACCGAGCGCGCGGACTGGGACCGGGTGCTCGCGGTCAACCTGACCGGTCCGATGCTCGGGATGCGCGCCCTCGCGCCGCTCATGGGCGACGGCTCGTCGATCGTGAACGTCGGCTCGGTCGCCGGACTCACCGGTCACTATACGGCGGCGTACACGGCCTCCAAGTGGGGTCTCCGTGGGCTGTCACGCGTCGCGGCCACGGAGTACGGCCCGCGCGGCATCCGGGTGAACACCGTCCATCCCGGCTTCATCGAGACCGACATGACCGCAAACGCTCCGGAGGCGATGCGGGAGGCGCAGCTCGAGCTGACGCCCCTCGGACGTCTCGGGGAGGCCGACGACGTCGCCGGGCTCGCCGTCTTCCTGATCTCGGACGCGTCCCGCTACCTCTCCGGCGCCGACCTCCCGGTCGATGGAGGATTCGCCTCCTCCGCCGGGGCCAAATACCTCGCCGACCGCATTGCGGCCGGTGCGCAGCACGTTTCGCAGTAAGTAAGGAGCCCCTCGTGTTCATGTACTTCCCCACCAACTACGTCTGGAGCCTGGCCGTCGTCGCCACCCTCAACAACGGCGGCTTCATCGACGAGGTCGACCGGGCGTGCAAGCCGGTGCTGCTCGCGTCGCAGAACGGCGACGACGCCGGCACCGCCGAGCTGTACGCCTCGTGGGAGGCCGTCGCCGACCGCCTGGTGGCGAAGGCGCAGGCCGACGAGGCCGCGGGCCGCCGGATCGGCGCGGGGGAGACGTACTACCGAGCGTCGCTGTACACCTCGCAGGCCGAGCGCCTGCAGTCACCGCGGTGGGAGGGACGCAACGCCGCCTACCAGAAGTCGATCGACCTGCTGCTGAAGCACGTGGAGCTGAGCGACATCCCGCTCACTCGGGTGGAGGTCCCCTACGAGGGCTCGTCGCTGCCGGGGTACTTCTACCGCGCTCCGGGCGACGGGCCGCATCCCGTCATCATCCAGTGGAACGGCCTCGACTCCACCAAGGAGATGATGTTCTACTCCGGGTTCCCGAAGATGCTGGCCGAGCGCGGCATCTCGACCCTCATGATCGACACTCCCGGTTCGGGGGAGGCGCTGCGCTTGCGGGGTCTGACGGCACGCTACGACACGGAGGTATGGGCGGCGGCGATCATCGACTGGATCGAGGCGAACGCCGAGGAGCTCGGCGCGGACCCCGAACAGGTCGGCATCGTCGGCTGGTCGCTCGGCGGCCACTACGCCCCGCGGGCGGCGGCCTTCGAGAAGCGCCTCGCGCTCGCGGTGGCCTGGGGGGCCAACCATAACTGGGCAGCTGTGCAGGAGGCGCGACGGAATCGGGAGGGCGAGAACCCCGTGCCGCACTACTGGGACCATGTGTTCTGGGTGTGGGGCGTGCACGACATGGACGAGTTCATCGAGAAGACCCGGGGGATGCACCTGAACGGCGTGGCCGAGAAGATCACCGTTCCGCTGCTCATCGCGCACGGCGCGGGCGATCGGCAGATCCCCGTCCGCTATGCCCACGAGACCTACGAACAGGCGGTCAACAGCCCTCGGCGCGAGCTGCGGATCTTCGACGACCCGGAGGGCGGCACCGAGCACATCTCGATCGACAACATGCCGTACGTCGCGGGGATCATCGCCGACTGGGTCGCCGAGACCTTCGCCGCCCTCGAGTCGTCCGCCGCCGGCGGGCCGCCTGCCGTCGCCGCCGACGCCCGCTGAACGGACCCGGAGAACCATGCGCACCCAGGTCGCCATCATCGGAGCAGGTCCAGCGGGGCTCCTCCTCGGCCACATCCTGCAACGGGCCAGGATCGGCTTCGTCATCCTGGAGCAGAAGAGCCGCGAGTACGTGCTCGGCCGCATCCGTGCGGGAGTGCTGGAGCAGGGCTCGGTCGACACCCTCCGCGAGCTGGGCCTCGACGCCGGCCTCGATACGCGAGGGCTGACCCACCACGGCATCTACCTGAAGTACGAGGGGCAGCGCCGCCGCATCGACTTCGTCGACCTGGTCGGGCGCACGGTCACGGTGTACGGGCAGCAGGCGCTGGTGAATCACCTGCTGGCCGAGCACGACAGGCTCGGCTCCGACGTCCGCTTCGAGGTCGAAGGCGTCGCTCCGCGCTGCATCGACTCGGGCGCCCCCTACGTCACCACCGTCGAGGGCGAGCGGATCGACTGCGACTTCGTCGTCGGCGCTGACGGCTACCACGGCGTGAGCCGGCCGGCCATCCCGGGTGTGACTGCGCTCGAGCGGGGCTACCCGTACGCCTGGCTCGGCATCCTGGCCGATGTGGCGCCGCCCACGGACGAATTAATCTACGCGCTCCACCCCTACGGCTTTGCCATGCACTCGATTCGATCGCTCGCGCCCCCCGGCTGTACCTGCAGGTCGACCCGTCCGAGTCGATCGACGAGTGGCCGGACGACCGGATCTGGGGGCAGCTGCCGACCCGGCTCGGCGTCGACGGCTGGACGCTGCACGAGGACACGATCACCGAGAAGTCGATCACCCCGATGCGCAGCTTCGGGCGTCGACGCTGGAGCACGACCGGCTGCTCCTGGTCGGCGACGCGGGGCACATCGTGCCGCCGACCGGCGCCAAAGGGCTCAACTCGGCGATCGCCGACGTCGCGTTGCCCGGCCGCTCGCTGTCGGCGCGGTACCGCGGCGACGACTCCCTGCTCACCCGCTACGGCCATGTGCATCGGTGGCGGCCAAGCTCTCGCCGCCGTCTTCGAACGGCTGTGAAGGACTGACGTGACATCGACCGAACACAACGCAGCTCGGCCTTGGTTGAACGCCGACCTCCCGACCGGCGAGCGCATCCAAGTGCTCCTGAGCGCGATGACGATCGAGGAGAAGGCCGGCCTCTGCTTCCACAGCATGATCGGAATCGGTGACCTCACGGAGCCGAACCCGGTCTTCGGGACTCCTGCTCCCGTCGATTTGGTCGAGTGGCGGCACATGTCGCATTTCAACCTGGTAGGCGGTTCCGCCAGCGCTCGCGAGATGGCCGAGTGGCACAACGCCCTGCAGGAGGTGGCCGCCTCGACCCGTCTGGGGATCCCCGTGACTGTGTCGACCGATCCGCGGCACTCGTTCACCGACAATCCCGGCACGGCGATGATGGCTGGACCGTTCTCACAGTGGCCCGAGCCGCTCGGACTGGCGGCGATCGGCGATGAGGAGCTTGTGGAGCGGTTCGGCGACATCGCTCGCCAGGAGTATGTGGCCGTCGGACTGCGGGTCGCCCTGCACCCCCAGGTCGATTTGGCCACCGAACCGCGCTGGTCACGCCAGGTGGCGACCTTCGGCGAGGACGCAGAACTCACCGGGCGCTTGGGTTCGGCGTACGTGCGGGGATTCCAGGGCGCCTCGTTCGGTCGCGGATCCGTCTCGACGATGACGAAGCACTTCCCGGGCGGTGGCCCCCAGCAGGACGGCGAAGACCCCCACTTTCCCTACGGTCGAGAGCAGGTCTACCCCGGCAACGCATTCGAGGTCCACCTCGAACCCTTCGAAAAGCTCATCGCCGCCGGGACACGTCAGATGATGCCCTACTACGGCATGCCCGTCGGAACCGAATACGAGGAAGTCGGATTCGGGTTCAATAAGTCCGTGATCACCGGACTGCTGCGCGAACGGTTCGGATTCGACGGAATCGTCTGCACCGACTGGGGGCTGCTGAGCGACCACGAGATCTTCGGTCACGCTTTCCCGGCTCGTGCGTGGGGAGTCGAGCACCTGAGCTCGCGCGAGAGGATGAAGAAGGTCATCGACGCGGGTGCCGATCAGTTCGGTGGCGAGGCCTGTCCGGAGCTGTTGGTCGACCTTGTCGTCTCGGGGGAGATCCCCGAGTCCCGCCTCGACGAGTGCGCACGTCGCATCCTCCGTGAGAAGTTCGAGCTAGGCCTGTTCGAGATGCCGTACGTCGATGCCGCTGCGGCGGACGGGATCGTCGGGAATCCGGAGTTCCGTGCCGCTGGTGAACGAGCGCAGCGCGCATCCATCACCGTGCTGACCAACGGATCCCTCGATTCGCCGACGCTGCCCCTCTCTGTCGCCTCGCGGTTGTACGTCGAGGGAATCGAGCCGGATGGCCTCGGCGGGTACGGCGTGTTCGTGCCGACGCCGCAGGAAGCGGACGCGATCATCGTGCGCCTGAAGGCCCCGTTCGAGCAGCGGCCCACGATTTTCGAGAGCATGTTCCATTCCGGCTCGTTGGCGTTCCCGGACGAGTTGGTCGATCACCTCCGCGATCTCGCGAAGCACGCGCCGATCATCGTCGACGTCTACGCCGATCGGCCGGCCATCATCGAACCGATCGCCACGGTCGCAGCCGCCGTCACGGTGAACTGGGGAGCGAGCGCCGATGCGCTTCTCGACGTGTTGACCGGACGATTCGCCCCCCAGGGTCATCTTCCCTTCGACCTCCCCCGGTCGATGGCGGCGGTCGAGGCGGCGCGGCCCGATGTGCCCTTCGACACGGCCGATCCGCTGTTCCGGTTCGGTCACGGCATCACCGAGCTGGGCGCCCGTGGTCGTCAAACACTGTAACGAGAGTGCCGCCCCGGGCGATGCGGAGAACTTGGACATCTTCGACTTCCCGCTCTCCACGGACGAGCTTGGGAAGATCGACGCCATGGACAGCGGTGCCACCACCTATCAGTCGTCTCCCGAGATGGACCAGCGGGACGAGTCGTTCACCATCTCGGAGGCGTGATCGGACCCGTCCCCCGAACGCTGGCGTCACAACATCTTGACTACAACTGAGGAAGATACAACGCGATTCAATGAGATGCCGGGATACCAACTTGCTTGATCTTCCGCGGAAGTGGCCCCAATCCGTTGAGTTTCGCGGGTACGAACCAGGGTTCAAATCCCACCGGTACCGCCACGTCCAGAGCCCAGCTTCCCTCCTGTGGAACGGAAGCAGGGGGTCTTCGCACGGTGGATCGCGGCCGGCAGCGAGTTCACCACCCCGCCGACCACGACAACTTAAGCGACGTCGCCTTCTTCCAGCGTGTCGGGATGCAGGCTCCGACCCTCTTCATGCTCGCGGGGCCCCGGCCTGACCTACGCCGTCGCGGGTGTTCGCAGCGAAAAGGCCACCCCGAGGGGTGGCCGATTCACACACAGGGTGCCTAGACGGTGGTGTAACCGCCGTCAACGAGCACGTACGAGCCGGTCATGAAGCTGGCCTTGTCGGAGAGCAGGAACGTTGTGACGTTCGCGATCTCTTCCGGCTGCCCCAGGCGGCCGAGCGGATGCTTTGCCGACAGCCCGTTGAGTACCTCTTCCGGCGCGGACACCAGCAGCGGCGTTTCGATGTAGCCGGGGCCGACCGCATTGACGCGCAAGCCCTGGGCTCCGTATTCGGCGGCCGCGTTCTTGGTGAGGCCCACGACGCCGTGCTTGGCGGCCGTGTAGGCGGCGTTGCCAGGAGCGGCGACGGTGCCGTGGATCGACGCCATGTTGACGATGGCGCCCTCGGAGGCGCCGGCGGCGAGGATCGCCGGGATCTGGTAGCGCATGCCGTAGAGCACGCCGCTCAGGTTGATTGCGATGACGCGGTCCCAGTCCTCGAGGTCGACGTCGCCGACGGGGGCGTTGGCGCCACCGATCCCGGCGTTGTTCACCGCGTAGTTGAGCGCACCATAGGTTTCGAGGGCGAAGTCGACGGCCTTCTTGCTGTCTTCGGCAACCGCCGTGTTCGCCTGGAATGGAACGGCGGTGCCGCCCGCGGCGGTGATCTCGTTGGCGACGCGGGTCGCCCCGTCGAGATTCAGGTCCACAACCACGACGTTGACGCCGTTCTGTGCCAGGTCCTTGCTGATTGCTTCCCCGAGCCCCGAACCACCGCCCGTGACCAGAGCGGTCTTGCCTTCGAAGTTACCCATGATGTCTCCTTCTCCGCAGGATCGTGTCCCGCGATTTCCGTAGTGACCGGCCGTGCCGACCAGTTGTAATAACTACCCGCGGCGGAGATGTATTCCATACATTTGCATGGAAGAGCGGGCGCTCGGCCAGGGGAGCGTTCCTCAGCTCGGACTGAACGGAAGATTCAGGTCGTCCTCGTCCACGTCGACATCGCCGGTATCGTCGGGACCACCGGTTCCCGGCAGAACGTTGACGTCGTCCGGATTGATGTCCTCATCGTCCAATGCCGCACTGCCCTGCGGCTCGTCGTCGCGGGCTTGCATCTCGCGCTCGCTCGACGGGCTGTACGCCGTGTCGCGTCGCACCTGCTCCGCATCGGAATTCGTGGTGTCGCTCATGTCTTGACGCTACGTCCGGTTCGACGGTTCGCCTAGGCCCGGGTCCAGGAATCCTAGACGGCTTCGAGTGCGGTGTGGTGGTCCACCAGCCACTCGGCCATTTGCATGGCTCGGCGGGCCGAGGTGACGTCCCCCATGGTCGCGGCGATGATCGAGCCCTTCATCAAAATCTGGTACGAGTGAGCGAACCCGTCAGGGTCCCGCAATTCGGCCTGTTCGGCGAGGATTCGCAGCTCATTTCGCACGTTGTTCAAATGAGTGATGCTGGCCTTGCCCAGCGGATGATCCGAGCCCATCTCGATCAGAACGTTCACGAACGAGTCCCCCTCGAAATCAGGCCGGTGGAACCATTCATCGAACACGTCGAAAATCGCGAGGATCTGCTCGCGGGGAATGGTGCTTCGACTGCGGGCAACGGCGACGATGGTCTCGGTCGTCCAGACCCTCTCGCGACGGTTGAGGAACGCCGTCACCAAGTCGTCCTTTGACTTGAAATGACGGTAGAAGGTGGCGATGGCGACGCCCGACGTGCGGATGATCTCATCCACCGGAACGCCCCGAACGCCGCGCTGCGTGAAGAGGTCGTACGCAGCCCGGAGGATACGTTCGCGCGCGTTGGGTTTCTCTTTATCAGACATCGTGGCTTTCATGGTACCCCCTTGACAGAGAGAACGTTCTACATCTAAAAATGGGGTACGAGAGATAACGTTCTCTCCAGACCCGAATAGGGGCCACGAGGTTGAGCCAGGCACTACCCACAGCACCATCGACCAGCACCACCGAAGAGCTAGGAGACCAGGAATGTCCATCACCGCACTAGCCCCGCGTCCCGCCGCCCAGCTGCCGGGAGTAACTGATGACGCGGTCAAGGATTACTTGCAGAAAATCGGGCAGATCTCGCTCCTGACGGCGGAGGACGAGACCGAACTTGCCCGCCGCATCGAGGTTGGCGTGATCGCCCAGGAACGACTGGCCCGTGGAGTCGAGTCTGAAACAGTGGCAGAGGAACTCCGCTTCCTGGTCAGGGAGGGGGAGGCTGCCAACCGCCGTTTCGTCCGCTCCAATCTCCGGCTGGTGGTCACCATCGCCAAACGCTATGTCCGTCACGGCGTCCCCTTCATGGACTTGATCCAGGAAGGCAACATCGGCCTTGACCGGGCGGTCAAGAAGTTCGACTACCGGCAGGGCTACAAGTTCTCCACCTACGCGACCTGGTGGATTCGCCAGGCGATCAGCCGCGGCATCGCCGACTCCGGCCGGCTGATCCGGGTGCCCGTGCACACCGGCGAGAAGATCACCGTCGTTCGTAAGGCGATCCGCGAGTTCGAGGTCGACACCGGCCGGGTGCCGACGGTCGACGAGCTTGCCGGCCTCACCGGCTACACCACCCGCATGGTGAAGCGACTCCTCGACGCCGACCAGGAACCGGTGTCTATCCAGACACCGATCGGCGACGAGTCTGGCTCCGAGTTCGGCGACCTCATTGAGGATGACGACAGCGCCCCCGTCATCGACATCATCACCGCCCGAATCCGGCAGGACCTGCTTTGGGAACGCATCGACGCATTGCCGAGCCGCGAAGCGGAGATCATCCGGATGCGCTTCGGCCTGGGCGACGGCGACCCGATGACCTTCGACGAGGTCGGGGCGGTATTCGGGGTCTCGCGGGAACGCATCCGTCAGATCGAGAAGCGCGCCCTGAAGATGCTCAGGTGCGAGGAACTAGGCGATGGATTCGCGGAATGACAGCGTCTCGCTGAGTGACCCGGAGCGGCGTTCAGCCCCACCGTTCGGTGCCCGCGGTGAGGTGAGCGAGCGGCTGATCGGGTTGCTCCGACGATCCGTCGAAATGGGCCATCTGGAATGCGAAGCACTCCAGCGAGATGTCGTGTCGGCCGTCGCCCGGTCGGCCGACATCGTGCGCGACGACGACCTGCAGCTGGCGCTCTTCGTGCTCCACGGGTTGCACTACGGATCAGTCATCGATGCCGACGATGCCTGGGAATGGCACCCGGACCTGGTCGCAACCCGCCTTGTCATCGAGGGCGCATTCGAGCGTGAACTGCGACTGAACGTTCCCATGCCCGCGGTGCCACGGGCAGACCGCGAATCTGTTGCGGGCGCCCTGTTCGAACTCACGCAACCGGACACCGGCCCGAGCCTGTCGAAGTACGTCGCGCGCAGCGCGACCATCGGCCAGGTGCGTGAGCTCGTGGTGCAGCGTTCGATCTACACGCTCAAGGAGGCCGACCCCCACTCCTGGGCGATCCCGAGGCTGACCGGCCGGGCCAAGTCTGCACTGGTCGAGATCCAGGCCGACGAATACGGCGGCGGCCGCCCCGAGCGGATGCACTCGGCCATCTACGCCGGAACCATGCGCGGCCTCGGCCTCGACGACCGGTACGGCGCCTACGTGGACCAGGTGCCCGCCATCACGCTGGCGTCGCTCAACATGATGAGCATGTTCGGGCTCAACCGCCGGCTCCGTGGCGCGATTTCCGGGCACCTCGCCGCCTTCGAGATGACATCGTCCATCCCCAGTCGTTTCTACGGAAACGGATTCCGCCGACTCGGTTTCGGAAGCGACGTCACCTGGTATTTCGACGAGCACGTCGAAGCGGATGCCGTCCATGAGCAGATCGCCGCACGGGACCTGGCTGGATCGCTCGCGGAGGACGAGCCGGCATTGCTCGAGGACATCATGTTCGGCGCGAGCGCCTGCCTGACGGTCGACGGCTGGGCAGGCCAGCACATACTCGATGCCTGGACGGCGGGTCGATCCTCGCTCCGGGTGCCACTGCCGGTTTCGTCCGGTACGCCGGGCTGATGCACAGCGCCCGGTTCAACGCCGACTATGTGCTTCCGTTGCGCTGGACGGACGACGACCGGATCGCCGAACTCACGCGGTATCTTCGGGCGCTGAGCGGCTGGATCGATGTCATCGTGGTGGACGGATCCCCAATGGTGTGTTTCCAACGGCACGCCGTGGCCTGGGGCGGACTGGTGACGCACGTCGCTCCCGGGACATGGCCGGGCGGCAACGGAAAGGTCCGCGGGGTGATGACGGGCCTCCAGCTGGCCACCCACGAACGCGTGGTGATCGCCGACGACGACGTGCGGTACGACGCGGCGCTGCTCGCCCGGGTCATCTCGGCGCTCGATGAGGCGGAGGTCGTGCGCCCGCAGAACTACTTCATCGACCGTCCCTGGCACGCACGCTGGGACACCGCCCGCACCCTGCTCAATCGGGCCCTGGGCTCGGACTACCCCGGCACGCTCGGGGTTCGCCGGGGTGTTGTGCTGGCGGCCGGTGGATACGACGGGGACGTCCTGTTCGAAAACCTCGAGCTGATACGCACCGTGCGGGCCGCCGGTGGGCGGGAGCTTCGCGCCGACGACATCTTCGTGCCGCGGGTCGGCCCGGGCGTTCGGCACTTCCTCAGCCAGCGAGTTCGGCAGGCCTATGACGACTTCGCGCAGCCCGCCCGCCTCGCCGTGGAACTGTCGCTGTTGCCGCTCCTGGCCTGGGCGGCACTCAAACCGCGACGCCTCATGCTGGTGTCGGTCCTGGGGTGTGCGCTCGCCGAGAGTGGGCGGCGGAAGGGTGGCGGCAGGGCGGTGTGGCCGTGGACGAGCGCCCTGTGGGCGCCGCTCTGGCTCGGAGAGCGCGCAGTCTGCGTCTGGCTCGCGGTCCTCGCCCGGGCCACCGGTGGCATCCGCTACGGTGATGCAATCCTTCGCCGGGCGGCGACCCCGCAGCGGATGCTCGCGATCGCGCAGGCCCGAATCGGAAAGGCAGACCATGAATGAGAACATGACGCCGGTGCCCGTCGTAGTCGTCGAATGCGCTGACGGTCCGTTGCTCGTGCGCGGCGAGATCGAGATTCTCTCGGCGGATGGGATTCGTCGGCCGCAGAACCGCAAGACGATTGCGCTGTGTCGGTGCGGGGCGTCCAGCATCAAGCCCTTCTGCGACGGCACGCACAAACTGGTCGGGTTCAAGACCGCGGCGCCCGAGGACCTGCCGCAACCCGACCGGTGATATTCGCTGGGCGGAACGATTTGCGGCGTGGCATAACATTGGCTCGTGGGAAGCGCTCTGGACATCATCGGCTTGATCGCCGAGGTGTTCGTGTGGGTGGGACTGGTGCTCGGCGCGGTGTGCCTCCTGGTGCTGCTGGTGATGCGCACCTTCGGCGGGCGCTGGATCGAGGCGGACGGACTGGCGGTCACCGAGGCGGGAAAGACGCGGCTGCGGTGGATGTCACTGCACGGCCTGCACGAGCGGTTCCTCGACCCGGATGACCACCACCTGGCCAACCCGTCTGCTCCGATCCGGCTGTACTACAGCCAGCGCGACCCCTCCCGGGTTCGCTTCGACAGGGTCGGCCACGGCGAACGCACGCTGCGGCTGCTGTCGTGGCTGCTGCTCGGGCTGGGCCTGGCGGCCCTGGTCGTCTCGGTCGTGCTGATCTTCATTCCGGCCTGAGCGCCGGCGCCCTCATGGGGTGGGGTGGAGGGCGTCGTAGCGCCGGAACCCGGACTGGAACCGCAGCAGGAGTCCGATCAGCGTGATGATCAGCAGCCCGCCGAGCACCGGCGCGAACCAGAGCGCCGCCAGCGATGCGGCCACGCCCACGTAGAGGTCGCCGATCCGCGGGCCGCCGGTGACGACGACGGTGAAGATACCCTGCAGGCGGCCGCGCATGTTGTCGGGCACCGCAGTCTGCAGCATGGTGTTGCGGAAGACCGAGCTCACGTTATCGGCCGCACCCGTTCCAGCGAGCATGACCGCAGCGAGCACCAGGGCCGGGAGGTTGGTGTGGTCGACCGCGGAGCTCACCGGGCCGAACCAGCCGGTGCTTGAGACGCCGAGCACGAGGCCGAAGCCGAGCACGAATAGGCCGTACACGGCGATCGCCCACCCGATTGCGGCACCCTGTCGGCGCACCCCGCCGAGCCTCCCGGACAACACGCTGCTCATCAGGGTGCCGACGGCGCCGGCGGCGGTGAGCACCCCGACCGTGATGGCGCCGCCGCCGAGCAGCAGCGCGCCCACGGCGGGGAACAGCGCGTGCGGGCGTCCGAAGGTCATGGCGACGATGTCGACGATGAATGACATGCGGATGTTCGGGGCCCGCCTGAGGAACGTGAGCCCGGTACGGATCGACTCAAGCCCAGGTCGGTGCCGTTCGCCCTCCGGGATGATGGGCGGCAGTGCGACGATGCCCAGGAACGCGGCCGAAAACAGCACGACATCGATCGTGTAGGTCCAGCCGAAGCCGACCCCGGCGACCAGTACCCCGGCCAGGGCCGGACCCACCGTGACCATGAGGCCGAAGCTGATGCCGTTGAGGGCGGACGCGGCGGCCAGGAGCTCGCGGGGAAGCAGCCGCGGAACGATCGCGGCCCGGGAGGTGCCGATGATGGTCGCGGCCACCGCGTTGATCGAGGTGAGCAGGTAGAGCGGCCACACCGTCTCCACGTGCAGCCACGCGATCAGGGCGATCCCCGCGGTTGATGCCCAGGCCAGGACGGCGGCGACCATGGCGACCGTGCGGCGGTCGAACGCGTCGGCAAGCATGCCGCCGTACAGGCCGGCGAGCACCATCGGCACCAGCGCGAACGTGCCGACCATGGCGACGGCGAAGGTGGAGTGGGTGAGCTGGTAAATGTGCAGTCCCACGGCCATGATCGTCATCTGGCCACCGATGCCGGCCACGCTGCTTCCGATCCACAAGCGTGCGAATGCCGGACTCCGTCGCAACGGCGTGAGGTCGACGAAATGATTGCGGCGCGGGGTGGGCGGAGCGGTAGTGGAAGACATGCGAAGACAAGTCTAAGAGCCGTCAGACGTCGAGGAGCCGTCGGGCGTCCGACAGCCCTCCGTGGCTGCCTAAGCTGGAGGGATGACTTCCGAGCAGAGAACAGGCGTCGTGAAGCCGCGCGCGTCATCCGTCACCCTGGCGCTGCTAGTTGATGTGGCACTCGTGCTGGCCTTCGTGCTCGCCGGTCGCGGCAGTCACGACGAGGGCTTCACCCTGGCCGGCACCGCCACCACGGCCTGGCCATTCCTGGTCGGGCTGCTCGTCGGCTGGCTGGCCTTCCGGGTGTGGCGCTCGCCGCGCCGCGTGATCTGGAGCGGCCTCGGCCTGTGGGTCGCCACCGTCGCCGTGGGCATGATGCTGCGTATGGTCAGCGGACAGGGCACGGCGGCCAGCTTCGTGATCGTGGCGACGCTGGTGCTCGCGGTCTTCCTGCTCGGCTGGCGGGCAATCGCGGCGCTGCTGGTTCGGTCGCGGCGTCCGGCATCCGTTTGACCGCGTCCACGGGCTTCGTTCCGCTGAGGTACGTATATGACACCTTCGTTCGCGATCCGAACGTGCGTTATACGTACCTCAGCTCGGGCCGACGAAAGAGGCGGAACGAAAAAAATGGGGGGTTTCCCCGATGGCGCTCGCCGTGACGGCGCGGCAGGCTGGACACATGGAACTGAGCAGACCAAAGCAGGGGCGAGTCATCGCGGGAGTGTGTGCGGGAATCGCACGCCGATTCGGATGGCGGCCGACGACCGTGCGACTGCTGGCCCTGCTCAGCCTGCTACTGCCGGGCCCGCAGATCGTGATCTATGTTGTGCTGTGGATCCTGATCCCGCAGGACCCGGCGTAGTCGCATCCGCGCACAGCGGCCGTGACTGCGTACTGCCCAGCTAGGCGCGGTCGTACGCGGCACGCAACCAGGCGAGCACCTGGCCGTCCATGTCGTCGACGCTGGCCAGCGAGACCTTGTGGCTGCACATCCCGCCGGCCGGGAGCAGGCGATCGGTCGGCGACAGGCCAGGCAGGTTGACCCCCAACTGGATGCGCCCGGCACTGGGCGCCTCGATCAGCGCGAACTGCTTGTGCCGCCGCAGGGAGACGCTCGCCTTTTTCGGCGCGACCTCGACGTCCGAGCCGAAGCTCACAGCGGCTTCGACCAGCGCGTCGTAGATCGGGCGGAGGCCGGACTTCGGGCCGGAGAGCTGGGTGTCGACCAGGGCGTCGGCAGATTGGTCTGTCGCCCTGGAGCGGTACTGCAGGACGATGCCGTTCGCGAAGCCGTGGCTGATCCCCCGCTCCTGCTTCAGATAGTTCATCAGTGCGGTGTGCGAGTCGAGCCCGGTCGCCGCGAGCACGTCGAACCACTCGTCCAGGGAGCGGCCGGTGTTCTTCGGGAGGTTATCGATCATCGACTGGGTGGCGGTGTCCATGGTCCCAGTAAACCCCGAACGGATGCCTACAGGCCCTGCTCGACCATGTCGATCACGCGGCGGGTCAGGTCCGCGCGGAGGGGGCCGTCAATCGCTCGAAGTGGCCCGTCGATGAGCAGCACCGCCAGGCCGTGCACGGCCGACCAGGCCAGGAACTCCGCCCCTGGCCGACGCTCCGCAGGGAGGCCGCCGGCCGCGGCGAGGCCGTCGAGCGCGGCGCTCAGCAACTGGAACGGCGTGAGGCCGGAATTGCCGGCCCGCGCAGCGCGGGCTGCGCCCTCCATGTCGGGGGAGGCCGAGAACGCGGTCTGGAACAGGCCCGGTTCCTCCTGCGCGAAGCGCAGGTAGCCGACCCCGACCGCACGCAGGCGCCGGCGGGCTGTCGTCAACGGCTCGGCGGCATCCGTCAACGCGGCCTGCTCCGCCTCGATCGCAACGGCGACCCGCGACTGGCACGCCTCGCAGACCGCATCGAGCAGGGCCTGTCGGTCGGTGAAATGCCGGTAGGCGGCGTTGGGTGAGACCCCGGCCCGACGGGTCGCCTCACGCAGGACCACGGCGGTCGGGCCGCCCTCACGGGCGAGCTCGACGCCCGCCTCGATCAGCGCCCGGTGCAGGTCGCCGTGCCGATACGTTTTGCGTCCGCGCAATTTCGGATCAATCGTTGTCAAACCCCGCACCTCCCTCGTACCATGGACTATTGCAATGTGGACAACGTACACATAGTGTAACGCCGCTTCAGGAATCCATCGAAATCCAGTCGAGGACGAACGCATGTCGATCATTGAGGCCACCGGCCTGACCAAGAAGTACCGTTCGAAGAGCGGCCCGGTGCACGCACTTGCCGGGCTCGACCTGTCCGTGCCGCGTGGAACCGTCAAAGCCCTGCTCGGGCCCAACGGCGCCGGCAAGACCACCGTGGTCAAGATCCTCACCACCCTGATCAGGCCCGATGCCGGCACCGCGATCGTCGACGGCGTCAACGTCGTGCGCGACCCCAAGGCGGTGCGGCGCATCATCGGCGTCTCCGGCCAGTACGCGGCGGTCGATGAGAACCTCACCGGCTTTGAGAACCTCGAAATGGTCGGCCGGTTGTACCACCTCGGCGGCAGGGTGTCCCGGCGTCGCGCGCAGGAACTCATCGACCTGTTCGAGCTCACCGCGGCCGGCAACCGGCCGGTGAAAGGTTTTTCGGGCGGGATGAGACGCCGCATCGACCTCGCCGGCGCGCTCGTGATCAACCCCAAGGTGCTCTTCCTCGACGAGCCGACCACCGGGCTTGACCCGCGCAGCCGGCTCGCCCTGTGGGAGGTGATCAAGAATCTGGTCGCCGGGGGCACAACGGTGCTCCTCACCACCCAGTACCTCGAAGAGGCCGACCAATTGGCCGATGACATCGCGGTCATCGACGAAGGCCGGGTCATCGCGGAGGGAACATCAGACGAGCTGAAGGCGCAGATCGGCGGTCACCGCGTGGTCGTCGCGCTGGTGGACGCGGCCGACGCCCCCCGCGCACAGCAGGTCCTCGCCCGGTATGGGTCGGGTGAGCCGAGCCTCGACGACGACGGCCGAACGATCGAGGTCGCCGTGACCGACGGGCCCCTGGCGTTGCAGAATGTGCTCAGCGACCTCGGTGAGGGCCGTATCGAACTGCACGACGCGGGCATGCGGAGGCCGACGCTGGACGACGTCTTCCTCCAGTTGACCGGCCACCATGCTGAAGCCGAGCGACCCGACGACGACTCCGGCGCGAAGCGCGGCAAGAAGACGGATGACGCGGAGTTGGAGGTGGCCCGATGACCGCCGTCGCCACGTTGCCGACGACCAACCCCCTCGCACTCTGGTACTCGGACGGCTGGACCGTCACCAAACGCAATCTGATCAAGATCAAGCGTTCGCCCGACATGCTGGTGTTCGCCGTGATCCAGCCGATCATGTTCGTGCTCTTGTTCAGCCAGGTGTATGGCGGGGCGATCCAGGTGCAGGGCACCGACTACACCCAGTTCCTGATGGCCGGGATCTTCGCGCAGACAGTCGTCTTCGGTTCGACCTTTTCCGGCGCCGCGATGGCACAGGACCTGAAGGAAGGCATCATCGACCGGTTCCGCAGCCTGCCCATGAACGCGTCGGCGGTGCTGATCGGTCGGACCAACAGCGACCTGGTGCTGAATACCATTTCGATGTCGATCATGATGCTGACCGGTTTGGCCGTCGGCTGGCGGGTCAACTCGTCGGTGCCGGAGTTCTTCGCCGGCGTCGCCCTGCTGCTGCTGTTCAGCTACTCGTTCAGCTGGGTGATGGCCCTGCTCGGGATGAGCGTGAAGAGCCCCGAGGTGATCAACAACGCCTCATTCATCATCCTGTTCCCGATCACGTTCGTCTCGAACGCATTTGTGCCGAGCGACACCCTTCCCACCCCGCTGCGGATCTTCGCGGAGTGGAACCCGGTGTCCTCGCTGGTGCAGGCGGCGCGGGAGCTCTTCGGCAATGTCGGTACCGCACCGGTACCCGACGTCTGGACCATGCAGCATCCGGTGATCACAGTGCTCATCGGCGTCTCCGTGATGCTGGTGCTCTTCGTACCGCTGAGCATCCGCAAATACCGGTCGATCAGTTCGAGATGACCGGGCTGAACCAGAACCAGATCGTCACAACCGAATGAGGAGAAGCGCATGACCACCAACGCCCTGGGCATCACCGAGGGATTCAGCGGGTTTGCCGTTCCTGACGTCGACGCGGCGCGGCAGTTCTACGCCGAGACGCTCGGGCTCGAGGTGAACGAACCGGGGATGGGCATGCTCGGCCTCACCCTGCCGGGCGGCACCCGGGTGATGGTGTACCCGAAGCCGGATCACCAGCCGGCGGTGTTCACGATCCTCAACTTCAACACCTCGGACATCGACGCGACGGTCGACCAGCTGGCCGCCAGGGGCGTCGAATTCCTGCGCTATGAGGGCTTCATACAGGACAAGAAAGGAATCGCCCGCGGGGGAGGCGACAGGGGCCCCTCGATCGCCTGGTTCACCGACCCCGCCGGCAACATCCTCTCGGTGCTGCAGGAGGTGTAGCCCCCGCCGTGAGGGGCCAACAAAACCGAGTGGCGGGCGCGGCGCGCACTCGGAGAAACCTGCCCCTCACGGAAGCCCGCAGTGCGGCGCGCCGCGCCGGGTCAGCGGCTGCCGCGGCGCTTGCCCTTCGGCGGCGCGGCGGTGCGGGTGCGGCCGGGTGCCGTCGGTTTCTTGCGGGCCTGCTGCGGCTTCGACTTCGCCGCCGCCTCGCGGGCGAGCTTCGCCGCCTCCTTGGCCTTCGCCGTCTTCTTGACCTTCTTCTCGGGTTCGCCCCGCACCACAACGGTGGCAGCCCGCGAGCTGCCGGCGCGGCGGCCGCGCACGATCCCCACGAACTCTTCGACGTCATCCGTCGTCTCTGCTTTGAGCCAGGCCAGCGCGATCTGGGTCTCGGCGACGCCGTCGACCGGCCGCGATGCGACATCCTTCCTGCTGTGCAGGCGGGCCAGCGAGTGCGGCAGGATGGCGATGCCGACACCGGCCGCGATCTGCTCCATCACATCGTCGAGGTCCCGCATCGTCGGCAGCGGTCGACGGGTGCCGTCCTGCACCTCGGTCGAGAGGTCGCGCCACTCCGGCACGTCGTCGGGATCCTGCATGAGGTGCTCGTCGGCCAGGCCGGACAGCGGCACGACCGCGTCGTCGGGCAGCCCGGCGATCTCGTGGTCCGCGGCGACCACGACGACCGGGATCTCGCGGTAGAGCGGGATGACGCTGAGGCCGTCGTCGTCGATCGGGAGCCTGACCAGGCTGACGGTGGCCCGGCCGTCGCGCAATACCGCCGTCTGTTCGCCGGGCTCGGTGGGGAACACCTCGAGCGGCACCTCAGGGCGTCGTTCGGCCCAGAGGCGGGTCCACTTGGTCGGCGTGACGCCGGCGATGAAGCCGAGAGAGAAGGGCACCGGCATCCTCCCGGGTGGGTCGGTTCCGCCGTTCCGGCGGTGTACTCAGGTTATACGGTGGCTATACGCTGGAGGGATGATGTCGGAGAAGAAGCCCCAGACCATGAAGTCCGCCACGGCGGCACAGAAGCTCGGGATTCTGCTGCAGGCTGCGCCCGAGGAGTTCCAGAACTCAACGGTCACCCGCAGCGAGCTCGCCGAACTCACCGAGAACCCGCCGGCCTGGCTCGCTGACCTGCGCGCCAACGGCCCGCACCCGCGCCAGGTCGTCGCTGCCAAGCTCGGCGTGTCGACTTCTGGCCTGGCTCGCGGCGGCGTCACCGATCCGCTGACCACCGCCGAGATCAAGGATTTGCTGCAGAAGCCGCCGGCCTGGCTGGTCACCGAACGGGCCACGCAGGCCGAGGTGCGCGCGGAACTGATCCGCGACAAGGACGCCAAGGCCGAGAAGGCCGCCAAGAAGGAGCGTGCCGCCCGCGGCGCCGCCCAGCGCGCCGCCCACCGCGGACAATAGCCGGGACTCGCTGCCGGCCCTGGCGCCTGGCCCGCCTGGCCGCCTGGACCAGTTGGCCCGCCTAGCGGGCGTATCGCTCGTGGAGGAACTTCACCACGTCGTCGAGCTCATCCTGGCCGACGCTGTGCGGCATGCCCTCATAGATGCGCTCGACCAGGTTCGAGTGCCCGGGGAGCCACGCCTGGGTCTCGTTGACCGCCCGCGCCGGGATCACGTCGTCTGCGGTGCCGCGCCCCCAGAACACCGGGGGCTTCCGTTCGGCGAGGCGGGCGTCGCCGGGGTGGGCGACCGGCGACACGAATCCAGACAGCTGTACGGCGAAGTCGAACCGTTCCGGCGCGTGCCGCATCAGCTGCAGGGCCATGGTGCCGCCCTGCGAGAAGCCGAGCAGACCGACGGATGCCGGTTGTTCCGGCAGGGCCTCGAGCCAGCCGAGCACGCCCCGGGTCGCCGCATCCAGGGCCTCGATCCACTCGTCATCCGGCCGTGATGATGCGTCCTCGTCGCCGATCGGGAACCATCCCCAGCCGTTGCCGAGTACCAGCGGGGCGCGCAGGGAGGCGATCGCCGGCTCCAGCGGCAGGTAGGGCGCCAGCGCGAACAGGTCGCCCTCGTGCGCTCCGAAACCGTGGAGGATCAGCAGGAGCGGCCGACCGCGTCGGTCTTGCTCGCCTGCCGACCAGAGCACGGCATCCGTGTCGATCTGTTCGATGCGTTCGCTGTCGTCCATCGCCGCCCTGCCTGCTCGTCCCGACGCCGGGAGGCACCGTTTCGTCAATCCTTCCACCGATTGGCTTTCCGCCGAATATGGGCTCCTGTCGGGCATTGGTCGCCACGGTGGGCGAGAATGGCTTCATGAGCGTGCGCACACCTGACCCCGACCCCGAGTGGATCCACGGGCCCGACGACGCACCGCCGCCGAACCCGAACCCCGGCTGGCTCACCGACCTGGAGCTGGCCCAGGTGCGCCGGAGGCTGCCGCTGCTCTATGTCGAGGCGGTCCCGGTGCGCACCGACGGGCTCGGGCAGGTGGTCGAGGTCGGCGTGCTGCTGCGCGCGACCTCCACCGGTGAGATGACCCGCACCCTCGTCTCCGGCCGGGTGCTGTACGGGGAGACGCTGCGCGACGCGCTCTTCCGTCACCTCGAGAAGGACCTCGGGCCGATGGCGTTCCCGCAGCTGCCCGCGAGCCCGGTGCCGTTCTCGGTGGCCGAATACTTTCCGCTGCCCGGGTTGACCGCCTTCACGGATGACCGCCAGCACGCGGTCTCGCTCGCTTACGTGGTGCCGGTCACCGGCACCTGCGACCCGCGGCAGGACGCCCTCGAACTGACCTGGATGACGCCCAAGGAAGCGGCCTCCGACGCCGTTTCCGCGGAGATGGAGGGCGGCCGCGGCGCGTTGCTGCGCACGGCGCTGGCATCCGTCGGCCAACTCCGCTAATCCCCCGCCCGTCCCGCGAACCTGCACTTGTTGGGTCTAAAACGCTCGCTTAAACCCAACAAGTGCAGGCTCGCGAACGCCCGGGAGCCGGCTCAGGCGAGACCGAGCGTCTCCAGGAACAGGCGCGCGTAGCGCGGCGCGTCGACGTTGAGGGCCACCTCGACCATCTCCCACTCATCGGCCAGGCCGTGCACCACGTCTTCGCCTGGCCAGCGGCGGAGGTCGACCAGGGTCTGCCCGCGCCCGAAGCCCGAGAGCTGCACCCGCACCGGCCGCACCTCCGTGCGGAGCGCGCCCGGGTCGACGAGCGCGCACACCGCCCCGGCGTCGCCGATCAGGCCGGTATATTCGGCGCTCTTGTCGGAGCCGAGCGCGATGCGGTTCGTGAGCAGCGCGCCCACCGCGCGGCCGGCATCCGTTTCATGGGTCAGCAGAGCGGATGCGATGCCTTCGTCGATCCCGACCTGGTTGAACACGTCCAGCCCGTACATGAACGTGGGCACGCCAGAGTCGAGCACGATCGCGGCGGCCTCGGGGTCGTGCCAGACGTTGAACTCGGCGACCGCCGTGGCGTTGCCGACGCTTGCCGAGCCGCCCATGAAGACGATGCGCTCGATGTTGCCGGCGATGTCGGGGTACTGGCGCAGGAGGAGCGCGAGGTTGGTCTGCGGGGCGAGGGCGACCATCGTCACGGGCCTGTCGCTCTCGCTGATCAGGCGGCGCATGAGCTCGATCGAGCTGATCGGCAGGGCTTCGCGGCTGCTGGGCGGCAGGCGGAGGGTGCCGAGGCCGCCTTCGCCGTGCACATGAGATGCGGCGCGGGCAGGCTCGATCAGGGGGCGGCGGGCGCCGGCGGCGACGGGGATGTCGGGGGCATTTGCCACGTCGAGGATGCGGAGCGTGTTCTCGACCACGCGCTCGAGCGAGGCGTTGCCGGCGACGCAGCTGATGCCGAGCACCTCGATGTCGGGGTGGGCGACGGCGAACAGGATGGCGAGGGCGTCGTCGACGCCGGTGTCGACGTCGAGGATGACGGGGAGCGGGGTCATCCGCTCAGCCTATCTGTCACGCGAACCCCACTTGTGGCGCGCGAGAACGCACTTGTGGCCCGCGAGAACGCACTTGTGGCGCGCGAGAACGCACTTGTTGGGTCTAAGACGGTCGCATAAACCCAACAAGTGCAGGTTCGCCGAGCAGGGGCGCGTCAGCGAACGAGCCGCACCTCGTGGATCTCCTCGCCGAGGAACGGCTCGGTGTGCTCGCTGCCGTCGGGTGCGAAGCCGTTGCGCTGGTAGAAGCGATGTGCTCGCGGGTTGTCGGACGCGACCCACAGGTAGGCCGGGTCGGCGCCGCAGGCCGCGTCGAACAGTTGCTGGCCGATTCCGGTGCCGTGGAACTCGTGGAGCAGGTAGATGAAGTGTAGTTCTCGCTCGCGGGGGGCGTCGTCGTCGCGGGCCGGTCCCGACCCGGAGAATCCTACGATCTTGTCGTCCACGACCGCCGCATACTGGCGGTATTCCTCGCCCTGGCCCATCCAGTGGGTCCACAGCTCGGCCATCCGGCGCGGGGAGAGGTTGGCGAGCGTGGCTTCGCTGACCAGGTGGTCGTAGGTCTCGTGCCAGCACGTGGCGTGCACGCGACCGAGGGCTTCGGCATCAACGTCACGGACGGGCCGAACAACAACTGTGGTGTCCATCCACCGAGACTAGCTGAGCCGCGGACACTGTTTTGACCGCCGATGTCGGCACTGATGCCGGGTGACCGGAGGCCGCCGTGCGTAACTCCTGCAGTTTTCAATGCGAGTGGATTTGGCACCCGCGTCATTCCGCGGATGTGCGCGCCGGCCGTTTGCAAATTGCAGGAGTTACGCACGCGGGCCGGAGCCGACGGGGCGCGAGGGCCGGTTTCGGCGCCCGCCGCGGAGCCAATTGGGGGCCAAACGGCCGGCTGGGCCAATCGGCCTGCTGTGCGGCGGAGGCGACAAAGCCCCGGTCGGCGCAGCCTTCGTTCGGACCCGACCACGCCCGAACGCACAACGGGCCGGCCACCGAAGTGGCCGGCCCGTCGTCGAACGGATGCAGCGAAGCGGATGCCGCGAACGGATCCGGCGAACGGATGCCGCGGAGTTAGCCCTGCGCGCGACGCGGCGCGGCGCGGCGTGCGCCAGCACCGGCGGACGAGCCGCCGCCACGGACGAGCCCGCCGACCTGCAGGCCGCCGGAGCGACCCGAACCGGAACCGGAGCCGCCGGAGCGACCCGAACCGGAGCCGGAGCCGCCGCCCTGCTTCGGGGCGTGGCTGCGGCCGGTAGCCGCCGGGCGCCCCGAACGGTCACGGCGGGCGCCGCCGGACGAGGCCACGTCATCGCCGCGGCCGGAACCGCCACGACCGCCCTGCTCATCGCGGTTGGTGCGCTTGCGCTGGGCGTTGGCGCCCTGTGAACGGCCACCCTGCGACTGTCCGCGGGCGGGCTGCTCCTGGCGCGGTGACGGCTTCACGTACGCCGCGACCTCGCCGACCAGTGCATTCACGGCGGGGGAGTCCGCGGTCACGCGCTGCGGGGTCACCTTGATGGCGGCCTTCCGCAGCAGCTGCTCGGTGTCCTTCTTCTGCACGGGGAGCATCACGGTGACGACGTCACCGGCGCTGCCGGCGCGGGCGGTGCGACCCGAACGGTGCAGGTACGCCTTGTGCTCGGCCGGCGGGTCGACGTGGATCACCAGTTCGATGTCGTCGACGTGAACGCCGCGGGCGGCGACATCCGTTGCCACCAGAACCTTGACGTCCCCGGCGGCGAACGCAGCCAGGTTGCGATCGCGGGCGACCTGGGAGAGGTTGCCGTGCAAGTCGACGGAGGGGATGCCGGAGTCGGTGAGCTGCTTGGCCAGCTTCTTGGCGTGGTGCTTCGTGCGCATGAAGAGAATGCGGCGGCCGGTGCCCGACGCGAGCTTCTGCACGAGGTCCTTCTTGGCGTCGACACCCTCGACCTCGAAGACGTGGTGGGTCATCGCGGAAACGTGGCTGGTGGCCTCGTCGACGGAGTGCAGGACCTCGTTGTGCAGGAAGCGGCGAACGATCTTGTCCACGCCGTTGTCGAGCGTGGCGGAGAACAGCAGGCGCTGGCCGTTGGCCGGCGTCTTGTCGAGGATGCGGGTGACGACGGGCAGGAAGCCCAGGTCGGCCATGTGGTCGGCCTCGTCGAGGACGGTGATCTCGACGGCGTCGAGCGACACGAAGCCCTGCTTCATGAGGTCTTCGAGACGGCCGGGGCAGGCCACGACGATGTCGACGCCGGCCTTGAGCGCGGCTACCTGGCGGTTCTGCGAGACGCCGCCGAAGATCGTGGTGGTGGTCAGGTTGTACGCCTCGGCGTACGGGGTGAGTGCCGTAGAGATCTGGGTGGCCAGTTCACGGGTGGGAGCCAGGATCAGGCCGACCGGGCGCCCGGGGCGGCGCTTGCCGCCGGCGAGTTTGCCGCCGAGGCGAGCCGCCATCGGGATCGAGAAGGCGAGGGTCTTGCCGGAGCCGGTCTTGCCCCGGCCGAGCACGTCGCGCCCGCTCAGGGTGTCAGGAAGGGTGTCGACCTGGATCGGGAACGGGCTGTTGATTCCCTGCGCCGTGAGGACGGCGAGCAGGGGTGCCGGCACGTTGAGTGCGGCGAAGGTTGTTGCGGTTTCAGACAAAGTGGTGCCTTTCGGGCATCAGATTCCCCGCGTGTTCCGCTGCCGACAGGCGGCATCCGAAACCAGGAGGATTCACATGGCGAAGGTGCCGATAGGCACATCCGTTCGCCGTAAGAAGTGATCATTCATAAAATCGAACCGGCCAGCGGATGCAGGCGGTCGCGATAGGAAGAGGGCGTTCTACGACGCAGGGAGCGCGTCAACGCACTCACAAGTAACCCCAGTCTAGCGGATGCGGTCAAGTGGCACAGATTCGCAGGCTAAAATCGTTGGTCCGAGCGTATAGATCTGGAGTCGAGTGGCAGTGAACGAACTCGATCGCGAACGCGCTCACGTGGCAGCCCTGTACGCGCGGCTGGACGACATGCGGCTCGACGAGGCCACCCGGCTCGCCGCCGTGCGCGCCCAGGGCGTCGGAGGCAACCACCAGATGCGCAGCGAACGCGACGCGTTCGCCCGCCTGCACGAGGACCGGCTGCTGCAACTGCGCGAGGTGGACGAACGGCTCGTGTTCGGCCGGCTGCGACTGGCCGATGCCGGCCCCCGTGGCGACGATCCCCACTCCGACGACGACTCGATCCGGTACATCGGCCGGCTGGGCCTCCGCGACGAGAACCAGCAGAGCCTCCTTCTGGACTGGCGGGCCCCGCAGGCCAGCGCCTTCTACCAGGCCACCGCGGCGACGCCCCTCGGCGTGCTCGCCCGCCGCCACCTGATCATGCGGGAACGCGAGGTGATCCGCCTCGAGGACGAGGTGTTCGACGCCCGGCTCCTCGCCGCGGGCTCGACCGGCGGCCAGGAGAACGAGGTCCAGGGCGAAGGCGCGCTTCTCGCCGCGCTCTCGCTGGAGCGCACCGGACGCATGCACGACATCGTCGCGACGATCCAGGCCGAGCAGGACCGGATCATCCGCTCGGAGATGCGCGGTGCGCTCGTGGTCCAGGGCGGCCCCGGCACCGGCAAGACCGCCGTGGCCCTGCACCGGGCGGCGTACCTGCTGTACACCCACCGGGATCGCCTCGGCCGGGCCGGGGTGCTGATCGTCGGGCCCTCCGACGCGTTCATGAGCTACATCGAGTCGGTGCTGCCCTCGCTCGGCGAGACCGGCGTGGTGATGCAGTCCCTCGGCGAGTTGTTCCCCGGCGTCACGGCGACAACGGATGACGCGCCCGCGGTGGCCGCGCTCAAGGGCTCGGCCGAGATGGCCGGGTTGATTGCCCGCGCCGTGAAGTCGCGCCAGCGGGTGCCGGCGAAGCCGGAGACGGTCGTGGTCAACGGCGACCGGCTGGTCGTGCAGCCGGCGATCCTCGCCCAGGCGGTCGCCAAGGCGCAGGCCAGCGGCAAGACGCACAACGAGGCGCGGGTGGTGTTCGTCAGCCAGGCGCTCGACCGTCTGACCGAGCAGTTCGTGCGGCAGCTGCGGCAGGCCGGCCGCGCCATCGACGACAGTGACATGTCCCTGCTGCGCGAGGACCTGCGCACCTCCTACGACATGCGCGTGGTGCTCAACACGGCGTGGATGCCCCTCACCGCCGAGAAGCTGGTCCAGGACCTGTACGCCAGGCCGCAGTGGCTGGCCGAGCTCACCCACCGGTGGCCGGCCCGGCAACGCGCGCTGCTGCAGCGTCCGCGGGAGGCTCCGTTCACGATCTCCGACGTGCCGTTGCTCGACGAGGCAGCCGAGATCCTCGGCCCGATGGCTGTGGAGTCCGACGCCGGCCGGCACGAGCGAGACGCGCAACGCCGTCGCGACCTCGAAAACGCCACTCAGGCAATCCGGAACGCCGGTGTCGAGGGGATCGTCAGCGCCGAACAGCTCGCGGACAACTTCTCCGATTCCGGTGACGACGCGTCGACGACCGCGGATCGGGCGCGTTCGGACCGCACCTGGACATTCGGCCATGTCGTCGTCGACGAGGCCCAGGAGCTCTCGCCGATGCAGTGGCGACTGCTGGTGCGCCGGAGCCCGATGCGTTCGTTCACAATCGTGGGCGACATCGCCCAGGCCAGTTCGCTGGACGCCCCCTCGAGCTGGCACGCTGCCCTCGACGAGCAGTTCAGCGGCCGGTGGGAACTCGAGGAACTCACGGTCAACTACCGCACCCCCGCCCAGATCGCACGCGAGGCGGAGCGCATCGCGCGTCAGCATGGCCTGCCGATCACCGCGACGAAGTCGGTGCGCGAGGGCGAATGGGCCATCGCCACGTCGTTCGCAGACGATGCCGCCTCGCTACCGGCCTCCGTCGTGCGAGCCGTGCGCGACGACCGGGCGATCTCGACCGCCGGCACGCTCGCCGTCATCGCGCCGGTGCACTTGCTCGAGCCGGTGATGACCCGGTTGACGGATGCCTTCGGTGCCGACGTCGGGACCGGATCACGAGGCCTGGAGCGCCCGATCACGGTGCTCACCGCGCACGACGCCAAGGGCCTGGAGTTCGACGCTGTCGTGCTCGCCGACCCTGACGCGCTCCTGGCCGAGTCCCCTCGTGGGGCCGCGGCACTGTATGTGGCGATGACCCGGCCCACCCAGCGGCTGACGCTGGTGCGGGTGGCCGCTAGCGAACGCGCCTAATACGCCGGGTGGTACAACTCGCCGACGGGGACCTCGACGGCGACCGTGTTGCCCGGCTGTGGCAGCGGGCAGGCCCACATCGGGTCGTAGGCGCACGACGGGCTGTACGCGAAATTGAAGTCGAGGATCAGGGTATCGTCGTCGGCGCCGGGCCCGAGGTCGGCGCCTTTCACGGTGTCGATGAGGTAGCGCCCGCCGCCGTAGGTGCCACCGGGCTTACCGGCCAGGGCGTCCTTCAACGGGATGAAGATGCCGCCGGCGTAACTGGCCAGCCGCCACACGTCGAGCGAGCCGACGTACGGCAACCGCACGCTGCCGACCAGGTCGAACGGCACCGTGCCGTCGGTGCCGGTCTCCACGTTCAAGCGCACCGGTTCCGCCGCCCGGTGCACCTCGAGCTCGAAACGCCAATCCGGGTCGTACGCGGCCACGGTGAGGCCGGTGAAGGCGGCGCGATCGTCGGGCAGGAGCGGCGATGACGGGTGTCCGGCGAACAATTCGTCGCGCCCGGACCGCCACAGCTCGTGGCCCGAGGCCGGGTCATGGGCGCTGAGGTGACGAACGCCGGCGTACAGTCCGAACACGCGCCGGCGCCAGTCCGCGATCTGCAGGGCACCCAGTGTGGAACTCATTTACGTCACACTAGCCCCGTGTTGGCGCCGGTGCCGGTCGCGGTGGGCATGGGCGGGGTCCAATCCGGCGAATCGACACCCAGGTCGAGTTGCCAGGAGGGTGCAAGTTGCTTCAGCCGCAGCATCCGCCACTGCCAGAACGCCCAGAACGCGGGCCACACCGCAACGCTCGCCCGCCCGGCCGTGAAGATCAGCTGGTCGCGATAGAGGGTCTTGCCGGTGCCTGCCGGGTCCGGGGAGATCGCCATCCGATGGTCCCACAGGGTGACCACCGTCATTGCGCCGGACACGCCCCGGCCGGCGTCGCGGAGGATCCGCACGTCTCCGTCCTGCGTCGTCGTCGTGGTGAGGCTGATCACCTGCTCACCCATCGGCACCAGGCCGAGGCCGCGCATCACGACCGGGTGCTCGCCGCCCGCCCACACGGTCGGGAAGCCCCGGGGCTCGAGCGACTCCATGGTCAGCACGGGGGAGCTCACCTCCCGAAAAACGGCGGGGCTCTGCACGGCGCGCCACGCGGCATCCGGGTGGCAATTGAGGGTCTCTTTCAGCAGAACGCGCATGGCTCCAGTCTGCGGTGACGCCCGATGCAGTACAACTGGAGCGTGGCAATCAGATACTGGATGGGCGTTGTGCAGCGTGAACACGTGCGGCGCGGGGTGGAGCTGGGCATCGCCCAGGCCAACCACGGGTCGCGTGCCGCGCTGGAGCAGATGGGCGAGGCCGACGGCATCGTCTACTATTCGCCGAAGACCGATATCGAGGGCGAACCGCTCAAGGCGTTCGCCGCGATCGGACGCATCGCAGACGGCACCGTGTTCCAGGCGGGTTCGGCTTCCAGTGACTTCCGCCCCTGGCGACGCAAGGCCGACTATGAAGCGGATGCCGAGGAGGCCCCGATCCGTCCGTTGCTGGCGGTCCTTGACTTCTCGCGTGACAATCCGAACTGGGGTTACCAACTGCGGCGGGGCATGATCGAAATCTCGAAGCACGACTTCGAGGTGATCCGACGGCAGATGCGGCGAACGTCGCCCGACGAGAGGTGGCGTTCAGGCGGCGTTCAGTAGACTCACGGCTATGACGGGCGAACTCTGGTGGGTGCCCTCGGTCATCGTTTTCGCCGTGGTGGCGGTGGTGGTCGGGGCGATCATCGCCGTCCAGCGCCGCCGGTCGCGAGCACGCCAGCGCCTGGCGCGCGCCGCCGACGCTGACTTGGCACGCCGCGCGGCGATCAGCCTGGTGCGCGCGGATGACCTGGTGCAGGAGGCGTCAGACGAACTCGGATTCGCCATCGCCCAGTTCGGCGAGCAGGCCACGCGCGACTTCGCGACCGCGCTGGCCACGTCCCGGCGGCAATTGCGGGACGCGTTCGCCCTGCAGCAGAAGCTCGACGACTCTGTTCCCGATTCCAGGGAGGAACGCCGGCGCTGGAACGACCAGCTGATCATGCTCGCCGATGAGGCCACGGAACGGCTGAACCAGCAGACCCGAGACTTCGACGCCAAGCGGGGCCTGGAGCGCGATGCGCCGCTGCGCCTGGAACAGTTGACCCGCCGCCTGGATCGGGCGGCCGACCGGGTGAAGAGCGGCGCTGCCAGCCTGCAACGGCTGGGACTCACCTACGCGGAGGGTGCCCTGGCGCCGATCAGCGGCAACGTGGAGCGCGCCGAGATCGCACTCGGGCAGGCCAGGGTCGCGGCCGACGCCGCCTCCGCCCGGTTGAACCGGGCGGCCTCCGAGCCGGTCGGTGACCAGCTGCAGGCGGTGGAACAGGCCCTCTTCACTGTCACGCAGCTGCTGGACGCGATTGAGACCGGCGAAGACCAGCTGCACATCGGCTACGCCACCCTGGGCAAGGCGCTCGCCGCCTCCGACGTGGAGCTCGCCGAAGCGCGCCAGCTGCGTGACCGGCACGAGGACTCCGAGGCGAGTGCGAAGCTCAACGCCGTCATCGCCCGTGCCGACTCAGTGCTGGCCGACCTGCGCCGACCCGACCGGCTGAGCGACCCGGCCGCCGACCTCGCCATGCTGCGCGAGGCGATGGACGGGCTGGACGTCATCCGCTCCGAAGCCCGCAACCGGCAACTGCGGCTGGAGAACGCGCGCACCGCATTGACCGGCGCCGTGCTCACCGCGCAGAGCCAGATCACGGTGACCCGCGATTTCATCACGGCCAACCGAGGTCGGGTGGGCGCAGCCGCGCGCACCCGGCTGGCCGAGGCCGAGCGGCAGCTCGCGCTCGCGCAGGCCGAGTCGGACCCGGTCACCGCCCTGGACACCGCGCGCCGCGCGATGACCCATGCGACGGATGCCGATGCCCTCGCCCGCTACGACACGCACTGACCGCGCCCCTCGGCGTCGTCACGGACTCCAGCTGTGCCGACCGGCGGCTCGACTCTCCCGATAATCTGGGCGGATGAGTGAAACGCAGCCGCAGGGCACCTACCAGGTCCGATTCGATTGGGGCGTCGCAGGATTCCAGGCGCTGGCGTCCGGTGCCGACGTGGTCGTGCTTGCCGATGCGCTGCCTCCCGCCGGTTCACCGGATGCGGCCGCACTGGTCCGGAGGCCGCTGTCCGGCCACCGGGTGATCCGGGCCGACCTCGGAAACCGCACTGCCGTCGCCGAATGGGTGATGGCGCGGCAGACGGAGACCGGCGCCCGGTTTTCCGTCGCGGTCATCGCAATCGGGGAACGGCGGCAGGACGGCTCCGCCCGATGGGGCATGGAGGACCTGCTGGTTGCCGGGGCGGTCGTCGACGCCCTCACCGAGCTCGGGATCGACCATTGCTCGCCGGAGGCGGCTGCGGCATCCGCTGCCTTCGTCGGGTTGAAGCGGGCGCTCAGGCACCTGCTCGCCGCCTCGGAGACCGGGCTGGCGCTCGCCGCGGCCGGGCAGCGCGACGTCGTCAGCGCGAGCACAGTGCTCGACCACTCACGCGACGTGCCCGAGGTCGGGGAGTTCGCCTTTCCAGCCTGAGTGACAGGTGTCAGGTCCCCGTGGCCGCCGCCGCTCTCCGCCGCGCCGCCGCGGTGATTTCCCGCCGGTTCCAGGTGATCAGGTGGGCCCGGCTGAAGCCGCGGCCGCAGAGGCCGCAGGCCAGGGGTCGAGTCGGTTCCCGGTACCGGTAGTGCGTGTGCCCGGCCGGGCAGGTGCCCACCCACGGTGCGAGGTCGTCGGCGATCTCGCCGTCGTGGGTGCGCTTGCCGTCGTAGCCGAGGTCCTGCGCGGTGGCCTTCCACTTCGGTCCGTGCCCAGCGCGCGGCCCAGCCAGGGCGTGCGCGACCTCGTGGAGCAGGATCTGGTGGATTTCGTCGTCCTCGTACCGGGCGGCCAGATAGCGTGACACGGTGATCCGCTTGGCGGTGAAGTTGCACAGCCCCGCGCGTTTCTTGGCGTTGTCGAAGCCGAACGACCAACTCGGGTCGAGGTGAAGGGCGATCAGTGCGTCGGCCCAGCGGCGCACGCGGTCGAGGTTCGCCATCAGGGTGCCACCTGCACCTGATAGAGCCGGTCGTCGCCGTCGCCGGGGTTTCCCCGGCCATCCGTGTTGTTGCTCACAAACCACAGTGTGCCATCCGGCCCTGACACCACATCGCGCAGACGCCCGAAACTGTGGACAAACCAGTCACCCGCCTCACCTGTGGAGAGAACGATGCGCCAGAGTCGTTCACCGCGCAAGCTCGCCATGAAGACGGTGTCGTTGACGATCGCAATGCCGCTGGGACTGGCGACATCCGTTCGCCACTGCTGCACCGGGTCGACGTACGAGGGGTTGCCGGCGGCACCCTCGACCACCGGCCAGCCGTAGTTGCTGCCCGGGGTGATGCGGTTGAGTTCGTCCCAGGTGTTCTGCCCGAATTCGCTGGCCCAGAGCTGGCCGTGAGAGTCCCAGGCGATGCCCTGCGGGTTGCGGTGCCCATACGAGTAGACCAGGGTGCCGAACGGGTTGTCGGTCGGAACCCCGCCGGTGGGTGTCATCCGCAGGATCTTGCCGCCGAGCGAGTTGCGGTCCTGCGCGTTCGCACCGTTGCCGGCGTCTCCGGCCGTGGCGTAGAGCAGGCCGTCGGGCCCGAATCCGAGGCGGCCGCCGTTGTGGTTGCCGGCCTTCGGGATCCCATCCAGAATCAGTTCCGGAGTGCCCAGCCCGTAGCTTCCGGCAGCCCCGGTCAGCGGCATCCGCACGATGCGGTTGTCGTCTGCGGCCGTGAAGTAGGCGTAGATCCAGCCGGCGGAGGCCGCGGTGCCGGAGCCGGAGTGGGAGCCGGAGTCGGCGCCGGAGTCGGTTCCGTGGTCGGCCGCGGTGTCGTCCGCCGCGGCACGATACGCCAGCCCGAGGAGGCCCCCCTCCCCGCCGGGTTCGACCCCCGGCACCGTGCCGGCCTCGCGCAGGCCGCCGTCCGGGAGCAACTCAACGATCTCACCCGCGTCACGCTCGCTGATCAGGGTACCACCGGCCGGTATCCGCACGATCGACCACGGCACATCGAGCTGTGACGCGATGACGACGGGATCCCCGACCGGGTGCACCGGCAGCAGGACTCCGGTGGGAGGGGCCGTCTCCGACGGGACCGGCCGGGCCGGAGTGGACGTGGACGTCGGCGGACGCGGTGGGCCCGCTGTACAGGCGGTTAGGGCGAGCGCAGTTGTCGCCGCCAGCGCGCCGAGCGCCAAGACGCCGCGGCGTCGCATCCGCTGCACGCCGTTGCCGGCCGCAGCCAGGGTGGACTTCTGCCTCATGGTCACGTGCCGCACCTCATCCCGTGCACAACTCCTGCAATTCTCGCCGATTCGGTCGAATTTGGCCCATTTCTTGACAACTCCCCATGAATTGCAGGAGTTATGCGCGCGGGCCGGTGGCACACTCAGGACGAAACCGATCGCCCGGCCGGGAAGGTGTTCGCTGCGGTTGCCCTCATCGGAATTCTCCGGGGTTGGCCACAGCCCGGGGACGAATCGGTCGATACCGGACCGTCTGTGCGGCCGGAAGGCGCCCGGGTTACTCGGTTTGCCCGGACGGACGGGCAGAGTCGTCTGACTCCTGCCGCTTCTGCTTCTTCTCCTGGATGAACGATTCCACGACGGCAACGGCGATGAGCGAACTCTCCACCTGTCCCTCTGGCGCCCCGCTCTTGTTGCGAAGGAACACGGCGGCGGTGAAATCGGCGAGCGCCGCCTCGAGGTTGCCCTGCTCGAAGTAGACCTTGCCGCGGTGCTGGCGGGCGTAGCCGGCGATGCTGTCCCACTCGTGGGTCTCCGCCTCGTCGATGCAGTGGCTCAGCTCCGCCGCGGCCTCGTCGAGCTTGCCGCGGTACTGCTGCACTTGGGCGCGACGGATGCGACACAGCGCGAGTTCCTCGCGGCTCCCGGTGAACCGGGCCTGGCGAACCGCCTCGTTCGCGATCTCCCAGGCTTCGTCCAGCCGGCCTACCAGCCGAAGCAGCGTGACCTTCTCGTTGAGTGCGGACAGGCTGCGGAGGTCGCCGAGTTCGTCGAGCCGGGCGCCGGCGGCGCGGAGGTCAACTTTTTCGCGCAGCGTGACTGCGTCGTAGCCGATGATGATGCTCAGGATGGGTTCCAGTGAGGCGGGCGCGGCCGGGTGTGCCGCGCGGGGGAGGGGTCCCCTTCAGGATAACCCGGGTCTGCATCGTGCGCCGCCGCTGTTCCCCGTGTCCCAGTCACATCATCGCTGTGTCGCCCTCCTGCCGCCTCGCCTTCCGTCCTGCCGCCTCGCCTTCCGTTGTGCCGTCTCGCCTTCCGGTGTGCCGTCCAACGCACCCGTAGTGCCGTCACGCTGTGCATTTGACCACGCGCGGATGGCAGGCCCGCCGCGCGTGGCCAGATCCGCAGCGCGAAGGGAGGGGGCGCGCCGCAGTGTGGGGACGCGGACCCACAGCGCGGCGGGGGCGGGGCGCGCCGAGGTGTGGGGACGGGCATCCGCAGCGCGGCGGGAGCGGGGCGCGCCGCAGTGCGGGAGGCGCATCCGCAGCGGCGGTGGCTCAGCGCCCGATCTGGAACACGGTCCGGCCGGGGAGCGGGGACGGCGTGGCCGTCGCATCCGTTGACACCAGCGACCCCGCCATGAACTGACGCAACTCGGTGCCCTCGATCACCTTCGCCGGGTGCGGGCCGCCGGCCAGCAGTCGGGGGATCCAGCCGGTGTCGATCGGCGTGTGCGCCGCGACGAAGACGATATTGCCGAAGCGCCGACCCTTCAGCACCTGCGTCTCCGCCAGCCCGATCAGATGCGGGAACACCGAGGCCAGCGTCGCAGCCTGCCCGCGCGCGAAGGCCAGCCCGGGGCCGTCGGCGACGTTCACGGCAAGCACGCCCCGCGCGGAGAGCAGCGGCGCCGCCAGCGCATAGAACTCGCGGCTCGTGACGTGGGCGGGCGTGCGCGCGCCGGAGAAGATGTCGACGACGACGAGGTCCACCGCGCCGTGCAGCCCGGCCGGCAGCTTCGCCAGCACTTCGCGGGCGTCGCCGTGCCGCACCCGCAGTTGAGCGCGCTTGTCCCAGGGCAGCTCGGCCCGGACCAGGTCGATGAGCTCGGTCTCCAGCTCGACCACCTGCTGTCGGGAGCCGGGCCGGGTGGCCTCGACATAGCGTGGCAGGGTGAGTGCGCCGGCGCCCAGGTGTACCGCAGTGATCGGTTGGCCGGGGTCGCCGATCAGGTCGATGACGTGGCCGATCCGCTGGATGTACTCGAAGAACAACTCGCCCGGGTTCTCGAGGTTCACGTGCGACTGCGGGGTCCCGTCGACGACCAGCTGAAAGCTTCCGGGGGTGAACCGGTCGGGTTCGATCACGGCCGAGTAGCCGCTGTGCTTCAAGACGACCGACTTTGATCCACCCGACGGATGCTGCTGCTCGCCCCTGCTCATTCCTCCAGTCTGCGGCATCCATTGCACGCTCCGCAGCCAAACCTCCCTCCGCGCGTCAAACGACTCCGTCCCTCGCCGAACCTGCACTTGTTGGGGTTATCAGGCCTCCATAACCCCAACAAGTGCAGTTTCGCGGCCGGGAAGGCGGCCGGGAGGGGGAGTCAGCGGGAGACGGGCTCGGTCGCGCCGAGTGCCGCCAGTTCGCTCCGCCGCGGCAGGCCCTCCCAGTCGCCCGACGACAGGCATACATACGCCCCGACGGTGACGGCAGTCGTCAGCCGGGTGGCGACGTCCTCGCCGCGCAGGTACTCGGCAAGGTAGCCCGCGACGAACCCGTCGCCGGCGCCGACCGTGTCGACGGGGTGGATGCGCACGGCGTCACGCGTGTATTCCTGCCCGTCGACCAGGGCGACGGCGCCGCGGGACCCGAGCTTCACGACGGCCTGCCCGGCCCCGGCGTCCACCAGCCGGTGCGCCAACTCGAGCGGCGAGAGCCGCGTGCCGGTCGAATCGGCAGCGCCCACCGCAATGGCGGCCTCGTCGTCCCCCGCGAAGACGAGGTCGGAGTGGGCGATGATCCGACGGTAGACGCCGCCCGCCTGCTCCGCGGTCCACAGCTTCCCGCGGAAGTTCAGATCGAACGACACCGGCACCCCGGCCTCCCGCGCGACCGCGATCGCCGCGAACGTCGCGTCAGCGGCCGATGAAGACAGCGCCGGGGTGATCCCGGTCACGTGCAGCAGCGATGCCGCCCGGACCAGCTCGGGGTCGATGTCCTCCGGACGCAGCCGCGACCCCGCGTTGCCGCGCCGGTAATACCAGACCCGGGTGTCGGAGCTGGTGCGGTGCTCCTTGATCATCAGCCCGGTGGGTGCCTCAGGGTCGCGGATGCCGACCACCCGCACTCCCTCGGCGCCGATCTCCCGCAGCACCAGGTCGCCGAGCGAGTCCGCGCCCACCCGTCCGATCCAGGTGGTATCGGTGCCGAGTCGGGTCAGCGCGATGGCCAGGTTGCTCTCCGACCCGCCGATCCCGAGGTTCAGGGTGCGCGCGTGCTGCAGCGGCCCGGCGGTGGCCGAGCTCATCATGGCCATGGTCTCGCCGAAGGTGACGACGGATGCCCCGGCGCCGGTGCTCGGGGACCCCGCGGCGGCGCTCATTTGCCGGCCCGCGCATCCGCTGCGAGCTCGGTGACTCGACGCGCCCGGTCGGCGAGGGCGTCGAGGGACCCGCCTTTGAGCGCGTCGCCGATCAGCGGGCCGCCGAGGCTGACCGCGGTGGCGCCGGCCGCCAGCCAGGCCGGGATGTCGCCGAGGCCGATGCCGCCGGACGGCACGAACTGGAGGTCGGGGAACGGGCCGCGCAGGTGTGAGCCGTACTGGGGGCCGACGGTCTCGGCGGGGAAGATCTTCACGGCGGTGGCACCGGCGTCCCAGGCGGAATACAGCTCGGTCGGGGTGAGTCCCCCGGGGAACACCGGCACTCCGGCCGCGACGGCCAGCGCGATGACGTCGAGGTTCACGATCGGCGTCACGAGGTAGCGGGCGCCGGCGTCGATGGCCTGCTGGGCCTGGGCGACGTTCACGATCGTTCCGATGCCGACCTCCACCTCGGAGCCGGCTCGCTCCAGCAGCGCCGGCAGGTGCTCGAACGTGCCGGGGGTGCTGAGCGTGAGCTCGATCGAGCGCACCCCGTTTTCGGCGAGTACGTCGACGACAGCGTCATAGTCGCTCGCCTGGCTGGCGCGCAGCACCGCGATGACGGGGTTGGCGACAAGCAGGGCGGATGCCGGCAGGCGGCGGGGCGGGATGGTCTCGGTCACGATTACTCCAGTAGGGGTGGGGGGTGGGGGGTGGAGGGAGGGACGGGGTTGGGGACGAGGACGGGATCGGGGTTGGGGACGGGGACGGGGTTGGGCCGGGGCGGTCGGCTGGGTCGCGCTGGGCTCAGGTGTGCGCCGCGACCGTGCGCGAGTGCGGGCAAATGGTCGCTTCGGCTCGGTGCGTCACGGCACTTTGCCCGCACGGGTGGGGCGTGGTGCGATGAGCGAGGGGGATGCGGGTGATCCGGGTGCGGATGACGGGGGCGAGGAGCCGGGTGCGGGCGAGGAGTCGGGTGGGGGCGAGGAGTCGGGTGGGGGCGAGGAACCGGGTGCGGCCGGGCCGGGGATAGGCCGGGCGACGGACTGACGGGCGGGCCCGGTTGACCCGCGCACCACCAGCCGGGTCTGCACGCTGCTGCCGCGCTCGCCGCCGGGATCGAGGATCGCGTGCGCGGCCAGGCCGCCGAGGGTGCGGGCGGAACTGTCGATGGTGGTCAGTGCCGGCCAGGCGAGGCCATCGGGGAGGGAATCGTCGCAGCCGACCACGCTCAGCCGACCGGGCACGTCTATGCCGGCGGCGCGACTCGCGGCCAGCACGCCGAGGGCGACCTGGTCATTGAAGGCGAGGATGGCGGTGGGGAGGCCGGATTCGGTGTCGCTGAGGATCCGCTCCGTGGCGTCGCGGCCGGCGCCGAAGTCGGGGCGCTCGGTTCCGACGACGGTCAACGGGATGCCGAGCTCCGCGCAGACTCGGTTCAATGCGGTGCGCTTCTGCAGGCCGGACCAGGATCGGGGCGGTCCGTCGATGTAGGTGATCCGATGGTGGCCGAGCTCGTGAAGGTGGTGAACAGCCGCCGTGTACCCGGGGTCGACGTCGATGACCACCTGGGAGAGCCGGGCCGTCGCCGGGACGGTGTCCCGCAGCATCCGGTTGGCGAGCACGATCGGCAACTTACTGGTGGCGCCGACGATCTGGTCGTCGGCCATGCGGCTCGAGGCCAGCACGAGGCCGTCGACTTGGGTGGACATCCGTTGCAGGAGGGTGTATTCGCGGTCGCTGTCTTCCTGCGAGTCCCCGATCAGGATGCCGACGTCGTGGGCGCCGAGCGTCGACTCGAGCGCGGCGAGGAACGACGTGTAGAAGGGGTTGGTGATGTCGGGGAGTATCACGCCCACGTTGCCGGTGAGGCCAGTGACCAGGCTGCGGGCCAGCCGGCTCGGGGTGTAATCGAGGCCCTGTGCGACCGCGAGCACGCGCTGACGGGTGGCGTCGATGACGGCGGTCGAGCCGCTGAGCGCACGGGACGCTGTGGCCACGGAGACGCCGGCAGCGGCCGCCACCTGCCGAATCGTCGTCGCCATCTTGACCGGTTCGCCTCTCGCAACAATAATGGACAATGAAACCGTTTACATTGAGCTTATCGCAGCCGTCAGGATCCCGCCAGATGACAACCAATGCCCAGCCCGGCACCGCCCAGCCCGGCGCTGTCCCACCCCTCGCCGTCCCGCTCAGCGCCGTCGCCCTGCACCTCAGCGAGAGCGACGAGGTGGCCGTCGCCCTGCATCCGCTGGCCGCCGGCACCCGCGTCGCCCTGGGCGACGGCGCCGAGATCTTGCTGACGGCGGACGTGCCGCGCAGTCACAAGTTCGCGGTGGCATCCGTCGCCGTGGGCGGACAGGTGCACAAGTACGGGCAGTCGATCGGCCGGGCCACGGTCGCGATCGCGGCCGGCGACCACGTGCACACCCAGAACCTCGGCATGGACGACACGGAGCGCGAGCACGAATTCGGCACCCGGCACACCGAACTCGCGGCGCCCGCCGGCGAGATGCCCACGTTCCTCGGCTACCCGCGCGCCGACGGCCGGTTCGGCACCCGCAACTACGTCGGCATCCTCACCTCGGTGAACTGCTCGGCCACCGCCGCGAACCTGATCGCCGACGCGTTCCGCGGCTTCGCGCTCGACGAGTTCGAGAACGTCGACGGCGTGATGGCCCTTACCCACAACAGCGGATGCGGCCTGGTCCCGACCAGCGAGGGCGGCCAGGTGCTGCTGCGCACCCTGCGCGGCTACGCGAACCACCCGAATTTCGGCGGCATGCTGGTGGTCGGGCTCGGCTGCGAGATGGTGCCGGTGGAGTCCCTGGTCGAGGGCTACGGACTGCCGGCCGACACGATTGTGTCGACCATGAACATCCAGGGCGAGGGCGGGGTGCGCGCCACGGTCAAGGAGGGGATCGCCCGGATCCGCGCGATGCTCCCCGAGCTGAACCAGCGGCGGCGGGTGCCAGCGCCGGTGTCGGAACTCGTGCTCGGCCTCAACTGCGGCGGGTCGGACGGTTTCTCCGGCATCACCGCGAACCCGGCGCTCGGCGTCGCTTCCGACCGGCTGGTCTCGTACGGCGGCACCTCGATCCTGGCCGAGACACCCGAGGTCTTCGGCGCCGAGCACCTGCTGACCAGCCGGGCGGTGGCGCCCGCGGTCGGGCAGCGCCTGCTCGACCGGATCGACTGGTGGCAGGACTACGCCCGGCGCGGCGGCGGGAGCCTCGACAACAACCCGTCGCCCGGCAACAAGGCCGGCGGACTGACCACGATCCTGGAGAAGTCGCTCGGTGCGGTCGCCAAGGCCGGCCAGGCCGACCTCTCGGCCGTGTACGAGTACGCCGAGCCGGTGACCGAACGCGGCCTCGTGTTCATGGACACTCCCGGATACGACCCGGTGTCCGTCACCGGCATCATCGCCGGCGGAGCCACAGTGGTCTGCTTCACCACCGGACGCGGATCGGTGTTCGGGGCCAAGCCGACCCCGTCGATCAAGATCGCCACGAACACCGAGATGTTCGAGAAGATGGCAGACGACATGGACCTCAATGCCGGCCGGATCGTCGACGGCACCGCGACCATCGCCGAGGTCGGAGGCGAGATCTTCGAGCTGATCGTGCGCGTCGCATCCGGTGAGCAGACGGTGAGCGAGGAGCTCGGGGTGGGCCAGGAAGAGTTCATTCCCTGGCAGTTCGGCACGGTCACCTGAGCCGGCGGCGGGTCCGGCGACGGTTGCGGCCCGGCGGATTCCCTTACCCCGCGTACTCGGTCGGCGCCGTGGGGGCCAACCCAGGACATCCGCTACCGCGAAAACGCACTAGTTGGGGTTATGACGGCTTCATAACCCCAACAAATGCACTTTCGGCGAACGGGGCAGGCGAACGGGGCAGGCGAACGGGGCAGGCGAACGGGGCAGGCGAAGGGGGCAGGCTCACCAGTCGTGCATGCTCCCGTCCCGCTGCAGGCGGTTCACGGGCAGGTAAGCGGGGGTGTAGGCGTAGGACGCGGCGAGTTCCTCGTCGTACTCGACGCCAAGGCCGGGGTTGGTGCCGGGGTGCAGCAGGCCGTTCTCGAAGGTGTAGCTGGTACGGAACACCTCAAGCGTATCGGCCGAGTGCTTCATGTACTCCTGGATGCCGAAGTTGTGGATCGCAAGGCCCAGGTGCAGCGCGGCCGCCTGGCCGACCGGCGAGATGTCGGTGGGCCCGTGGAAGCCGGACTTGATCTGGTAGATCGCGGCGAAGTCCATGATCTTCTTCAGCGCGCTGATGCCGCCGGTGTGGGTGACCGCGCTCCGCACGTAGTCGATCAGCTGCTCGGTGATGAGCGTCTGGTAGTCGTAGACCGTGTTGAACACCTCTCCGATCGCAAGCGGCGTGGTGGTCTGCGACCGCACCCGCCGCAGTGACTCCTGGTTCTCGCCGGGCGTGCAGTCCTCCAGCCAGAACAGCTTGTACGGCTCGAGCGACTTGCCGAGGATCGCCGCCTCGTTCGGGGTGAGGCGGTGGTGGCCGTCGTGCAGCAGCGGCAGTCCGAAGCCGAACTCCTCCCGCACTGCCTTGAACACGGTGGGGATGTGCTCGAGGTAGGCGGCGCTGTCCCACTCCTCCTCGGTCGGCACCGACGTGCGTTTGGCCGGTTCGTAGTCGTAGCGCTCGCCCGGTTTCTGGTTGGTGGCGACCCCGTAAACCTGGCCGAGACCGGGGACGCCGGTCTGCACCCGGATCGCCTTGAAGCCCTGGTCGAGGTGGTTCTGGATCGAGGTGAACAGCGACGGCAAGTCGGAACCGGATGCGTGTCCGTACGCGAGCGCGCCGGTGCGGCTCGCGCCGCCCAGCAGCTGGTACACCGGCTGCCCGGTGACCTTGCCCTTGATGTCCCAGAGCGCCACGTCCACCGCGGCGATGGCCGCCATGGTGACCGGGCCGCGACGCCAGTACGCACCTCGGTAGAGGTATTGCCAAGTGTCTTCGATGTTCTGCGGGTCACGGCCGATCAGGAGCGGCACGACGTGTTCCTGCAGGTATGCGACGACAGACAGTTCCCGTCCGTTGAGTGTCGCGTCGCCGAGGCCCGTCACGCCGTCGGAGGTCGTGAGCTTCAGGGTGACGAAGTTGCGGCCGGGGCTGGTGACAAAGACCTCAGCGCGTTCGATGGTGGCCATGCGAGTCCTTTCGTGGAGCGAGTGGAGCGAGTGAAGCGAGTGAGACGGGCCAAGCGAGTGAAGTAAACGGAATGGGCGAAATGAACGACGTTGGACGTCAGCGCCGAGCGTACGAGGCGAGTGGCAGGTGGTAGGCGAGGTCGACGGCGGTTTCGGTGGCCTCATCGAGCGTGAGCCGATGCTCGGCGACCAGCTTCGACAGGTAGCCGGCGTCGATCCGGCGGGAAAGGTCGTGACGTGCGGGGATGGAGGCGAACGCCCGGGTGTCGTCGACGAAGCCGCTGGTGTTGTAGAAACCGGCGGTCTCGGTGACCAGTTCCCGGAACCGGGCCATCCCGCCGGGGGAGTCGAGGAACCACCACGGCGCCCCGAGTTTCACGGCCGGGTACGCGCCGGCGATCGGCGCCAGCTCCCGCGAGTAGACGGTCTCGTCGATGGTGAACAGGATGATCCTGAATCGCGGATCGTGCCCGAACGCGTTCAGCAGCGGCTGGAGCGCTCGCGCGTATTCGACCGCCACCGGGATGTCGAACCCGTTGTCCGGTCCGTAGGTCTCGTGAACGGATGCCGCGTGGTCGCGGAGCACGCCCGGGTGCAGCTGCATGACGAGGCCGTCATCCACCGTCATCCTCGCGCTCTCGAACAGCATGTTTCCGGCGAACGCCTCGCCGGAGGCCGCGTCGACCGGCCCGTTCAGCGCCGCGGCGAAGATCCGCTCCGCCTCGGCCCGGTCGAGCGGAGTCGTGTTGGCGGTGAGGTGGCCGTGGTCGGTCGCCCGGGCTCCTGCGGCGACGAAGGCGAAGCGCCGCTGCTGCACGGCCTCGAGGAAACCGGCGTAGTCGCCCACATCGACGCCGCTTCGGGCGGAGAGTCGGTCGACCGCGGCGCGCCAGCCGGCGCGGTCCGGGTAGAACACGGCGTCGGGACGGAAGGTGGGAACCACGCGCTCGCCCCAGCCTTCGGCGGCGAGCGCGGCGTGGTCGGCGAGGTCGGCGTCCGGGGCATCCGTTGTCGACAGGACTTCGATGTTGAACCGGTCGAACAGCCCACGGATGCGGAATTCCGGCTTGGCCAGCGCCTCCGTCAGCTCGTCGTAGATCACGTCCGCGGTGGCGGCTGACGGTTCTTCGGTGATGCCGAAGATCTCCACCAGTTCGTGTTCCATCCAGTAGCGGGTGGGCGTGCCGCGGTAGAGCTTCCAGTTTTCGGCAAACCGGCGCCAGATCAGGCGGTGATCGGTCTCGAACGGCGCGGCCGGGTCACGCGGGCGCACGCCGAGGTCGCTGTTGGAGAAGCCCTGCGAGACCAGCATCCGCACCAGGTAGTGGTCGGGAATGATGAAGAGTTCGGCCGGGTCGCCGAAGGAGTCATTGCGGGCGATGGCGCCGGCGTCGATGTGGCCGTGCATCGAGACGATGGGGAGCGCGGCGGTGGCCTGGTAGAGCTCCCTCGCGATGCTCCGCTGCGCCGGTTCGGCGGGGAGAGCTCGGTCCGGATGAAGTGTCCACGGTCGCGATGTCACTAGCTGCCTCCTCATTGAAACGGTGGTGAAACAAAACAGCGGTCTTTGTTGCAGCCGCCGATCGATGAGCGATGGCCGCCAAATCGCTGCACTGCCGACCACTATAGGGCCTCGGCGCCGATACCAAACCGTGACTTGACGAAACACTGAAAAGGTTTGCAGAATAGGGTCAACGTCAGGCGCCAGGGGTGCGCCGGCCGGGGTACACAAGGAGGTGTTGGGGTATGGCCGTGACCATTCGTGATGTCGCTCGTGCCGCCGGCGTCTCCATCTCCACCGTCTCCCGGGCGCTTGCCGTACCGGAGCAGGTCGCGGCAGACACCCGCCGCCGGGTGCAGGAAGCTGCCCGGTCGATGGGCTACCGCCCCAACCGCGCGGCCCGCGGCCTCATCACCGGCCGCACCGGCAGCATCGGCCTCGTCGTGCCCGACCTGGAGAACCCGTTCTTCGGTTCGATCTGCAAGGGCGTGCAGGCGCGGGCGCGCGCCGCCGGCTACGCCGTGTTCGTCGCGGACACCGACGAGGACCCGCTGCTGGAAGCCGAGGTCGTCCGCAGCCTCACCAAGCAGGTCGACGGTGTGATCCTCTGCTCCGCCCGCGGCTCCGACGCGGAGGTCGCCGCCCTCGCCGAGGAAGCGCCGATGGTGCTGGTCAACCGGCAACTCGGCGACATCCCCTCGATCACGTTCGACAACGACGGCGGGCTCCGTGCCGTGATGGGGCACCTGGTCGCGCTCGGTCACCGCAGGATCGCCTATGCCGCCGGGCCTGTGACGTCCTGGTCCGACCGGGAGCGTTCGCACGCCTTCCATTCCTACGACTCCACCATGCCGGGCCTCGAACTCATCGAGCTGGGAAAGTTCCCGCCGGTGTTCTCCGGCGGCACGCAGGCCGCCGACCTCGCGATCGCCAGCGGCGCCACCGCGATCGTGGCCTTCAACGACCTGGTCGCTGTCGGCCTCATCGACCGCCTTCGCCATCGCGGGCTGCGGGTCCCCGACGACATCAGCGTCGCCGGATTCGACAACGTGCCGGTCTCAACCCTGGTCTGGCCGAACCTGACCACCGTCGATTTCCCGCGGGTCAAGATCGGCCGGACGAGCGTGGACATGCTGCTCGACGTCGTGCTCGGCGGTGGGTCCGGCATCCGCCAGAACCAGAATGTGCCGGTCAGTCTGGTCGTGCGCCAGTCCACCGGCGTCGTGCCCGCGGGAGCCGCCGCACCGGCATCCGCTTCCGCAACACCGGCAGCCGCCGCCCTGGCAGCCGCTGCCCCCATACTCGTTCCGCACGCGCCGCGTGCAGAACCCAGCTTCCAGGCACTGCAGCCTGGGGATTAAAGAAGGAAGGAACACGATATGCGCGCTCGAAAGAGTACATATCTGGCGGCGACAGTCGCTGTGGCCGCACTCGCGCTCACAGGCTGCACCGCGCCCAACTCCGGTGCCAAGCCGGCTCCCGTTGCGACCAATGCGAGCGACGTGCCCGCCAAACCGTCCGCTCCGGTCACCCTCAACATCCTCGATGTGGCTGGAAACCAGAAACTCACCGGACCCATGGTCGACGCCTTCGTCCAGAAGCACCCGGACATCATCTCCGCCGTCACCTGGGAGAGCGCCGGCGCGCCCGACCTGGTCGGCACGATCAAGCCGCAGGTCGACAGCGGAAGCCTGTCCGTCGACCTCGTCATGACCGGCACCGACGGCCTCTCGGCCGGTATCGGGCAGAACCTCTGGGTTCCGCTGGTCAAGGACTACGGCGACCGCCTCGACAACCAGAAGAACTACATCGAGCCGGCCGCGAACATGCAGAAGCTCGCCGAGGGCTTCGGCGTCGTGACCACGTACTACCCGTCGGGCCCGTTGCTGCAGTACGACCCCGCAGTGGTCAAGGACGTTCCGAAGAACCCGGAAGACCTGCTCAAGTGGGCACAGGCCAACCCGGGCAAGTTCGGTTACGCCCGCCCGGCCAACTCCGGACCCGGCCGCACCTTCCTGCAGGGCCTGCCGTACATCCTCGGTGACACCGACCCGTCCGACCCCGAGAAGGGCTGGGACAAGACCTGGGCCTACCTCAAGGAACTCGGCGCGACGATCAGCAACTACCCCACCGGAACCGGCCAGGTCATCTCAAACATGGCAGACGGCACCTGGTCGATGATCCCCACCACCACCGGCTGGGACATCAACCCGCGCGCACTCGCGCAGGAGCCGAAGTCGATCGAAGCCGCTCCGTTCGACGACTTCACCTGGGTGACGGATGCCCACTACGCCGTCGTGCCGAAGGGCCAGACCGCGGACAAGATGTCGGCGATCCTCCTCTTGCTGCAGGACATGCTGACCCCGGAGACTAACGCCATGGCTTACGACTCCGGCTACTTCTACCCCGGCCCCGCCGTCAAGGGTGCAACCCTGGCCAAGGCGCCGCAGGCCAGCCAGGACGCCATCAAGGAATTCGGCCGTGACTGGTACGACAAGCTGATCGACAAGATGCCCAAGGCAACCCCGCTCGAGCCGGCCCAGCTGGTGAAGGCATTCGACATCTGGGACCGTGAAATCGGCACCGGAAAATTTGAGGTGAAATAACACATGTCACTGTCGGCTAATGCATTCGAGTCCCTCGAACTGAAGAACGTGGGACGCAGTTTCGGAGGTCGCGATGCGTTGGTCGACCTCAACCTGACGATCCGGGCAGGGGAGTTCATCGCCCTGCTCGGGCCGTCGGGTTGCGGCAAGTCCACGGCGCTGAACTGCCTCGCGGGGTTGCTCCCGCTCACCCACGGCGAAATCCTGATCGACGGCAAGCGCGTTGACGTGCTGCCGAGCGAGAAGCGGGACTTCGGTATGGTCTTCCAGAACTACGCGTTGTTCCCTCACCTCTCGGTGGAGAAGAACATCGCCTTCGGCCTGCAGATGCGGGGCCTCCCCAAGGCCGAGATCACCCGCCGCGTGGGCGAGGGCCTGGCCCTGGTCAAGCTCGAGGAGCACGCCAAGAAACTCCCGGGCCAGCTTTCCGGCGGCCAGCAGCAGCGTGTCGCGATCGCGCGCGCCGTCGTGCTCGAGCCCCGTTTGGTCCTGATGGACGAACCGCTGTCGAACCTCGACGCCAAGCTCCGCCTGGAGATGCGCACCGAGATTCGGCGCCTGCACCAGTCCCTCGGCCTCACCACCATCTACGTCACCCACGACCAGGAGGAGGCGCTGTCACTGGCCGACCGCCTGGTGGTGCTTCGCGATGGCCGGGTGCAGCAGATCGGAACGCCGGAGGAACTGCACGACCACCCGGCGAACTGGCACGTCGCCGACTTCATGGGTTACCGCAACCTGATCGACCTCACCGTGGAATCGGTGGAGGGAAGCCAGGCGCGGGTGACCGGTAACGGTATGGACCTCCTCGCCAAACTGGTGCAACCGGCATCCGTCGGTGACAATATCCGCGTCGCCATCCGGCCGTCCGACCTGCTCGTGGTGCGGCCCGGCGAGTCGACGACCGGCCGGAACACGCTGCAGGCGCAGGTCAACGTGGTCGAGTACCAGGGCCGCGAATTCGCGGTTGGGGTCACCGCCACCGGCGGCCAGAACCTGTTCGTGCACGCCGAGGAAGCGCCGGTCCCCGGTGCGACGGTCACCCTCGCGGTGGACCCGGCGCGGGCGCTGGTCTACCGCAGCAACCTCGACGAGGTCTCGACGGAGCAGCGGGAACTCGCGGAGGTGCGGGGATGACATCCGCTACGAATTCCGGCTCCCGCTCGCGCGGCCGGAGCTCGGCGAGCCTGAAGCACCGGCTGGCCGAACGCGGCGTCGACACCAAGCTCTGGCTGGTGGTGCCGGCCGTGGTGTTCGCGCTGCTGCTGTTCGTTTACCCGTTCGCCTACGGCATCGGGCTCACCTTCCAGCCGCTGCCGGCCACGGTGGAGAAATGGGGCGGCGGATTCTTCGCCAACTACCTCGCCTTCTTCCGCGACTCGTTCGTGTTCGACTCGGTCTGGATCACGATGCGGCTGGCATTGCCGGCGGCACTGTTCAATGTGCTGGTCTCGATCCCGATCGCGTTCAAGCTGCGCGGCAAGTTCCGCGGCAAGCGGTTCCTGCAGACGTTGCTGGTGCTGCCGATCACGCTCGGCACCGTGCTCACCGCGCAGGGCCTGCTGATCTTCGCCGGGCGCCAGGGCTGGCTGAACCGGTTCCTGCTCGAGACCGGCATCATCGACCAGCCGCTGCAACTGGTGAACAACTACCTGGGTGTGTTCTTCTCCCTGGTCATCTCCGGCTTCCCGTTCGCCTACCTGCTGATCTCGTCGTACCTCTCCGGCATCGACCCGTCGCTCGAGGCTGCGGCCAAGACGCTGGGCGCGAACTGGAAGCAGCGTTTCCGCCGGGTCACCCTGCCGCTCTTGGCGCCGGGGCTGGCGACCACGTTCATCCTCACCTTCGTGCTCGCGTTCAGCGTGTTCCCGTCGGCGCGGCTCGTCGGTGACGCCTCCGGATCCACGCGGGTGCTGGCGTTGATGGCGTACCGCGCGTTCTCCGAGCAGCTGGACTACAGTATGGCCTCCACCATCGCGATCATGATGGGCGTCGTCGAGCTCATCGTCATTGCGATCGTGTTCCTGGGCCGCTCATTCCTCTATAAGGGTTCAACGGGAGGGAAGGGCTGATGTCCGACTCAACACTCACACGTGACCGGGCAGCGGATGCCGGCACTCTCGTCACGAAGCCGCGTCAGCCACGTGGTTCCCGCGGCTCCCTCGCACCCGGCGAGAAGTCGCTGGTGGCCTCACCGGGCACCTGGTTCGTCTGGGCAGGTGTCGTCGCGTTCTTCGTGTTCCTGTTCGGCATCGTGCTCAGCGTGCTGGTGGACTCGCTCGGCAAGCCCTGGTTCAACACCTGGCTGCCGGAGAACTTCACGGTCGGCTGGTACCAGGAGGCGTGGACGCGGTTCGACCTCACCCACATCATCGGGGTCACCCTGTTGGTGGCGCTCTCGGTGATCGTGATCTCGATCGTGATCGGGGTTCCGGCGTCCTACGTGCTGGCCCGCAGCAACTTCCCCGGCAAGAAGCTGGTGATGCTGCTGTTCCTGCTGCCGATCCTGATCCCGCCGATCACCTTCGGCATCCCGCTGGCGACGGTGATGTACAACTTCGGCCTGGGACGCACGATCCTCGCCGTCATCCTGGTCAACCTGGTGCCGTCGGTTCCGTTCGTGATCATCACCATGACGCCGTTCATCGAGCAGATCAACCCGGCGATCGAGAACGCGGCACGCATGTGCGGTGCGAACATGCTGCAGGTGTTCGCCAAGGTGCTCGCCCCGCTCCTGGTCCCGGGCATCCTCGCCGCGGGCATCCTGGTGCTGGTGCGCACGGTCGGCATGTTCGACCTGACCTTCCTGGTCTCCGGGCCGCAGTCCGACACCCTGGTGGTGGCGATCTACCGGGCCATGACCAGTGCCGGCGGTGGCGAGGCCAGGCAGCTGATCTCGTCGATGGGCGTGATCTACACCGCGATGATGCTGGTCATCCTGATCATCGCGCTGCGCTTCATCAACCCGACCCAGCTGGTCGCCCAGGTGAAGGAGTCCCGCGAGGACTGACCGCTCCCGCGGGGTCCTTCCTCGCCGAAAACGCACTCGTTGGGGTTATCAACCCGTTTTGAACCCAACGAGTGCGTTTTCGCGTGAGGGGGTGTGGATAAGTTCGGCGCGGACGGGTCGGCCGGCCTCATCATGTTGGCGTGCGCAGACTCGAACCATTGCCACCGTGGCTGCACGGGCGGGCGTTCCTGACCACCGACGTGCCGCCGGGCACTTTCCCGATCGACCGACTGCGCGCTCCGGACGTGCAGCGGCCCTCGCGCGGCGTTCGCGCCATCGGGCTGGACCCCGACGCGGTCCGCGACAGGTGCCTCGCCTTCCAGCCGAGGATGCCGCGTGGCCAGGCGTTCAGTCACCTCACCGCTGCCCAGCTGTACGGCATTCCACTGCCGCCCTGGCTGGAGGCGAGAGCCACGCTGCATGTTGCCGTCAACGAAGTGCGGCAACCCCCGCGAGTGCGCGGCGTGGTGGGGCACTCGCTCGAAGGTGTCGAGGCGCGGTTCTGGTGGTGGAGCGGGTTCGTCGTCACCGACCCGGTCTCGACGTGGTGCCAGCTCGCATCCGTTCTCTCGCACTACGACCTCGTGGCAGCGGGTGACTACCTGGTGTCGGGTCGGCCGCTCGACGACGGCAGCCGGGAGCCGGCGCTGACCACCATCGATGCGCTCCGCGCGGGTATCGCGCGATACGCGGGTCGAAGGGGCGTGCGAAACATGCGGGCGGCGATCGAACGGGTGCGCGCCGGCGTCGACTCCCGGCCCGAGACGTGGCTGCGGCTCCTGCTCGTGGACGACGGGCTGCCCGAACCGGTCGTGAACCAGCCGGTGTTCGATGAGGCGGGGAACCGGCTCGGTAAACCGGACCTCGCCTACCACTGGGCGCGGACGGTGTTCGACTACGAAGGCGAGGGGCACCTGGTCAGCAAGCAGCGCTTCAAGGCGGACATCGTGCGGCGGGAAGTCTTCGAGTCGGCACTCTGGCGATACGTGCGAGTGCAATCCGGGGACGTCTTCGACGACCAGCGCTCTTTCCTGCTTCGGGTGCGCCGAATCATCGCCCAGCAGGCTTCCGCGAGAACGCACTCGTTGGGGTTATGAGGGGGTTTTGGACCCAACAAGTGCGTTTTCGGCGAGGGGAAGGCGAGGGGAAGGCGAGGGGAAAGCTGGGTTATACCCGAGAAAATGGGCCAGGTCAAGAAACTAGTGGACACGGCGCGTCAGAACGCATATAGTTGATCCTTGCGCTCCCAGACATATCTCTGCCTTCATATTGCGGTCGGCTTTGCGTGCTCAAGCCACCTTGCGGCACATCTCTCCCCCAGGTTTCACGACCTCAGAGGGTCTGTGGAGTTCTCCATTACTAACAGTAACTAGACCTGACGGGGTCCACGGAGGTTATTTCCTTGGCTGCTGCGCGCAACGCATCCACCAATTCACCCAAGAACGGCCGCTCAGCAGAGCGTCTCTCGTTCGCAAAGATCACCGATACTCTCACTGTTCCGGATCTGCTCGCACTGCAGACCGAGAGCTTTGACTGGCTCGTCGGGAACGACGGCTGGAAGCAGCGCGTCACCGAGGCGCAGAAGGCAGGTCGCCAAGACCTCCCGAGCCGCACCGGCCTCGACGAAATCTTCGAAGAGATCTCTCCGATCGAAGACCTCGGCGAAACGATGCAGCTGTCCTTCACCAACCCGGAGCTCGAGCCGGAAAAGTACACCATCGACGAGTGCAAGGAAAAGGGCAAGACCTACTCCGCACCGCTCTACGTGAACGCCGAGTTCATGAACCACCTCACCGGTGAGATCAAGACCCAGACCGTGTTCATGGGCGACTTCCCGCTGATGACCCCCAAGGGCACCTTCGTGATCAACGGCACCGAGCGTGTCGTCGTGTCGCAGCTGGTCCGCAGCCCCGGCGTCTACTTCGAGCGCCAGCAGGAGAAGACGTCCGACAAGGACATCTACTCCGCCCGCGTCATCCCGAGCCGTGGCGCCTGGCTCGAGTTCGAGATCGACAAGCGCGACCAGGTCGGTGTGCGCATCGACCGCAAGCGCAAGCAGTCCGTGACGGTCTTCCTCAAGGCCCTCGGCCTCACCAGCGAAGAGATCCTCGAGGAGTTCAAGGGCTACCCGTCCATTGAGTTGACCCTGGAGAAGGACAACATCCTCACCAAGGAAGAAGCCCTCAAGGACATCTACCGCAAGCTCCGCCCGGGCGAGCAGGTTGCCGCCGAGGCCGCCCGCGCCCTGCTGGACAACTTCTACTTCAACTCGAAGCGCTACGACCTGGCCAAGGTCGGTCGCTACAAGATCAACCGCAAGCTCGGCCTCGAGGCTCCGCTGACCGACTCGGTGCTGACCCTCCAGGACATCCTGGGCACGATCAAGTACCTCGTCGCGCTGCACGACAACCGCACCACCCTGCCGGGAACCCGTGAGGGCAAGAAGGTCGACATCCGTCTCGACGTGGACGACATCGACCACTTCGGCAACCGTCGCATCCGCGCCGTCGGCGAACTGATCCAGAACCAGGTTCGCACCGGCCTCTCCCGCATGGAGCGTGTCGTCCGCGAGCGCATGACCACGCAGGACATCGAAGCGATCACCCCGCAGACCCTGATCAACGTGCGCCCCGTCGTCGCCGCGATCAAGGAGTTCTTCGGAACCAGCCAGCTGAGCCAGTTCATGGACCAGAACAACCCCCTCGCCGGCCTGACGCACAAGCGTCGCCTCTCGGCGCTGGGCCCGGGTGGTCTGTCCCGTGACCGCGCAGGCGTCGAGGTGCGAGACGTTCACCCGTCCCACTACGGCCGCATGTGCCCGATCGAAACCCCGGAAGGCCCGAACATCGGCCTGATCGGTTCGCTCGCCTCGTTCGCGCGGATCAACTCCTTCGGTTTCATCGAGACCCCGTACCGCCGTGTTGTCGACGGAATCGTCACCGAGACCATCGACTACCTCACCGCGAGCGAGGAAGACGAGTACATCGTCGCCCAGGCCAACGCGCCGCTGACCCGGGACGCCCACTTCGCTGAAGAGCGTGTCCTGGCCCGCAAGAAGGGCGGCGAGGTCGACCTCTTCCCGCACGACGAAATCGGCTACATGGACGTTTCGCCGCGCCAGATGGTGTCGGTGGGTACCTCCCTGATCCCGTTCCTCGAGCACGACGACGCGAACCGCGCACTCATGGGTGCCAACATGCAGCGCCAGGCTGTGCCGCTGCTCCGCAGTGACAGCCCGCTCGTGGGTACCGGTATGGAAGGCTACGCAGCCATCGACGCCGGCGACGTCATCACCGCCGACAAGGCCGGCGTGGTGATGGAGGTGTCAGCGGATGTCGTCACTGTGCAACTCGACGAGGGTGGCACCCAGGACTACTACCTGCGTAAGTTCGACCGCGCCAACCAGGGCACCAGCTACAACAACCGCGTGATCGTCAACGCGGGCGACCGCATTGAGGCTGGAGAGGTCATCGCAGATGGCCCCGCCACCGACAACGGTGAGCTCGCGCTCGGAAAGAACCTGCTCGTGGCGTTCATGCCGTGGGAGGGTCACAACTTCGAGGACGCCATCATCCTGAGCCAGAACCTGGTGAAGGACGACGTTCTCTCCTCGATCCACATCGAGGAGTACGAGGTCGACGCTCGCGACACCAAGCTGGGCAAGGAAGAGATCACTCGCGACCTGCCCAACGTGTCGCCTGACCTGCTGGCCGACCTCGACGAGCGCGGCATCATCCGCATCGGCGCCGAGGTTCGCCCCGGCGACATCCTGGTCGGAAAGGTCACGCCGAAGGGCGAGACCGAGCTCTCCGCCGAGGAGCGCCTGCTGCGTGCCATCTTCAACGAGAAGAGCCGCGAAGTCCGTGACACGAGCCTCAAGGTTCCCCACGGTGAGCGTGGAACGATCATCGGCGTCAAGGTGTTCGACTCGCAGGACGGCGACGACGAGCTCGGCTCTGGCGTCAACCAGCGCGTTGTCGTGTTCATCGCCCAGAAGCGCAAGATCACCGAGGGCGACAAACTCGCCGGCCGCCACGGCAACAAGGGCGTCATCTCCAAGATCCTCCCGGTCGAAGACATGCCGTTCCTCGCCGACGGAACCCCGGTTGACATCATCCTCAACCCGCTCGGCATCCCCGGCCGGATGAACTTCGGGCAGGTCCTGGAGACTCACCTCGGCTGGATCGCAAAGCAGGGCTGGAAGGTCGACGGCAAGCCCAAGTGGGCTTCCAAGCTCCCCGAGGCCGCGCACAGCGCCGAGCCGGGCACCAAGGTTGCGACCCCGGTGTTCGACGGCGCGCTGGAGCAGGAGATCGAGGGCCTTCTGGACTCGACGATCCCGAACCGCGACGGCGACCGCATGATCGACCGCACCGGAAAGACCATGCTGTTCGATGGCCGTTCCGGCGAGCCGTTCCCGCGTCCGGTGTCAGTGGGATACATGTATATCCTGAAGCTCCACCACCTCGTCGACGACAAGATCCACGCCCGGTCGACCGGCCCGTACTCCATGATCACGCAGCAGCCGCTGGGTGGTAAGGCGCAGTTCGGTGGACAGCGTTTCGGTGAGATGGAGGTGTGGGCGCTCGAAGCATATGGAGCCGCCTACGCCCTGCAGGAACTCCTGACCATCAAGTCCGACGACATCCTCGGCCGCGTCAAGGTCTACGAAGCGATCGTCAAGGGCGAGAACATCCAGGAGCCCGGCATCCCCGAGAGCTTCAAGGTTCTGATCAAGGAAATGCAGTCGCTCTGCCTGAACGTCGAGGTGCTCTCGGCCGATGGCACCGCAGTGAGCCTGCGCGACACGGATGACGAAGTCTTCCGCGCCGCTGAGGAACTCGGCATCAACATTTCCACCCGGTTTGAGTCGTCGTCGATCGACGACATCTAAACCAGGCCCAGAAGAGACTCGAAAACTTTCCAAGGAGAGAAATTGCTCGACGTAACAACTTTTGACGAGCTTCGCATTGGCCTGGCTACCGCCGACGACATCCGTCGCTGGTCACACGGTGAGGTCAAGAAGCCCGAAACTATCAACTACCGCACGCTCAAGCCCGAGAAGGACGGCCTGTTCGGAGAGCAGATCTTCGGACCGTCCCGGGACTGGGAGTGCTCCTGCGGCAAGTACAAGCGCGTGCGCTTCAAGGGCATCGTCTGTGAGCGCTGTGGCGTAGAGGTCACCAAGTCGTCGGTGCGCCGTGAGCGGATGGGCCACATCGAGCTCGCCGCCCCGGTTACCCACATCTGGTACTTCAAGGGCGTCCCGTCGCGCCTCGGCTACCTGCTGGACATGGCTCCGAAGGACCTCGAAAAGGTCATCTACTTCGCCGCGTACATGGTCATCACGGTTGACGAAGACGCGCGCCACCAGGACATGCCGGGCCTTGAGAACGAGCTTCGCCTCGAGATCAAGACCCTCGAAGGCCAGCGCGACACCCGCATCGCGGACCGCATGCAGCGCCTGGAGACCGACCTCGCAGCCCTGGAGGCCGAAGGCGCCAAGAGCGACCAGAAGAAGCGCACCAAGGACGCCGCCGAAAAGGAGATGGGCCAGACCCGCAAGTCGATCGACGAGCAGATCGCCCACCTCGAGCGCGTGTGGGAAGACTTCCGCACCCTCAAGGTCGGCGACCTCAAGCCTGAGGACTCGGTCTTCCACGAGCTCCAGGACCGCTTCGGCATGTACTTCGAGGCGTTCATGGGCGCCGAGGCCATCAAGAAGCGCCTGGAGGCGTTCGACCTCGTCACCGAGAGCGAAAACCTGCACCTTCAGATCTCTGAGGGCAAGGGCCAGAAGAAGATCCGTGCGATCAAGCGACTGCGCGTGGTCAACGCGTTCATCATGACCGGCAACTCGCCGGCCGCGATGGTGCTCGACGTCGTCCCGGTGATCCCGCCGGAGCTGCGCCCGATGGTGCAGCTCGATGGTGGCCGCTTCGCGACCTCCGACCTCAACGACCTCTACCGTCGTGTGATCAACCGCAACAACCGCCTGCGTCGCCTGCTTGACCTCGGTGCTCCCGAGATCATCGTGAACAACGAGAAGCGGATGCTGCAGGAGGCCGTTGACGCGTTGTTCGACAACGGTCGTCGTGGTCGCCCCGTCACCGGTACCGGCAACCGCGCCCTGAAGTCCCTGAGCGACATGCTCAAGGGCAAGCAGGGTCGGTTCCGCCAGAACCTGCTCGGCAAGCGGGTCGACTACTCGGGACGCTCGGTCATCGTCGTCGGCCCGCAGTTGAAGCTGCACCAGTGTGGTCTGCCCAAGCAGATGGCGCTGGAGCTGTTCAAGCCGTTCGTGATCAAGCGCCTGATCGACCTGAGCCACGCCCAGAACATCAAGGCGGCCAAGCGCATGGTCGAGCGGAGCCGTCCGCAGGTGTGGGACGTGCTCGAGGAGATCATCCGGGAGCGCCCCGTGCTGCTGAACCGTGCGCCCACGCTGCACCGCCTGGGCATCCAGGCCTTCGAGCCCCAGCTTGTTGAGGGTAAGGCCATCCAGCTGCACCCGCTCGTGTGTGCCGCGTTCAACGCCGACTTCGACGGTGACCAGATGGCAGTGCACCTGCCGCTGTCCGTCGAGGCGCAGGCCGAGGCCCGCGTCCTGATGCTCGCATCGAACAACATCCTGAAGCCGTCAGACGGCCGCCCGGTGACCCTGCCCACCCAGGACATGATCATCGGTCTGCACCACCTGACCACGCTCAAGGAAGGCGTCGAAGGCGAAGGCCGCGCGTTCTCATCGACCTCTGAGGCGATCCTCGCGTTCGATCAGAAGTCGCTCGACCTGAACGCCAAGGTGCGCATCCGTCTCACCGACGAGTATTTCACCGAGGGCACCCAGCCCGATGGCGTCGAACTGGTCGACGTGAAGGAAGGCACCGGCAAGGCCGTGGGCACCGTACTGGTGAACACCACCCTGGGCCGCGCAATCTTCAACGAGGCGCTTCCGGCCGACTACCCCTACTTCGAGAAGGTGGCGGACAAGGGCACTATCTCCCAGATCGTGAACGACCTTGCCGAGCGCTACCCGAAGGTGGAAGTCGCCGCGACGCTGGACCGCATCAAGGACGCCGGCTTCTACTGGGCCACGCGCTCCGGTGTGACCGTCGCGCTCAGCGACATCCTGACCCCGCCGAACAAGCCGCAGATCGTTGCCGGCTATGAGAAGCAGGCCGCCAAGGTGCAGTCACAGTTCGAGAAGGGTCTCACCACCGACCTCGAGCGCCGCCAGGAGCTCATCCAGATCTGGACCCGTGCGACGGAAGACGTCGCAGCGGCCATGCAGGAGAACTTCCCGGCAGACAACACCATCAACCGCATGGTCACCTCCGGTGCCCGCGGTAACTGGCTGCAGGTGCGCAACATCGCCGGTATGCGAGGCCTGGTGAACAACCCGAAGGGTGAGATCATCCCTCGCCCGATCATCTCGAGCTACCGCGAGGGCCTGTCCGTCGCCGAGTACTTCATTGCTACTCACGGTGCTCGTAAGGGTCTGGCCGACACGGCTCTGCGAACCGCGGACTCCGGCTACCTCACGCGTCGTCTCGTGGACGTCTCGCAGGATGTCATCATCCGCGAGGACGACTGTGGAACGACCAAGGGTCTTGACCTGCCGATCGCCGCCGTCGACTCCACCGGAACCCTCGTTCGCGACTCCAACGTCGAGAACGCGGTCTACGCCCGCAGCCTGGCCGCCGACGCGGTCAACGCCAAGGGTGAGGTTGTGGCCCAGGCCGGCGACGACGTCGGAGACGTGCTGATCAACAAGCTCGTCGAAGCCGGCGTTGAGAACATCAAGGTTCGTTCGGTGCTGACGTGTGAGTCCGCGGTCGGTGTGTGTGCTGTCTGCTACGGCCGCTCCCTCGCCACCGGCAAGCTCGTCGACATCGGTGAGGCCGTCGGAATCATCGCCGCGCAGTCCATCGGTGAACCCGGCACGCAGCTCACCATGCGTACCTTCCACACCGGTGGGTCGGCATCCGCTGACGACATCACCCAGGGTCTGCCCCGGGTGCAGGAACTCTTCGAAGCCCGTACCCCCAAGGGTGCGTCGCCCATCGTCGAGGCCGCCGGTCGCATCACGATCGAGGACACGGATCGCAGCCGCAAGGTGATCCTGACCCCCGACAACGGTGACGAAGCCATCGCCTACCCGGTGCTCAAGCGTTCGACCCTCCTCGTGGAGGACGGACAGCACGTCGAGCTCGGTACGCAGGTCATCGTCGGCGCCGTCGACCCGAAGGAAGTTCTTCGGGTCAAGGGTGTCCGTGAGGTGCAGAAGCACCTCGTCGGTGGCGTGCAGGATGTCTACCGGTCACAGGGTGTTCCGATCCACGACAAGCACATCGAGGTCATTGTTCGCCAGATGCTGCGGAAGGTGACCGTCGTCGAGCACGGCGACACCGGCCTGCTGCCCGGCGAGCTGGTCGACCGCCTGAAGTACAACGAGCTCAACCGGGCCGCGTTGACCGAGGGCAAGAAGACGGCTTCGGCCCGTCAGGAAGTCATGGGTATCACCAAGGCTTCGCTGGCGACCGAGTCGTGGCTGTCGGCCGCTTCCTTCCAGGAGACCACCCGGGTTCTGACCCAGGCGGCCATGGAAGGCAAGAGCGACCCGCTGATGGGCCTCAAGGAGAACGTGATCATCGGTAAGTTGATCCCGGCCGGCACCGGTCTTCCCCGTTACCGCGACGTCACTGTCGAGGCGACAGAGGAAGCCAAGGCTGAGCGTTACCCGAACCGCATCTTCACGGATGAGGCGGCTTTCAACGAGGGTGACCTGAGCTTCGTCGACTTCGACAGCTTCAACTCGGACGACTTCACGCCCGGCACCTACAACTAACGGTTTCCGTTAGTTCGGATGGCCCCCTGCTTCGGCAGGGGGCCATCCTGCGTCCCCGTGGGTTCGCGCTGCGTCCCCTGCGCCCGCGCTGCGTCCTCGTGGGCCCGCGCTGCGTCCCCGTTGGCCCGCGCTGCGTCCCCGTTCGCTCGCGCTGAGGATTTTGCCACGCGCGGATGGCCTGCCCGCTGCGCGTGGCCAAATCCTCAGCGCAAGCGGATGCCAACGGCTCAGTCGGAGTCGGACTTGATCTTCCCGTTCCCGTTGGTCTTCCCGTTCGGATTGCCGTTGCCATGCTCGGGCACAATCGGCGGAGAGGACGGCGAGACCGAGTCTTTCGGCGCTTCCGCGACTTTCTTGGCCTTCTTCGGCTTGTGCGCCTTCTTGTTGGCGTGCGTCTTGGCCCATTCCGAGACCCGCTTGCCCGTCGCGGCGCCCTTCACCTTCGACGCATCCTTGGCCGCGTCGCGCGGCATCGCGGCGACGTCCTGGCTGCGGCCGTTCTTCTTCGCCTGCGGCCTGTCCGACGTGGAATCGTCGGTGGGTACCGGTGTGGGCGCGGCGATGTCGGTTGACGATCCGACCCTTCCGGTCTCCGGCAGCCCGGTGGAGGCGAAGGCAGCGCCGCCAGCGAGGACGACACCCGCGATGGTGACCGTTGCGACGGCGATCATCGGCGCTGTTCTCACGTGGTCCTCCGGCGGCTGTATTCATGTGTGCGATCGCGCACCCCGCGCGGTTGTGCTCAGTGTGGCGGATGCCTGGCCGACCGTCAATGCCGCGATCCGTCGAACGTGTCCTTCCGCAACCGCTCATTTCGGGAACGGGGGGTGGCGAACAGGTGAGCTCGAACGGGTGGTCGCGAACGGGTGATGCCTACCGGATAAGTTTGACGGAACCTCCGAAGGGCACCGTCCGATGAGCACCTCCCCTACCGCAGCGCCGCCCCGTCGTCGTCTCCGGCTGATCCCCGCGACCGGCAACGCGACGCCCACGCCGATTGCAACGGATGCCGCGGGCGTCGACCCGAGGCATCCGTCGTCGTGTGCCGAGATCTACACGACAGACTGGGCCGCTCAGCTGAGTCCGCTGCTTGTGCTCAACCCCGCGTGGACCCAGGACCCGGCCGGCGGAGCCATCCGGTACCGCGGTGAGGACGACGGGCTCGAGACGGTGTTGGAGGCGACCACGTCCGTGACCTGCATCTGGGCCAAGGCGTCCGGCGGCGGCGATGTTGGACTCACCACGAACGTCGCCGAAATCACCGAGACGCAGCAGGCGAGCGTCACCGAACGCATGAGCGGCCTCGGCTACTCGTGCTTCGAGGAGATCAAGGGCCTCCGCTGTGTCACCGAGGTGACCGCCGACGGTTCTAGCTGGGGCGAATCGCACTTCCTCCGCGAGGGGCTGTGGTTCGCGACCAAATGGGTGAACACCAGCCCAGAGGGCTATACCCACGACATAGTCGGCACGGTCTTCGGCGACGCGTAGCCGCGGTCCCGCAGCCAGCACCGCCCCTCGATGCAGCCCAAACCGGCTGGATTGAGCATCCGTCGGCGGAATCCGGATGAACTGTCGCCTCTGTCCGGCTCGTTCCGCCTTCGCTGCGTGGACGGGCGCGATTGCTACTTGCCGGCGAGGATCTTGGTGACTTCCTCGTCCTTGAGCTTCATCCACGGCGAACTATTCGACCCTTCGAGGGCCGCCTGCGGGCTGTCGCTCTGGTTCCACCACTTGGACTCGAGGATCCGACCGCCGAACATGACCCGGTCGCCCTTCTCGTAGACGGCGGAGGCGACCCAGTCCGGATACGTTCCCTCGGGCACCTCAATCACCGGCTGCGGCTTGTCGCCCGGAAGCACCGGGCCGATCAGCTCCCACGGCGTCTCGGAGGCGCGCATGGAGGGGTTGTCGGGCAGGTCATCGAGGGTCCAGTACTTTGCGGCGTAGACGTTGCCGTGCCACACCACCCGGTCTTTGGCAACATACGTGGCCTCCGGCGTCCAAATCGGATAGGGGCTGGTCGCGGGGTCGTCGACCACGGGGGCGACCGACGGTTCCGCGGTCCGCGTGGCCGGCGCAGCGAACGGCGTCCCGGTGATCCCGCTCGCCAGCACTTTAGCGAAGCGCGCATCACCCTGCTCTACTCCGCTGCAGGCGTCGGAGACCCGCTTCACATCGGGATAGTTGGCGCCGCAGGTGGCATCGCGGTTGAGCGACCACATCGAAACCCTGCCGATGCCCGTCTGCCGCGCGAACGTGTTCAGCCCCCGCGCCGCGTCGAGGCCGAAGACCTCGCTCGGCACGTCATTCTGGCCGATCATCGGGGTGAGCCCGATCTTCCGCCAGAGCGTCCTGTCGCCCGGGTCGAAGCCGGCGGCTGTGTAGAGCACGGCAAGCTGCTTGTGGGTGGCCTGCGCGGCGCTGATAGAGGCGTCCAGCATGCCCGCCGAGGTCGTGATGCCGGAGTTGAAATCCATGGTCATCACGTTCACGCCGGTGAGATCGACCTTGGCCGCGAGCATCTGGGCCACGGCGGTGGTGCCTTTATCGGTCAGTCCGGTCGGGGCCACCGGCAGGGTGAGCCACACGTCCAGGCTCGTGCCCGCGGCGGCCTGCTCCTTCTGGATCGCAGCAATGGCTTCGGCTCGGCGCACACCGGCCGCGGCGTCGCTCAGGCCGGCGCCCTCGACGTCGAGGTCGATCCTGGTGATGTCGTACCGGTCGATGACCTGCCGGTAGGCGCTCTTCAACTTCACCGGGTCGGTGCAGGTCGTCGCCAGCTCGGAATTCGCCATGCCGCCGAACGAGATGGATACCTCGCCGCCGTTCTGCACGAAGCGCGCGATCCGCCGGTCGACGTCCATGCTCCGACCGGCCTCGCCGAGTCCGTAGAAGCCGCCCCACGATGGGCGGCAGTCGGAGTCGGGGTCGGAGACGATGAACGAGAGCACGACGCTCTTCTCATTCGAGGCAGCGACGTCCTCGAACGCGAAGGTGGGCGTCGCGGTCACGTCGACGTAGCCGGAGAAGAAGGAGCGTGAAGCGGATGCGGCTTGCGCGTCTTCGAAACGGGTCCAGCCGAAGACGGCCCCGGCGGCGACCACGGCGAGTGCGGCGCAGAGCGCGACGACGCGCAGAACGGACAGTCGGCGGCCAGGAAAGCGTTGTGACACAGGTTCTCCCCAGTGCGGGGTACAGGCGGACCCCGGGAAACGGTTTCGCGAACGACGAAAGTGCCGGTCACGGTCCTGGTTGTGATGATTGGAACGTCAGGAGGCGCCATTGCCGGAAGTCGAAGCCGCGCGGCGAAAGCGCGCGCCCTCCTATTATGCTGGCAACGAGCGGACAGTCTCTGGCCCACATCCGGGTGAGTTTCCCGCACAGAATTCACGGGCGGAGCGTCCCTCCCGTTGACGCGGGGGACCAATGCCAGAGCGATCAGTGCTGTCGGATGAGTCTGTAGAGTCCATAGCCACTTCAGAACCGGGTGCGCTCCCCGACGCATCCCTTGCCGAGGGGGGCGCGACCCGAAAGCGCCAGTGGGGCGCCGAGCGCCGGTCGGAGCCACTCTCGATCGTTCACCCCACGCCGTCGCGGCGGAAGATCCTGCTTGGCCGGGTGGGCATCCTGGTGACTATCCTGGCCTGGATCCTCTACGTCATCTCCACAGTGCTGCGGCAGCTGGCCGACAACCCCAACGCTGGATTCCAGTTCCAGCTTGAAACGGTCTCCTACCTGGTCGTCGTGACGTTCCTCACCTTCTCGGCACTCATGTACCTGCTTGCCCGGCAGGGTGCGCTGTACCGGTTCGCCAACCACATACGGGTACCGCGCGGCGAACTCGACCGCCACTTCACCGACTACCACGATGGCATCACGGTGCTGGTTCCCTCCTACGCCGAGGAACCGCAAGTGGTGCGCGCCACGCTCTGGTCGGCGGCGCTGCAGGAATTCCCCGACCTCACTGTTGTGCTGCTGCTCGACGACCCGCCCTTCCCCACCGACCCCGCCGTGCTCGCCCGGCTTGAAGAGACCCGGGCGCTGGCGGCGGATATCGAGCTGGCCCTCTCCGCTCCGGCGGAGCGAGCGAACTCGGCGCTGGCCGATTTCCGACAACGGATGCAGAACTCCGTGGATGCCGCTGACGAACTGCTCCGGGTCTCCGCCGAATACGAGGCGGCTGCCGGATGGCTCGAGACGATGGCCGAGGCCGAACGCGTCGAGAACCACGTGGACGAGTTCTTCGTCGACCTCGTCATCATGGGCCTGTCGCGGGAGTTGCGCCTGACGCTGCTCGCCCTGGACGCTGCGAGCGCGCAGAAGGCCTCGCCCGGAGCCGAGCGACTCGGCCAGCTCTACCAGCGGCTCAGCTGGATCTTCAACGTGAAGACCGAGACCTTCGAGCGGAAGATGTTCGCCAGCCTGTCGCACGAAACGAACAAGGCGATGAACCTCAACGCCTACATTTCGCTGATGGGGCACCGCTGGAACCGCGAGGATGCGGCCGGTGCGATGGTCCTGCGCGAGGTCGCGGAAGACGAGCCCGCCGACCTCATCATTCCCGACACCGAATACCTGCTGACCCTCGACGCCGATTCGCTGCTGCTGCGCGACTACTGCCTGCGGCTGGCGTACTTCCTGGAATCCGCGGGCAATGAGCGGGTGGCCGTCACCCAGACGCCGTACTCCTCCTTCCGCGGCGCACCGACCCGCATCGAACGAGTCGCCGGCGCGACCACCGACATCCAGCACATCCTGCACCAGGGCATGACCTACTACGGGGCGACCTTCTGGGTCGGCGCGAACGCCGTCATCCGCAAACGCGCCCTGGAAGACATCGTCGAGGTGGAGACCGTCGGCGGTTTCGAGATCCGCACGTACATCCAGGACCGCACCGTGATCGAAGACACCGAGTCCAGCGTCGACCTCGGAACGCACGGCTGGACCCTCTCGAACTACCCTGAACGACTCAGCTACAGTGCCACCCCGCCCGACTTCGGCGCGCTCGTGGTCCAGCGCCGCCGCTGGGCCAACGGTGGCCTCCTGATCCTGCCCAAACTCTGGAAGCAGATCTCGCAGCGCCGCTCCCTGCGCGAACGGGTGCTGTTCCGCGAGGTGCTGCTGCGGGTGAACTACATGGCGTCCATCGCCTGGGCCAGCTTCGGGCTGCTGTTCCTGCTGGCCTACCCGTACGACAGCCGGCTTCTGAGCCCGGTCGTCTTCATCGCCGCCCTGCCCTACTTCCTGGCCATGGGAAGCGACCTTCGGGACTCCGGCCACCGCTTCAGCGACATCTTCCGCATCTACGGTTTCAACCTGGTGTTGCTTACGGTGAACCTGGCCGGCGTCATCAAGTCAATGCAGCAGGGCCTCACCGGCGAGAAGATTCCGTTCGTGCGCACGCCGAAAGTGAAGAACCGCACGGCAGCTCCCGCGCTCTACGTCGTGGTGCCGTACCTCATCGTCGCCTTCTCGCTGCTCACCGTATGGCGCAACGTGCAAGACCAGAACTGGGGCAACGTGGCATTCGCCGCGCTCAACGCCGTGCTGGCGGCCGGGGCGATCCGGGCTTACGTCGGAATGCGCAACTCAATCGTCGACGTGTTCCTCGGCGTGCTCGGCTGGCTGTACGTGTCACCGAAGAAACCGAAGCAGGAAGCACCGAAGATTGTTCCAAAATCGCCGGAAGAGATCGACTGGGAGTCCGTTCTCTACTACGGCGACCGCCGGCTCAACCGCGACCTGCGGGCGGGCAACGACCGGCGCCGCCGGGTCACCCCACGCTGACGTTCCGCACCGCGCTCGCGTGCTCTGCGCCGGCAGGCTCCGCACCGGGGCGCTGCCCCAGCCATCCTGCGATCTCGGCCGCCGGAATCGCTCGGGACATGTGGAACCCCTGGCCTTGGTCGCACCCAGCAGCGGCCAGGTGACCGTAGGCATCCGCTGACTCGATGCCTTCGGCCACCACCTGCATCTCGAGGGCGTGCGCCAGGTCGATAGTCGACGAGACCAGGGCCGCGGCGCGGGCATCACCGGTTATGGGGCTGACAAAGGATCGGTCAAGCTTGAGTTCATCGATCGGCAGGTCTCGGAGGTACGCGAGGGAACTGTAGCCAGTGCCGAAATCGTCAATTGCAATCCGGAAGCCACGACTGCGAAGCTCAGTCAACACGACACGTGCGCGGTCCACGTTCCTGATGACATATTCCTCGGTGACCTCCAGGGTGAGCGCGGAGGGCGGCAGCCCGCGGGACGCCACCATCTCGGCGACCCGGCGCGGCATACCCGAATCCACAAGCGAACTGGCAGACAGGTTTACGGCGACGGTGAACGCGTGGCCCTTCGCGTGCCAGCACGCGGCCTCGTCGAGGGCTTGTTCGAGGACCACTCGCGTGAGCTCTCGGATCAGGCCCGCCTCTTCGATCAGCCCGAGGAAGGCATCGGGAAAGAGCAATCCCCGCACCGGATGGTTCCATCGCACGAGAGCCTCGTACCCGGTGACGGACCCGGATCTGAGATCGACCTTCGGCTGGTAGTGCACCACCATCTGCCCGGCCGCCAGGGCGTTTCGGAGCTCGTCAAGGGTTTTCAGGCGGGTGTCACCGTCGACGTCGTCGAGGTCGCCGTAGAGGTGATGCCCCGTGCGCGCGGCCTTGGCTTTATACATCGCCAGGTCCGCCTTACGGAGCAGCGGGCTCAGCGTCTCGCCATGCTGTGGGAACATGGCGATTCCGACGCTGGCACCCGAATGCACGGCGATACCGTCCAGCGAGTAGAGCTCGGCCAGCGCGTCGCACACGTGCTGGGCGAACGTGGTGGCCATGTCAGCATCCACACCGGTCAGCAGCAGCGTGAACTCATCACCACCGAGTCGGGCGAGCAGGCTGCCGCGGTGGCCACCGCGATGCAGCTGCTGTTCCAGACGTCGACTGACCTTGACAAGGAGCTGATCGCCGACGTCGTGACCGAGGCTGTCGTTGACGTGCTTGAACCCGTCCAGGTCGAGCATGAGAAGCGCACCGGTCCGATTGCGGTTCGCAGCGATCCGCATGGGCACGTCCGTGTAGAAGGCGCGACGGTTGGGAAGGCCGGTCAGCTCGTCGGTGCGTGACTGGCGCCGAAAATACCACTGGCGCAGACCCAGCGGCGCAACTGCGGCTGCCAGTGTCGCCCCGGCGAGTACGACCGCCACGCCGTTCACGCGAGTGGTGCTGCTCACCAGCAGGATGCAGATTGCGGCGATCATCGAAGCGACGGGAATGGTCAGCTCTGGGCCGCCGGCCCGGGTGGAACGCCCGGCCTGTTCGCTCCTCGCCGAGCGGCTGATCCACCCGGCGACGAGAGCCAGGCCGACGGCGGAGCAGAGGTCGGGCCAGGAACCGACACCGTATCCAGAAGCGAAGAGGCTGTAGGCGATGTCCGCGACCGCGAACAAGACCAGGCCACCGGCGAGCAGCATCCAGTGCCGTCCGCGGTCCAGCCCATGCGCGCTTGCGATTCCCGCCACCGCAGCGATCAGGAGGAGGTCGAGCACGGTGTAGGTCACCTCGATCACGGTGGCCAGCGAGAACGAGCGCGCGAGGCTGTCGTCAAGCATCGGCACGAGAAAAACCGCGAGAACGGATGCCGCGCCCAGCGCGCCGATGGCGCTGTCAAGCAGCACCGCACGGCTCAGCCCCCGTATCCGTCGATGAACGAGTCTGACCAGGGCGGCGAGCATGAGGACATGGAAGGTGAGGTAGCCGGCGTCGGCGGGCGATGGTACCGGCAGCGAGCCGGACTCGTCCAGAGCGTGCACATGGAAAGCCTTGGCGGCCGCCCAGCTCGTAACGGCCGCCGCCGCAAGAAGCAGCCCCGGTCGCATCCGTTGTCTCTGAAACAGCGCGACTACTGCAACCACGACCGTGGCAATGCTGGTGGAGGTAGCCATCCATCCGTCGATGACCGCGTCGAAGCCGTCACCGTGCAGTACACGAGCTGCGGCATGCGCGGCGAGCATGAGCGTCATCACCCACACGGCCCAGCCGGTCACAGTGGCGACGCGGGGCCTATCGTCAGCGGCACCCGGACTATAGCGATGCAGCACGCAAACCCCCAGAATCTCGACCAATCCTACCGGCCGGCTGAGAACGAATGGGTGGTTCGCCGCCCGAACCCGACACCCGCACCCCCTGATCGTGGGACTATCCCCACGCCGCACACCAGAGGTACTGTTGCGCGTTACCAGCACCACTCGTAATGCCTCGGGCCACTGACTTACGTCGCTGCACCGTCCGAGGGCAGCTGCAGCTATGCCCGGCCCGGGGGAGGTTAGTGTGGCATCCCTGACTGAAATCCTGATCCTCCACGGCCTCCTGCCGATCGAGGAACTGGACACCCTGATGGCCGGCGACCCGGCCGACGAAGGCGCTGTGCGTGAACTCGTCGCCAAGGGCGTGATCACCGAGGTGCAGTTCGCCAAGGCCCGCGCCCAACAGGCGGGCCTTCCCTTCGTGGAATTGCTCGACTACCCCGTTGACCGCATGGCCGTCGCCCTGGTGTCCGCTGCCATCTCGCGCCGCCACGCTGTGCTGCCGATCAGCATCGACAACGGCCGGCTGGTGCTCGCCATGGTCGACCCCGGCGACGTGTTCGCCGTCGACGACGTACGCGCAGCAGCACGGATGCCGGTCCTCCAGGTCGTCGCCGCCGAGGGTGACCTGCTCGCAGCGATCGCCCGGTACCACCGCGCCGACGACGAACTCAGCAACCTCACCAGCACCATGGAGGAGGAGAACGCGCCCGCCGACGCATCCGCTTTCGGTACCACGGACACCGCCGACGATGACGCGCCGATCGTGCGGTTCGTGAACCTGCTGGTGAGCCAGGCCATTCAGGACCTCGCCTCCGACATCCACATCGAACCTGCCGAGCACGACATGCGGGTGCGGTACCGCATCGACGGCGTGCTTCACGAGATGCAGAGCGCGCCCAAGAGCATCCAGAACGGTGTGATCTCGAGGCTCAAGATCATGGCCGACATCGACATCGCCGAACGCCGCAAACCGCAGGACGGCCGCATGTCGGTCAGCCACGGCGGGCGCAAGATCGACCTCCGCGTCGCGACCCTCCCCACGGTGTGGGGCGAAAAGGTCGTCATGCGAATCCTCGACAACTCCAACACCAGTCTCAACGTGCGTGACCTCGCCCTGCTGGAGCACAACTTCGAGGCCTACAAGACTTCCTACAGCAAGCCGTATGGCATGATCCTGGTCACCGGTCCCACTGGTTCCGGCAAGTCGACCACACTCTACACGACCCTCGGCGCGGTTGCTCGCCCGGAGATCAACGTGATCACGGTCGAGGACCCGGTCGAATACCGGATGAAGGGAATCAACCAGGTTCAGGTGAACCCGAAGGCGGGCCTCACCTTCGCCAGCGCGCTGCGCTCCATCCTCCGCAGCGACCCGGACGTCGTTCTGTTGGGGGAGATTCGCGACCACGAGACCGCTCAGATCGCCATCGAAGCCTCCCTCACCGGGCACCTCGTGCTCTCCACCCTGCACACCAACAACGCCCCGAGCGCGATCACCCGTCTCACCGAGATGGACATCGAACCGTTCCTGGTCGGCTCTGCCCTCGACAGCGTGATGGCTCAGCGCCTCGCGCGCCGACTGTGCGACCGGTGCAAGCAGCCGGCGGTCATTGACGCCGAGTACCTCACCAAGCTGCGCTTCTCGTTCGACCGCGACCTGCCGCTGCCCACGATCCATCAACCGGTCGGCTGCACCAACTGCTCCAACACCGGTTACCGCGGCCGCATCGCCGTGCACGAGGTGATGACCGTGACCGAGGAGATCGAACGCCTCGCCGTCACCCGCGCCTCGAGCGCCGAAATCGGCCGGATGGCCCGTGAGCAAGGCATGATCACGCTCCGCGAAGACGGCTGGGAGAAAGCCAAACTGGGCCTCATCTCCGTCGAAGAGATTCTGCGGGTGGTCGCTTAGTGGCAGACATTGAAAGGGGAGGCTTCATGGACGAGCCAATTTACGAGATTCCGGTCACACCCAAGGCAGCGGATGCCGAACCGACGTTGGAATCGCTGCTCGCCGAGTTCGCCGCCCAGGAGGTAGTCGAGCCGCGCACGGTGGTCGACCCTCTCGAGACCCAGTGGCTTCCGCCGAGCCCAACCGACCCCTTCGACGAGGTGCCGCCGCCCACCAAGGTCTACTCCCTCGACGATTACACCTCGCAAGGTCGGGCTGCGGCACGCCGCGCGGCAGTTCCCACGATCGCCCCGCAGGTAGCCCGGGCCGAGGCGCTGCTCACCGACGAGGAACGCGCGGCGCTCGGCAACGCCGATCCCGACCTCGTCGCGGCGCTCGAGCAGGTCGTGCTTCGGAACGCCTCCGACCTGCACGTGACAGCCGGGGCCGCACCGAGCCTCCGCGTCGATGGCGGTCTTAGGCCGATGGAGGGCGCCGAGCGATGGATGCCGGAGAAAGTCACGGCTGCTCTCTTCAGCCTGCTCCTGCCCGACCAGCGCGAGCGCTTCGAGCGCGAACTCGAACTCGACTTCGCCTACACCGCTGGCGGCGCCCGATTCCGCGTCAACTATTACCAACAGCGCAACTCCGTCGGCGCGGCTTTTCGTCTCATCCCGCGGGACATCAAGCCGCTAGACGAGCTCGGGGTGCCGGCATCCATCAACCAGTTCGCCAAGCTCGCACGCGGACTCGTCCTCGTCACCGGGCCGACCGGTTCCGGCAAGTCGACGACCCTCGCCGCGCTCATCGACCTGGTCAACCGCACCCGAGCTGACCACATCGTGACCGTCGAAGACCCGATCGAGTTCCTGCACCGGCACCAGAAGTCGCTGGTGAACCAGCGCGAGGTCGGCCACGACACGCACAGCTTCGCCGCTGCGCTCAAGCACGTGCTGCGGCAGGACCCCGACGTCATCCTGATCGGCGAGCTCCGCGACCTGGAGACGATCTCGGTCGCACTCACCGCAGCGGAAACCGGCCACCTCGTCTTCGCCACTCTGCACACGCAGTCCGCAGCGCAGACCATCGACCGGGTCATAGATGTCTTCCCGCCGCACCAGCAGGGCCAGGTTCGCGCACAGCTCGCCGCCACCCTGCAGGGCGTCGTCTGTCAGACCCTGGTGAAGAAGGCCAGCGGAAGCGGCCGCGTCGTTGCCACCGAGGTTCTCGTGACGACCCCCGCGATCGGCAACCTTATCCGCGAGGGCAAGACCTACCAGATCACGTCGATGATGCAGGCCGGCCGTGGCCTCGGCATGCACACCATGGACCAGCACCTCGCCGACCTCGTCGACTCGGGCCAGATCACGCGCGAGGCCGCCCTCGAGAAGGCGCAGGAGCCTGACGCCATCGGACAGCTGATCCAGAGGGCAGAGACCCCAGCGGATGACGTCGGTCGCGCGATCGCCTCCGGCGGCATCGACTTCGGCGACTCCTTCTCCCGAGACGGCCACTGATGCCCACCGCGCAGGCCTACGCCTATCGCGGGCGCGACTCCGCCGGCAAGGTCATCAAGGGAACCCTGGACGCGACGAGCGAGGGTGCGGTCGCCTCCCGCCTCAACGCGATGGGGCTCTCCCCGATCTCCATCACGCCAACGGCCGAAGGCACCGGACTCAGCCGGGAAATCTCCATCCCTGGCTTCAGCAAGGGCGTAGGTCTCAAGGACCTCGCCATCATGAGCCGCCAGATGGCGACCATGATCGGGTCGGGGTTGTCGCTGCTCCGCGCCCTCAACATCCTTGCCGAGCAGACGGAGAGCAAACCGCTCTCGAAACTGCTCGTGCAGGTGCGCGACGACGTCGAAACCGGTACCGCGATCTCCGATGCCCTCGCCAAGCACAGCGAATCGTTCCCGCCGATCATGGTGAATATGGTGCGCGCTGGTGAGACCGGTGGCTTCCTCGACGGAGCGCTCGAGTCGATCGCGGCGAACTTCGAGAAGGAGGTGAAGCTCCGCAATACGATCAAGTCGGCCTTGACCTACCCCGTCATCGTTCTGCTCATGTCTCTCGTGGCCGTCATGATCATGCTCATCTTCATCGTGCCGATCTTCGAGGAGATGTTCAAAGGGATGGGCAGCGGGCTGCCCATCCCGACCATGATTCTGGTCTACCTCTCCAAATCCATGGTGTGGGTGGTGCCTGTGCTGGCCGTGGTCATCATTGCGTTCAGTGTCTGGTGGAAGAAGAACAAGAACACTGAACGGGTGCGAAAGTTCGTCGACCCGATCAAACTGAAACTGCCCGTTTTCGGCATGCTGTTGAAGAAGATCGCCGTCGCCCGGTTCGCCCGCAACTTCTCCAACATGATCGGCGCTGGCGTACCCATCCTCCAGGCGCTGAAGATCGTCGGGGAGACCTCCGGCAACTGGGTGATCGAAAATGCGCTCAACGAGGTCGCCGACTCTGTGCGCCAAGGCCACTCGATTTCCGCGCCTCTCCTGCAGCAGCCGGTATTCCCTCCGATGGTCACCCAGATGATCGCTGTCGGTGAGGATGCCGGCTCACTCGAGGTGATGCTGGACAAAATCGCGGACTTCTACGACGACGAGGTCCAGGCGGCTACGGAGCAGCTCACCGCCATGATCGAGCCGCTGATGATCGCATTCCTCGGCGTCGTCATCGGTGGCATGGTGATCGCCCTGTACATGCCGATCTTCGGCATTGCCAGCGCGATCAAGTGACTCATCCCCCTCACGGGGGGCGTGTTCATGCGGAATCACCCCCCTCTGTGGGTCGAATCTGTAAGACGTCCGCTAATACAGTGAAGCCCTGATCGGTCCTGCAGGCCGGTTCCCTTGCTAACCAAACTGGATTGGACCACATCGTGCTTACAAGCTCACTCAATGCACTCAATGTACGCAGGAAATCAGACGAGAACGAAAAGGGCTTCACCCTGATCGAGCTCCTCGTCGTCGTCATCATCATCGGCATCCTCGCCGCAATCGCCATCCCTGTATACCTTGGCATCCAGAATAATGCCAAGGACAGTGCGACCAAATCCGACTTGACCAACTTCAAGACGGCCGTGGTTGCCGCCCAAACGCAGAGCAATGGAGTCCTCCCCGCGGCGGCGCCTGCTGGTGTAGCAGTCACGACCGGCACAACGGCGGTCGTATACACGACCAACGGCACGACTGCATTCTGCATCTCCGGTCACAGTGCCTCCGGGGCGAACTTCGCGATCACAGACTCAACGACGGCGACAACTGGCTTGGTCTGCGCCGCAGCCGGAGCAACTGTCGCTGGCTAGTAAGCCGCTGAAGGCCGTCGCATTGTTGCCTTCCTAGATGCGGGGGCGGCACTTCAGTGCCGCTCCCGCAATCCAGTTCGTTCCCTATATACCGTGCATACGGAGACGACTCATGAGGACAATCCGTAACTTCGTGCGCGTCACGAAGCGCTCTGATAGCGGCATCAGCCTCATCGAAATCATGGTCGCGATGATGCTCTTGGCGCTCGTCTCGGTGGCAATTCTCCCAATGCTCATTATCGGACTCAAGAATGCTTCGATGAACGCGACGCTCGCGACAGCCACGGGTCTCGTCAATCAGCAGCTTGAAGATGCGCGGTCGCGCATAACCTGCGGCGCGCTTGCAGCCCCAGCATTCAGCACGACCGACACACGCGGAGCCGTGCTAAATGTAACTCGCACGGTACCAAGTTGCCCGGTTGGCGGCTACCCTCGTCCAATCGCCGTGACAATTTCTGTCTCGCCCGCCACTACGGGCGTAGCAGTCTCATCGGCCACTACCCTCGTCTATGTGGAGGGCCCATGAGCGCAGACGCTCAGGACAGATTTGAGGACGGCTTTACGCTCGTCGAACTTCTGGTTTACTGCATGCTCCTGGTCCTCGTCTTCGCAATCGCGAGTGCAATGCTCATCAGCGTGATGAAGAATTCGAAGACGGTCACCGCAATGAACGAAACCACAAGTGCTGGCCAGCTTGCGGTTGACTCCATCGATTCGAGCATTCGCAACTCATCTGATTTCCAACTCACCAACCCGAGTGGAACCGACCAGCTCCTCATCACGCGCACAGCTTCCACGGTTGCGGGGCCTGTCACATGGAGCTGCATGGCCTGGTATTACTCCTCATCCGGGGCGGGCAGCATTCGCTCAATGCGGTCGAGCACCACGATTCTGCCGCCTACTGCCACTGAGTTAGCGACCTGGACTCTTCTTGATGACGGCGTGACCCCATTAACAGGGACGGCAATCTTCAGCGCAACACCGAAGCAAATCACTGTCAGCTTCAAGAGCGCGTCGCCCAATCAAACACCGATCGGTATTACGAGCGCGGCAGTAAGCCGCGCTGGAGCATCAGGGAGCCCAGCATGCTACTGAACCGACGCGATAGACGGGCATCCGCTGATGAAAGCGGATCGGCCCTCATAGTGGTCATCGGAGTTATGGCTGTGGGACTGATCCTCACCGCCGTTGCAATGAATTCTGTCGTTTATGGGCTTGGGTATTCAACGGCAACTCGCGCCGGAGTGCAGTCGCAGGGCAGCGCGGAGGCGGGTCTTGCTGCGGCGCGTGCGGGACTCTTCCCGGATGCGACAACCCACCTGAACAATTGCGCTACTCAGGCGACACCGGCAAAATACGTCTCGACATCAGCGCCGGTTTACACGTCGCTCGTCGAACAATACGACGCCACTGGCTGGCATCCCGGTTGTCCGACGGCATCGACTACTCAGGTTCGGGTCACGTCCACTGGCACCGCGCAGTCCACTGGCGTCGCTGGTCAAACCGCGGGAAATGCTAGCAAAGTTGAAGCGGTTGTGAACTGGCTCACTCCGGGGGTTGTCCCGACTGGAGTCGGAATGTACCTATACGGCGGCGGGGTCGTGGAGTCCAATTCCACGCTCGACTTGTCGGAAAGCACAGGCGCCGGTCTAATGATCAAGAACGGCAACTTCGATTGTGACAAGAACAACACGGTGATCAACGGAAGCGTGCTCATCGTCGGGAATCTGGACTTCAACAAGACATGCACCGTCAATGGCAGTGCGTGGGTCACCGGCTCTGCGAGCCTCGGCTCTGGGAGCATCGCGCATGACCTGACTGCTGGCAGCGTGAGCCCCACCCCCCCCGGGAGCAAGGTAGGTGGGACTTACACAAAGATCGTCGCGAGTACGGTGCTGCCGGCGGTTCCGCAATGGACCGAGGTTGGTTACAATCCAAGTGATTGGCGCGATGGCACGGGCGCTCCGTACGAAGTCAAGTCGTTGACCGGGTGCGCACTCCCAAATGGCACGCTGGGCGGTACGATCCCCGGCAAGCCGGTCATCATCAATGCCCTCGCTTGCGCTGCTGGTCCGACGGCAAGCAACAACACGACAGTGAAGCTCACGAGCGATGTTGTGATCTTCGGGCAGAAGTTTAACTGGGACGGGGTCAACTCGTTGAGTTTCGCCTCGTCCTCGAGTGCCGTGCACAAAATCTGGTTCATCACACCGGACTACACACTGGGGAACACGCCATCCTGCCAAACCGGAGGACCCTACAATCAGGGGAATTTCACCGTCAAGAATGGATTCTCGATCGACGCTCCGATCGAAGCCTTTCTCTACACGCCATGTGCGTTCGAAGGAAAGAACGGCTTCACATGGAAGGGCCAGATCTACTCCGGCGCCTACAGCGAAGTCAAGAACAACCCCACGTTTGTGTTTGCGCCCTTAGGCATCGCCGGAGCCGATCTGAACACGGGCCTTGCTATTCCACCGATCGACTATCCCAAGCCCGGTGCCGTCGTGTCGATCCGCGACCTGAGCGGCCCCTAGAGTGCCAGTCCTTCTCATCGGGAGCCTCGGTCTCTTCATCGGCTCCTTCCTCAATGTGGTGATATTCCGCGTGCCTGCGAGGCGCTCGATCATTTCTCCACCGAGCGCTTGCGGGTCGTGCGGCGCGCAGATCCGGCCATGGGACAACATCCCCGTCCTGTCCTGGGTGTTCCTTGGCGGCCGCTGTCGGGACTGCAGGGCGACGATCTCAGTGCGGTATCCCCTCGTGGAGCTGGGTACGGCGCTGCTCTTCGCTGTCGTTGCCCTAAAGTTCGGCGCGGGCTTACTTCATTCGCCCACGGCGGTCGGGACTGGCATTGTGCTTGTGGCGTATCTTTACCTGGCAGCGATCAGCGTCACGCTCGCCCTTATAGACACAGACACCAAGCGCCTGCCGAATTCGATCGTGCTTCCCGCCTACATGGTTGGGCTCGTCCTCTTTGGCACGGCAGCGGTCTTGGGTGGCGATTTCGGATCGCTCCTGCGGGCCGTGATGGGTCTCAGCGTTCTCTGGGCTGCATATCTCACCCTCGCTTTGGCCTATCGTGGCGGGATGGGCTTCGGCGACGTTAAACTCGCCGGAGTGCTTGGCGTGTTCCTCGGATTCCTAGGCTGGGGCGAGCTAGCAGTCGGCGCATTCGCGGCATTCGTGCTTGGCGGACTCTTCGCGCTCGGGTTAGTCCTCACCCGGCGAGCAGGGCGCAAGAGTGGCATTCCGTTCGGACCCTGGATGCTCGCCGGCGCCTGGGTCGGCATCCTTTTTGGCGATCAGCTCTGGAACGGCTACTTGTCGATCCTTGGCGTGGCCTAGCAGCAACCTAGCCCAGTCAGAGAAAGCAGAACCCATGGCAACCAGCGTCGTAGGAATAGACATCGGCAGCAACTCCGTGCGCGCAGTGGAACTTTCCGATCCGGCCAAGGCGAAGCCCACGCTACTTCGCTACTTCGAGGTGCCGCTGCCCGAGGGCGCAGTGAGTCGAGGCGAGGTCCTTGAGCCGAATACCGTGGCTGCCGCGCTCAAAGAGCTGTGGTCAAAGGGCGGCTTCAAGTCGAAGAATGTCGTGCTCGGGATGGGCAACCAACGCGTGCTCGCCCGTGACCTGACCGTGCCGAAAATGTCGCTTAAGCGCATCCAGGAGTCGCTGCCCTTCGAAGTGCAGGACATGCTCCCGGTCCCGGTGGCGGATGCCCTGCTTGATTTCTATCCGGTTTCGGAAAGTACCGGAGAGAACGGCCCCGTCGTGCACGGACTGCTTATCGCCGCGGTGAAAGAGGCGGTGCTCGGGAACGTCAAGGCGACGCAGCTCGCCGGACTGACCACCGTCGATGTGGACCTCATTCCATTCGCGCTCAGCCGAGTATTGGTCACCCGGCCCGGGCTGACCGGCACGATCGCCGTTGTCGACATCGGCGGCAACACCACCAGTGTAGTCATCGCCAAGGATGGCGTGCCGCAGTTCGTACGCATCATCCCCACCGGTGGAAACGACCTAACCGAGGCCCTCCGCTCCGGCCTGCCAACGAATGCCGCGCAGGCCGAGGCCACGAAACGGAGCCTGGGCCTGGCGACGGGAGAAATTCCGCCGGAGCACCAGCCGGCTACCGAGATCATCTACCAGGTGACCAGCGAACTCCTCACCAGCCTCCGCAACACGGTGACCTACTTCGGCAATACTCACCCGGCCAACCCGGTTAAGCGAATAGTGCTGAACGGCGGAGGCTCGTTGCTCCAAGGGCTTGGGGCCGCGCTCTCCGAACTGACGCGGCTGGACGTGTCCGGATCCGATCCGTTCTCGACCGTCACACTGCCCCGCACCATCCAGACCGACGCGCTCCGCGCCAGCGGGTCAACATTCACCGTCGCTCTGGGGTTGGCATTGGGGAGCGCAGCATGAGCAAAACGGTCAAGGACGACACGCTGGTCGTCGGCGGCGAGCCGCGTGTCGACCTCCTGCCGCTCGAGGTGCGCAAGGAACGTAAGGCGAAAGTCATGCGCCGTCGCCTCGGGCTCGGCGTCGTCGGAGTGCTTCTGCTGATGGTGCTCGCCGCTGGTGGGGCGACGCTCCTTTCGGCCCAGGCTCAGTTACGGCTGTTGGTGGAACAAAGCCGGACCGCCGAGCTACTGGCCGAACAGGGAAAATACATCGAGGTGCGGAAGGTGCAGGACCAGGTGGGTCTCGTGCAGGCCGCCCAGCAAGTCGGCGTGTCGACGGAAATTGACTGGAAGAAATACCTGGAAGCCGTACAGGCGACCCTTCCCGCCAGCGTGACGATTGATGCGGTGACCGTCGACTCCGCATCGCCGCTAGCGATCTATGACCAGCCCACCGCTCCGCTCCAGGGTTCCCGCGTCGCAACAATGAGTTTCACTGCGAAGAGCGCGACCCTACCCGACGTGCCGACCTGGCTGACTGCTCTCGCGACGCTGCCCGGCTATGCGGATGCGCTCCCCGGCTCGGTCAACCTGGATGCCACGACGGGTGAGTACACCGTCAACATCACGATGCACGTCAATGACGCCGCGTTCTCAAAGCGCTTCGCGACGGAGGGTAAGTAACCATGGACAAGAACCGCCTGTGGGTCATCGGCTCCGTCTTGGTAATGGTTGTCGTCGTCGCGCTGGGCTGGGTGCTCGGTGTGGAGCCCCAGCTCAGCGTGACGGCAACGGCGAACCAACAGCTTGCCGAGGTCGAAGCGACCAATGCTGCGCATGAATCGTCGCTGGCAAAGCTCAAGGAGGACTTCAGCGGCATCGACGCGCTCAATCAGCAGCTTGCCTCGTTGAGTCAATCGGTGCCGTCTGGCACCAACGTGCCTGCGTACGTCGACCAGCTGGACGCGCTCGCCACGGCGAACCAGGTCACGCTCAAGAGCTTGACGGTCGCAGATGCCGAGGCGTACACGGCGGTCGCACCTGTTGCGCCGGCTGTCCCCGCAGCCTCCACCGAGGCGGGGGCCAGCGCGGCTCCGACGCCCACCGAGGCTCCGGCGCCGGTGGCGGCACCCGGGGCCCCGCCGGTGACCAACGCGAAGATCACGGCCGACAACTTTGCGTCGCTCGCGGTGACCATCTCGATCAGCGGAAGCTACGGCAACGTGCTGAACTTCGTCAACGGACTGCAGACCGGCTCGCGACTCTTCCTCGTCACCGGCCTCAGCACCACAGCGGCAGCGGATGCTGCGGCACCCGCTGATCCGAAAGCCGCAAAGCCCGCGCCCTCAACTCCGATCGTCGAGGGAACCATCTCCGGACTCATCTACTCCATCGTCACCCCGACGGTGCCGGCGGTTGTCGGCGCCGGGTAGGTGGCGCTAGCTAACGAAGGCACCCGTGCGCGGCGTTCCGCGGCGCGCGGGCAGTGGATTGCTACAGTTGCACATGACAGTGACGGCCCAGGCCACGAGGAGTGCAGCATGAGCGACACGACGCCCAACGACGGCAACACGACACCGCACGGGGACGCCACACCCGAGTTCCGCGAGCCCGGCGCCATCGACTACGAGGCAGCACCGGTCGAGAGTGCGCAGGATGGCACCAGCGACGACGACGGCGGATTCGCCAACGACGACACCGGATTCGCCAACGGTGACGGCGCGAACAGCGCGGTCACCGCCGACGAGGTGCACGAACACCGGCCCGTGACGGCTGAACCGCCTGCGGTCGACGGTGTGACGGTCGACAAGTTCGGCGCTGAGGAAACCGCCGCCACCGCCTACGAGTCGCCGAGCACGGCACCCGAGGCGCCGACCGCCAACGCTGAGCCGCTTCCGGCGCCCGTGGCTGCCGGTACGGTCAAGCGCGAAACGTACGTACCGGCCGCCACGGTCGGCGGAACCGGCGCGGCGACCCTCGCCGCCGATAACGCCGTCACGACGCAGTACCCGGAATACACCCCGGCCGCCGCACCCGTGCAGCAGACCCCGATCTACGTGCAGGCCCCGACCCCGCCGAAGAACCGCGGCAACCGCGGCGGCGGCATCCTGATCGCCGTGCTCGCCACTCTCGTCTACGCGGTTCTTTACGCGGCAGTCGCCTTCGTCATCGCCGCAGTGAACAGCAGCACGGTGAACGACGCCACCACCACATTCACCGAATTCCTCGTGCGCCCGGTGTTCTACATCCCGGTGATCTTCTTCTTCCTCGCCTTCGCACTGCTGATCGCCCTGGTGAACCGGGGCGGCTGGTGGGCGTACGTGCTGTTCGCCTTCCTGGTCGCAGTGGTGGTGTACTTCTCCTACATCGGTGGAGCGCTGCTCACCCAGGCCGCCTGGAACTTCACCCCCGAGGAGGCCGGCCGCTTCGTTGCGTCGCTGTGGCTGAACCCCGCCGCCATCGCCGCCGCCGTTCTCGCCCGCGAGGTTCCGATCTGGTTCGGCGCCTGGATCGCCCGCCGCGGCCGCAAGGTCACCGTGCGCAACACGGAAGCCCGCGCCGAGTATGAGCGCCAGATCGCCGAGGGCCCGCAACTGGCCCGGCCCGCGTAAGTCTCGACAGGCTCGACCACCGGGGCGGGAACCCCATGCGTGACTACCAGAAATACGCGACCATCGTCGCGATCTTCGCGACGGTGCTCTACCTCGCCGCGATCGTCGCAGCTTTCGGCTTGATCAGCCTCGCCACCGACCAAGAGGTGATCAGCGAGCCGAACGCGGGCCCGCTGGTCGGGCCGACGATGACCGGGGCATCCGTCGCGATCACCTGCCTGCTGATGCTCATCGTCGGCCTCCGCACCCCACCGGAGCGGCAGCGCATCGCCCCCGGCTACGCGCTGGCCACCGGCATCGCCGCCCTCGGCGTCTTCATCGTGGTCGGCGGCCTGCTGGCGGTTGTCGGCGACGGGCAGCCGTTCCACCTCATCACCTTCAGCGCGGGCATGCTGATCAGCCCCTTCGCTTGGGCGGTGGGCGGGCTCGGCTTCGTGGTCACCCTGCTCTACAGCTGGATCCTGGCCCTCCGCTTCGGCGAACGCGGCCGCCCGCTCTGGCCGTGGGAGCGTCGCGGCGATTAGCGGGCAGCCGGCCGCGTCACGTGGACTGGTTAGAGTGTGTGAATGCGCCTGAAGCTGACCCTGGTACGACCGTCCGGCTCTTCCAGCGACATCGTCGTGACAGCGGATGCCGCAGCCACCATCTCCGAAGTAGCCGCGACGATCAGCCGGGTCGACGCCGGAGCCACCCACAAACCCGAGCGCAGCCTCACCCTGCGCGCCACCCTGCCCGGGCAGAGTGACCCGCTCACCCTGCCGCCGGACGCCCCGGTCGGCGAGGCCTGGATCGGCTCGGGCGCATCCGTCAGCCTGCACGATGCCGGGGTGATGTACCGGGCACCGTCCGAGCTGAAGGCCCCCATCGTCGGCACCCTGCGGGTGCTGGCCGGGCCGGATGCCGGCCGGGAGTTCCCGCTGAAGGCCGGAAGCCTGATCGTCGGCAGGGACTCGGCGTGTGACATCGTGCTCAGCGACAACCTGGTCTCCAAGAAGCATGTGCGCCTCGAGGTCTCAGACCTGGTCGAGGTGATCGACCTCGGCTCCGCCAACGGCGTCGTCGTCGACGGCGGCATCGTCGGGCGCCTGCATATCGAAAGGTCCGGCCGGCTGCTGCTCGGCGACGACGACATTGAAATCACGATGACCGCGGGGGCGGCGCCGGAGGCTGCGCCGAAGCCCGGACCCATCTTCTTCAACCGTTCGCCGAAGGTGGAGACGCGCTACAACGGGACGGAGTTCACCGCCCCCGACGTGCCAGAGGAGCCGGACGAAGCGCCGTTCCCGCTGCTTGCGATGATGACCCCGATCTTCCTCGGGCTGGCGATGGCGTTCATCATGCAGCGCCCCTCCGCCCTGCTGTTCTGCATCATGTCGCCGGTGATGATGATCGGCAACTTCATCACCCAGAAGACCGGGGGCAAACGCAAGCTCAAGAAAGCCGTCGCCAAGTTCGAGCATAAGCTCGACGCGCTGAGTGCTCTCCTCGCAGCCGAGCGGGTCCGTGAGCGCAGCCAGCGGCTGCTGGAGTCGCCCTCCACGGAAGAGGCCTACGGGCAGGCCATCCGCCGGGGGCCGCTGCTATGGACCCGCCGCCCCGAACACTGGTCATTCCTCAATGTCCGGCTCGGCATCGGCACCATGTCCTCCCGCAACGAGATCATCGAGGGCAGTCGTGGCGACATGCTTCCTGAATTCCAGGATCGCCTCGACGCGGTGGTGGAAGCCAACCGGCAGGTCGACGGCGTGCCCCTCATCGACAACCTCTTCGACTCCGGCGCACTCGGGATCGCCGGGAGCCCCGACTCCGCCGCAGGGTCGATCAACTCGGTGCTGGTGCAGCTGACGGCGCTGCACTCGCCCGCCGAGCTCGTCGTCGGGGCGCTCCTCACCCCGCGCTGGTCGAACGAGTTCGAGTGGCTGAAGTGGATGCCGCACACCTCGAGTGCGCACAGTCCGCTCGCGGGCAGCCACCTGGCCGACAGCCCCTCGAGCGGCGTCGTGCTGCTGTCGGCGATCGAAGGCCTGATCGCTGCGCGGCTCGGCAGCCAGGCGCAGGTGCGCCGGCGCGGGGCGATGGAGCAGGAGAAGGCCGCCCTCGAGCGCGGCGCAGATGTGCTCGCCTCCCAGGAGGCTGACGGCACCCAGTCCGAGATCCCCGCCGTCATCCTGCTGATCTCCGACGATGTGGCGCTCGACCGGGCCCGACTGGTGCAGATCGCAGAGCTCGGCGCCGACGCCGGCGTCTACCCGATCTGGATCGCCGGCGACGTCGCCGAGTTGCCGGCCGTGTGCCGCACCTACCTGTCGGTTCCCTCCAATGAGGGCCAGGCCGTCGCCGGATTCGTGCGACTGGGTGAGACGATCACCGATGTCGAGACCGAGCTGGTCTCGAAAGACCGTGCGCTCGCGTACGCGAAGCGGATGGCGCCGGTGACCGACGCCGGCGCGCTCGTCGCCGACGCCAGCGACCTGCCGCGCACCGTCTCGCTGGTCACGCTGCTCGGCCACGACATGGTCGAGACCAGCGACGCCGTGATCGACCGCTGGCAGCAGAACGCCTCCATCCACGACCGCGGCGGCGGCAAGCCCAAGCCGCGACGGGCCGGGAAACTCCGCGCGATCATCGGCTCCGCCGGCGTTGACGCGATGCACCTGGACCTTCGAACCCAGGGCCCGCACGCCCTGGTCGGTGGCACCACCGGGGCCGGCAAGAGCGAGTTCCTGCAGGCCTGGGTGCTGGGCATGGCCGCCGAGTACAGCCCGGACCGGGTGACCTTCCTGTTCGTCGACTACAAGGGCGGTTCAGCGTTCGCGGACTGCGTCAGCCTGCCGCACTGCGTCGGCCTGGTCACCGACCTCAGCCCGCACCTGGTGCGCCGTGCCCTCACCAGCCTCCGCGCCGAACTGCACCACCGTGAGCACCTGCTCAACCGCAAGAAGGCGAAGGACCTGCTCGAGCTCGAGAAGCGCGGCGACCCCGACAGCCCGCCCGCCCTGGTGCTGGTCATCGACGAGTTCGCCGCACTCGCCACCGAGGTGCCCGAATTCGTCGACGGTGTCGTCGACATCGCCCAGCGCGGCCGCTCCCTTGGCATCCACCTGATCATGGCGACCCAGCGCCCGGCCGGCGTGATCAAGGACAACCTGCGCGCCAACACCCCGTTGCGCATCGCGCTGCGGATGGCCGACGAGTTCGACAGCAGCGACGTGATCGGCACCAAGGACGCCGCCCACTTCGACCCCGCCATCCCCGGCCGCGGTGTGGCCAAGACCGGCCCAGGCCGGCTCGCGCAGTTCCAATCCGCCTACGCGGGCGGCTGGACCAGCCGCGAGCCCGAGCGGGCCGGCATCGACGTCGCCGAATTGCGCTTCGGCGCCGAAAGTAAATGGGAGGAACCCGGAAGCGGCGCTCCCGTTGACGAGGAGAGAGACCTCGGCCCCACCGACCAACAACAGCTGGTCACCACCATCGTCGCAGCGGCCGGCCGCGCCGCCATCCCCGCGCCGCGGCGGCCGTGGCAAGACGAGCTGGCCCCGCTCTACGACCTCGGCAAGCTCCGGCAGCGCACTGACTCTGCCCTGCTGCTCGGTGTCTCAGACCTGCCGCACCGGCAGGAGCAGAACGCGGTGTACTTCCAACCGGATGTCGACGGTCACGTTTCCATCTTCGGCACCGGTGGGTCCGGAAAGAGCGCGCTCCTGCGCACCCTCGCTGCCGCGGCGGGGATCACCCCGCGCGGCGGCCCGGTGCAGGTCTACGGGCTGGACTTCGGCACCGGCAGCCTCCGGATGCTCGAGGCGTTGCCGCACGTCGGTTCGATCATCTCCGGAGACGACTCAGAGCGCGTGGTGCGGCTGTTCCGTTCGCTCAAGGCGACGCTGGAGGAACGCGGCCCTCGCTACGCGGAGGCGAACGCCTCGAACATCGCGGACTACCGTGAACTCACCGGCAAGCGGGACGAACCCCGCATCCTGCTGCTGATCGACGGGTACCCGGCCTTCCGCGACGACTGGGAATCCACCAGCGGCCGGATGCCGTGGTACAACGTGTTCAAGGACATTCTCACCGATGGCCGGCAGCTGGGCATGCACGTTGCGCTCACCGCTGACCGGTCGGGGGCGGTCCCCACCGGTGTGAGTTCCAGCATCCAGCGCCGGATCGTGCTGCGCCTGGCCGATGAGGGCGGCTATGGCATGCTCGACGTTCCGGGTGACATCCTGAGCGCCAAATCCCCGGCCGGCCGCGCGATCGTCGACGGCATGGAAACACAGATCGCCATCCTCGGCGGCTCCAGCGCGGTGGCCGAACAGTCTGCGGCCACCCGGCTGCTGGCGGAGTCGATGCGCCGCGCCGGGATCACCGACGCTCCGCCGATCGGGTCGATGCCCACCGAGTATCCTGCCTCCGAGCTGCCGGACACGCTCGCCGGCTTCCCGGTGCTCGGTGTCAGCGACCTGGACCTCGGACCGTACGCGTTCGACCCGACCGGCGTGATGATCGTCGCCGGGCCCCCCGCCAGCGGCCGCACCACAGCCCTGCACGCGCTGGCGCAGTCGGTCCGGCGCGCCCAGCCCGACGCCCGCTTGTACTACCTCGGCAACCCGCGGTCGCCGCTGGCGCGGGGTGACTGGTGGGCCGGCTCCGCCGTCGCGATCGAGGAGGTGGCGGCGCTGGCCAAGGACCTCGCCGCAGCGGTGGCCGACCCGGACACCGAGGGCCGCATCGTGGTAATGGTGGAAACGATCTCGGACTTCCTGCAGACGCCCGCGGAGGCGGCGCTGACCGAACTGGTCAAGGCCGTCAAGCGCAGCGACCACACCTTCATCGCGGAGAGCGAGACCTCGACCTGGGCTTCCTCGTGGGGACTGTTCAGCGAGATCAAGAACGTGCGCCGCGGCCTGCTGCTGCAGCCCGACTATACCGAGGGCGAGTTCCTGCTGAAGACGCCGCTGCCCCGGTCCAACCGGGCGGAGTTCCCGCCCGGCCGCGGCGTGTTCATCTCGCGGGGTAAGTTCGTCCGGGTGCAACTTCCCCTTCCGGTCGCCGAACCGGTCGTCGAAGCCGAGCGGACCCCGGAATGGGAGCTGTCGGCATCCGTCGTGTGACGGGCCTGGGCCGGTGCATGGGTAGTCGTACCCATCGACCGGTTCCTGGGCTGCCGTTAGGTTGGATGTAGTCGGTCGGCTCATGGGGGTTGGCCTCGGACTTCAAGGGAGTTTTTTTCATGGCAAACATGAACGTTACATACGACGAGATGACCACCGCGGCGAACAACCTCCGCGACGGCCAGGGCCAGATCGAAGAGACCCTGGGCCGCCTCCGCGGGCTCGTCGACAGCCTGATCAGCCAAGGCTTCCAGACCGACAAGGCGTCCGGCCAGTTCGGCACCTCCTACCAGGCCATGGACAAGGGCCTCACCGACGCCCTCACCGGCATCTCCGGCATGGCCGACTTCCTGGTGCAGGCGCGCGACGCCATCCAGGGCGTCGACGAGCAGCTCGGCGCCGGCCTCCAGGGCTAACACTTCGCTCAACCACACGGCTCGGCCGGCCATTGCGGCCGGCCGAGCCGTCACCCGCCGTCGCCGCGAATCGCGTGGCCCGGTAACACCAGTTGCCAGTAGTTGTCAGTAAGAGGGGAATCCAATGTCCGACCTAGTCATCCAGATGCATCTGCTGGACCAGTTGGAGAAGGACCTTGCCGACATCGCCGCCGAATACGCCAAGGCTGACGAGTTCAGCGGCGAGATGGCGGATGCCGTCGGGAACGACGAGCTCGGCGACCGGGTGCGGGACTTCTCCCACAAGTGGAACGACCGGCGGAAGAACATGACCGAACAGGTCACGGCGTTGCATGACCAGGTCAAAGCGATCCGGGACGCGTTCACGGAGGTGGACGCCGAACTCGGCAAGGCCCTGGTCGAAGCCGCAGCAGACAGCACCGGGGGTGCGGGAAAACCATGAGCAATAAAGACACCGAATACAACAAGCTGACCGGTGATGCCGCGGTGGTGCTGAGCAAGGCTCGGCGCTACGAAGAACTCGGCCATGCGATCGCCCGCTCCGTGCTGACGCTCAAGAACATCGCCGAGGCGGACGAGAACAAGAGCAAGGCGGTCTCAGCGCTCAAGGACTCCGCCAAGAACGTCGCCCGTGACATCGAGAAGGCCCAGGAGCGGTACAGCCTCACCGCCGAGGCGCTCCTCACCTACGCCGGCAAGCTCCAGACCGCGCAGGACGACGCGGTCACCGCGATCTCCGCGATCACCACCGCCGAGGGCGAACTGTCCACCGCCCGCTCGAAGAAGAGCGCTGCGGAGACGAAGGCCGAGACTCCGGGCGAGGACCAGGCGGCCGACAAGAAGGCTGCGGATGCCGCCGGCGACGATTTCGACGGCGCGGTCTCCGCGCTCAGCGCCGCCCACGGTCTCTGGCACGCCGCCAGGAAGATCAAGGACGATGCGGCCAGCCACGCCGCGGGCCAGATCGAGGACGTGGTCAACGGCAAGGTCGGCGACAAGCTGAACGATTCCTGGTGGGACAACCTCGGGAGCATCAAAGACGTCATCAAGGTCGTGTGCGAGGTCGCCGGCGTCCTGGCGATCTTCCTCTCCTGGGTGCCGATCCTCGGCGCGGTCCTCGTGGGGCTTGCCCTGCTCGGCGCCCTGATCACCCTCGTCGACGCGAGCGTCAAGCTGTCTCGCGGCGAGGGCAGCCTCAGTGACGTCATCTTCGCCGCAGTGGGCGTAGTGCTGGCCGCCTTCGGCGGCAAGATCGTCTCCTACCTCGCCAAGCTCGCCAAGTTCAAGTCGGCGGGCGCGCTCGCCGGCCGGGCATCCGGCGGCAAGGGGATGGGATACAAGGAGTTCAAGAAGGTCTTCGGTGTGTCAAAGACCGGGGCGAAGGCCGAGCTGAAGACGCTCACCAGCTTCAAGGGCGGCATGAAGGAAGCATTCAAGAACCCGTTCCAGCTGAAAATGGGCGAGGGCGCGACGAGGCGTGCGCGCTTCGCCGACGGCTTTCAGACCTCGGGGAAGGACTTCCTCAGCAACCCGCTCAAGCTGAAATCGCTGGATGACATGCCGTGGAGCAACCTCACCACCGGGTCCAAGGTCACCCTCGTCGTGCTGGACGCCCGGCAGGTCGGCGGTACGGTCCAGACCCTGGTCAACAACACCACCGACGCCCAGATCTCGCTGAAGCCCGAGAACCTGCTGAAAGACGCGGCGAACGGCATCGAGGGACTGGTCAGGCGATGACCGCCGGCATCCGCTCGGTGGAGATCATCGACTACGACTTCGATGTGCCGGCCGACTTCTACCCGGTGCAGCTTGACGCCGCCGAAGACATCGACTCGACGCGCTGGGCGCTGGGCGTCGTGGACGACGTCGCACTGAACGCTCCCGCCAGCGGCGACGTCGGCGACATCGCCCTGCAGCTGGCCGAACTGCGCACGCGTCTCCTCGGCCAGCAGAACCCGTGGCTGAGCGCAGTCGTGTCGGTGCGCCCGGAGAAATACCTCACCATCGGCGCACTGCTGATGGTGCAACAGCTCGCAATGGACGAGGACGACGGGCCTGACGGCTTCGAGCAGCTCGCTCGCCAGGAATCCGAGCGGATGCGCCCCGGCGCGCGCTCCCGTGACCTCGTGATCTGGCGCGACGAGATCCCCGCCGGAGAGGTGGTCGGGCTCTATCAGCGCGTCGAGTTCACCGCGCCAGGGCAGCCGGAGGGGCGCTTGTCCGAACGCACCATGTTCGGCGTCTTCCCGCCCGGTTCGACGGACATGCTCCAGTTCACCTTCACCTGCGACGACTTCGGAGCCTTCGGCGACATGCGCGCCGAAAGCCAGGCCATCGTCGCGACGCTCAGCGTGAAGACGGCAGCGCTCGACGGCGGCACTGTGACGGGCGCACTGTGACCCGGCAGGTCTCCATGCGGCCGGGCCGCGCCACCGACATCTCCATGGTGCTTCCCGGTTCGTGGGCGAACGTCCCGGTCGGCGATGAGGCGAACGCAGACCGGATCATCGCCGCGCTGGTGAGCCGGCAGGTCGGGCGGAGCGACCGGCTGGCCCGGGTGCGGCGTGAATCGAAGGAACAGCTCAAAGATGTCGTGGCGCGGGCCCGCGCCGCCGGGGTGTTCCAGGTGGCCCTGTCGCTCGAGATCCTGCCCGGGATCCCGTTCCCGGCGGCGATGTTCCTCGACTTCCGGCCCTGGGCCGGCGACATGCCGGAGCCTGCCGACCGTGCCGGCCGCCTGCTGGAGATGCTGCCGACCGCCGAGATCCTCGACCTGGACGCCGGCGTCACCGCCCGCGTGTGGCGCCAGGTCACGATCACGCCGGGGGAGGAGTCCATCCCGGACACCAAGCTGGAATACCTCCTGCCCACCGCGGACGGCGACCAGCTCCTGCACATCGTCGCCGACGCCCCGGTTGAATGCGACCCGGAGATGATCGTCGCGCTATTCGACGCCATGGTGGACTCCATCCGCTGGCGAGAACCGATCGGACCCGCAGATGGCATCCGCTAAGCCCGCCGCCGGAGCGAAGAAGAAGGGCGCCGCGGCGCCGGACCCCCGGCCGTTCTTCCTCGGCGGCGGTGTGCTCGCCGTGCTCGGGGTCGCCTCGCTGATCTGGCTGTACGGGCTCGGGCTCGCCGGGTCGCCGATGACGGAGTTGCTGCCGGTCCTGAAGAAGGGCTTCAGCTACGTCGCCCTGCCGGGCGTGCTCTTCCTCCTGGCCGGGGTGCCGCTCTTCCTCGCCGTGATGTTCCGAGGCGCCCGCTGGTCGGCCAGGGACCGCAGCTTCTGGCAGGGCGGGTCGGTCGCCATCGACATCGGTTTGACCCCGCTCCCGGCTGTCCTGCTCTGGCTGCTGGTTCCGCTCGTCGCCTACGTGCCGCTGATACCGGTTCCCGTGCTGGCAGAGACCAGCGCCGGTGATTTCGGCGACACCGTGCGCGGTGCGTCACCCGAGTTCTGGACCCTCGTCTCCATCTACGGGTTTCTCGCCGCCGGCACCGTTGGCGTGTTCCTGGCCTCCCTGCTGAAACGCGCCACCTACCGCCGGCTGGCCGCGGCCCACGCCGGCGCCAGCCGCACCGACACCGCGAACGGCGGCAGTACCTTTTGGCGACTCGTCGCCACCCAATGGCGGGCCGAGACGTTCCTCGCCTTCATCGGGTTCGGCCTGTTCGGGGTGCTGCCGCTGCTCTGGCACGACTCGCTCGCCGGGCAGAAGCCGTTCGACGACACCGCCCTGATCGTCCTCAGCAGCGTGGCCGCCGGCTGCAGCGTGCTGGCTGCGGTGACGGTGCTGAATGCCTGGCGGTCCGGTGACCCGTACGGCCTCGCCGAATCCGTCGCCTGACCGCCGTCCCGCCTGACCAATTCCCGCCCCCGCCCCCGCCGCAGCCGCCGAGTTGCCCACTTCTGCTGGTCTGGGCGCCGGGCCACCGCAGATTTGGGCGACTCGGCGCAGTGACGGGTCAGGGCTCGCCGAAGCCGTCGCCTGCTGCAACGAAGTCGCAGCGTGGTGGTGGCGTGAAGCGACTACTCTTGGCCTCATGGACGGGTCCATCGAGTCGCGCGTCAGCCATGAGGTCGACAACTGGTTGCGCTGGCTTCCCCGCTGGCGGCCGGGGACGCACCGCGGCCGTACTCGCCTCTGTCGGCAGTGCTTCGGCTCACCGGTGGTCGGCGCCGCCGGCCTCGACACCGACGTGCCGCACGCGGTGCAGCACGCGATGGCAATGCGGATGAAACTCGTGATCGACGCATCCGTTGACGAGTACACCGAGCTGAACCTGCCGCTGCTGAGCCGCGAACTGCGGCTCACCGAGGAGCGCAAGGCGGCACACGCCTACCGGCCGGCCGAGGGCCTCGAACCTGAATTCAAGGGGCTCGACCTCGACCCGCCGCCGGCCCCCGACGAACCGTACCTCTTCACCTTCGGCGAACTGGCCCAGGCCGACGACGCTGACGGGCACCCGGCCCCACCGCAGCCGCCCCTCACCGTCGAGGAGAAGGCGATGATCCGGGCAGAGCTGAAACTCGCCGACGATTTCGCCACGCTCGTCGGCCGCCGGGTCTGCGCCGAACTGGAACTGCACCGGGAACGCATCCGCCGGGCCGTCGCCGACTTCGTCGAACCGCAGGTGCAGGCGCTCCTGGCCGATCTGGACAGTTCGCTGGACTTCAGATAGTATTTACCGGTGTGCGTTTTGTCGTGCGCTTCAACCGTGCCGCGACACACCACACATGCAGGGTTTGCTCTCCGAGCAGCCCCCACGGCATACCCACCCAATCCACGGAATTCGTTCCGTTCTGCGGGCGGGTCCAGATGAACTCGACACAGCGTCAGCAAAGGTCGAATGCTAACCATCAATGAGCTGTCACCGTGCAGCAATAACAAGGAGTAATTAGTGCCAACCATTCAGCAGTTGGTCAGGAAGGGCCGCAGCCCCAAGGTCGTCAAGACCAAGGCTCCCGCCCTGAAGGCCAACCCGCAGCAGCGCGGCGTGTGCACCCGCGTGTACACCACCACCCCGAAGAAGCCGAACTCGGCTCTTCGCAAGGTCGCCCGCGTCAAGCTGTCGAACGGTACCGAAATCACCGCCTACATCCCCGGTGAGGGACACAACCTGCAGGAGCACTCGATGGTGCTCGTCCGCGGTGGCCGTGTGAAGGACCTTCCCGGTGTTCGTTACAAGATCGTTCGCGGCGCGCTGGACACCCAGGCTGTCAAGAACCGCAAGCAGGCTCGCAGCCGCTACGGCGCGAAGATGGAGAAGAAGTAATGCCTCGCAAAGGTCCCGCTCCTAAGCGCCCCGTTATCGCTGACCCGGTATACGGCGCCCCCATCGTCAGCCAGCTCGTCAACAAGATCCTCCTCGATGGCAAGAAGGGCCTTGCCGAGCGCATCGTCTACGGTGCCCTCGAAGGCGTCTCCGCCAAGAACGGTGCGGATGCTGTCGTCACGCTGAAGAAGGCGCTCGACAACGTGCGCCCGACCCTCGAGGTGCGTTCGCGCCGCGTCGGTGGTTCCACCTACCAGGTGCCCGTCGAAGTCAAGCCGCACCGCGCCAACACGCTGGCCCTCCGCTGGTTGACCAGCTACGCCAAGGCGCGTCGCGAGAAGACCATGACCGAGCGCCTCACCAACGAGATTCTCGACGCGTCCAACGGCCTCGGTGCCGCGGTGAAGCGTCGTGAAGACACCCACAAGATGGCCGAGTCGAACAAGGCCTTCGCGCACTACCGCTGGTAGCGCGCTGGAGCTGGGGCAATCGCGTCAGCGATTGCGCGACGCCAGCGCCGAGGGAGCCTGCGACCGAGGAAACACATCAGTCGCAGGCACCCCGTTCGACCTCACCACACACAAACTTTCCGGAGGACACCCGTGGCACTTGACGTGCTCACCGACCTGAACAAGGTCCGCAATATCGGCATCATGGCGCACATCGATGCCGGCAAGACCACCACCACTGAGCGCATCCTGTTCTACACCGGTGTCAACCACAAGATCGGTGAGACCCACGACGGTGCCTCAACGATGGACTGGATGGCACAGGAGCAGGAACGTGGCATCACGATCACGTCCGCTGCCACCACCTGTTTCTGGAACGGCAACCAGATCAACATCATCGACACCCCCGGCCACGTTGACTTCACCGTCGAGGTGGAGCGTTCGCTCCGCGTCCTCGACGGTGCTGTCGCCGTGTTCGACGGCAAGGAGGGCGTTGAGCCCCAGTCCGAGACCGTCTGGCGCCAGGCCGACAAGTACGACGTTCCCCGCATCTGCTTCGTCAACAAGATGGACAAGCTCGGCGCTGACTTCTACTACACCGTCGACACCATCATCAACCGCCTCGGCGCCAAGCCGCTGGTCATCCAGCTGCCGATCGGCTTCGAGTCGGGCTTCGAGGGTGTCGTCGACCTCGTCGAGATGCGCGCGCTGACCTGGCGTGGAGACTCAAAGGGTGACGTCGAAATGGGCGCCAAGTACGCCGTCGAGGAGATCCCGGCCGACCTCGTGGAGAAGGCTGCTGAGTACCGCAAGCTGCTCCTCGAGACCGTCGCCGAGACCGATGACGCCCTGATGGAGAAGTACTTCTCCGGCGAAGAGCTGACGGTCTCCGAGATCAAGCACGCCATCCGCAAGCTCACCGTCAACAGCGAGATCTACCCGGTGCTGTGTGGTTCTGCGTTCAAGAACCGCGGCGTCCAGCCGATGCTCGATGCCGTTGTCGACTACCTCCCCACCCCGCTTGACGTTCCCGCCATCGAGGCGCTCGACGCTCGCGACGAGGAGAAGACGATCATGCTGCACCCGAACGCCGACGAGCCGTTCGCGGCCCTCGCGTTCAAGGTTGCCGTGCACCCGTTCTTCGGTCGCCTCACCTACGTTCGTGTTTACTCCGGTCGCCTCGACAGCGGTGCCCAGGTCATCAACTCGACCAAGGGCAAGAAGGAGCGCATCGGGAAGATCTTCCAGATGCACGCCAACAAGGAGAACCCGATCGACTTCGTGACCGCCGGTCACATCTACGCGGTCATCGGCCTCAAGGACACCACGACGGGAGACACCCTGTGCGACCCGAACCAGCAGGTTGTGCTCGAGTCCATGACGTTCCCTGAGCCCGTCATCGAGGTCGCCATCGAGCCGAAGACGAAGCAGGACCAGGAAAAGCTGGGCCTCGCCATTCAGAAGCTGGCCGAAGAGGACCCGACCTTCCGCACCGAGCAGAACACGGAAACCGGCCAGACGGTCATCAAGGGCATGGGTGAACTTCACCTTGACATCCTCGTCGACCGGATGAAGCGCGAGTTCAACGTGGAAGCGAACGTGGGCAAGCCCCAGGTCGCCTACCGTGAGACCATTAAGCGCGCCGTGGAGAAGCACGACTTCACCCACAAGAAGCAGACCGGTGGCTCCGGCCAGTTCGCGAAGATCCAGATCGCGATCGAGCCGATGGAGATCACCGCTGAGAAGAGCTACGAGTTCTTGAACAAGGTCACTGGTGGCCGCATCCCGCGGGAGTACATCCCCTCGGTCGACGCGGGTATCCAGGATGCCCTGCAGGTCGGCGTACTTGCGGGTTACCCCATGGTCGGCGTTCGGGCGAGCCTGCTCGACGGCGCTGCCCACGACGTCGACTCCTCGGAGATGGCGTTCAAGATTGCCGGCTCGATGGGCTTCAAGGAAGCCGCTCGGAAGGCACAGCCTGTTCTGCTCGAGCCGCTGATGGCTGTCGAGGTGCGTACCCCCATGGAATACATGGGAGACGTCATCGGCGACCTCAACTCGCGTCGTGGCCAGATCCAGGACATGGAGGACGCAAGCGGTGTGAAGGTAATTCGCGCCCACGTTCCGCTGTCGGAGATGTTCGGATACATCGGTGACCTGAGGTCGAAGACCTCCGGCCGCGCGGTGTACTCGATGACATTCGAGAGCTATGCCGAGGTCCCGAAGGCTGTTGCCGACGAGATCATCCAGAAGAACAAGGGCGAGTAGCCCTCCGGGCCTTGCGGCCCGAATCGCTTAGGCCTTCCGGCCCGAGTAACATAAGTACACAAATCCAGCGCAGTTCAGGGCCGCCTACCAGCGGCGGGTGAATCTGCACAAGAGTCCTGAGGAGGACCCACAGTGGCCAAGGCCAAGTTCGAGCGGACTAAGCCGCACGTAAACATCGGAACGATCGGTCACGTTGACCACGGAAAGACGACGCTGACTGCAGCGATCTCCAAGGTCCTGGCCGATAAGTACCCGTCCGCAACCAACGTTCAGCGCGACTTCGCGTCGATCGACTCCGCTCCAGAAGAGCGCCAGCGCGGTATCACGATCAACATCTCGCACGTCGAGTACGAGACGCCCAAGCGTCACTACGCTCACGTCGACGCCCCGGGTCACGCTGACTACATCAAGAACATGATCACCGGTGCTGCCCAGATGGATGGCGCGATCCTCGTGGTTGCCGCTACCGACGGCCCGATGGCTCAGACCCGTGAGCACGTTCTGCTCGCCCGCCAGATCGGCGTTCCGTCGATCCTGGTCGCGCTGAACAAGTCCGACATGGTCGACGACGAAGAGATCCTTGAGCTCGTCGAGCTCGAGGTTCGCGAGTTGCTCTCCAGCCAGAACTTCGATGGCGACAACGCCCCCGTCGTTCAGGTCTCGGGCCTCAAGGCGCTTGAAGGCGACGAGAAGTGGGTCCAGAGCATCCTCGACCTCATGCAGGCCGTCGATGACTTCATCCCCGACCCGGTTCGCGACAAGGACAAAGCGTTCCTGATGCCGATCGAGGACGTCTTCACGATCACCGGTCGTGGAACCGTCGTCACCGGCCGCGCCGAGCGCGGAACCCTCAAGATCAACTCCGAGGTCGAGATCGTCGGCATCCGCCCGACGCAGAAGACCACGGTCACTGGCATCGAGATGTTCCACAAGCAGCTCGACGAGGCATGGGCCGGCGAGAACTGTGGTCTGCTCCTTCGTGGCACCAAGCGCGAAGACGTCGAGCGCGGCCAGGTTGTCGTCAAGCCGGGCTCGGTTACGCCGCACACCGACTTCGAGGGCACCGCCTACATCCTGTCCAAGGATGAGGGTGGCCGTCACAACCCGTTCTACGCGAACTACCGCCCGCAGTTCTACTTCCGCACCACGGACGTCACCGGCGTCATCACGCTGCCCGAGGGCACCGAGATGGTCATGCCCGGCGACACCACCGACATGACCGTCGCGCTGATCCAGCCGATCGCCATGGAAGAGGGCCTCGGCTTCGCAATCCGTGAGGGTGGCCGCACCGTCGGCGCCGGAACGGTGACCAAGGTCATCAAGTAGTACCGCTTCACTGATCAGGGGTCGGCCTTCGGGCCGGCCCCTTTTTGGTGCGCTCCGGAGGTCGCGCCTACTGCGCCCGCTAGGGATGCAGCGGTTCGCCGTTCACCGTCTTGCTCAGCTCGATGCTCCCCTTCACGCTGCGGGCGATCGTGCAGCTCCGGTCGATCGACGAGCGGATGAGGGTGAGCAGTTTCGCCCGTTCGGCCGGCTCCAGCGCGTCCAGGTTGAGCAGGATTTCCTCGTCGATCGCGAAGTAGCGGTCCTCATCGAGGTCTGAGGTGCCGTGCGCCCAGATCGTCTCCTGGAATTCGTCGCCGAGCCGCCGGGCGATCACCCGGTCAGAGCTCATGCCCGCGCAACCGGCCAGGGCGAGCTTGAGCAGTTCACCGGGAGTGAAGTGACCGGGGGCATCCGCTGGGCCGATCTTCAGCGTGCTGCCGCGTTCATTGCTGCCATCGAACGTGCGGTTCCCGGTGCGGGTCACCGAGACGCTGCCGTGGCCGACGCGCACGGCAGGGGGGAGTGTGTCTGTCATGACTTCATACTGCACCCGAGCGCGGCGGGTGTCGCCGGTGACTTACGCCCGGCTATTGTTCGCCGGCGGGGCGGGTCGTATCGTGGGCACTGCTGCGGCTGTGCCGTGGCCTCAGACAGGGAGAGATCATGGGACTCGACGACATCACGAAGAAGGCGCAGGAGTTCCTGGCCGACGACAAGGTGAAGAAGGCGTTGAACAGCGAGCAGGCCGAGGAGGCCAGCGACAAGATCCTCGGTGCGGTGGCGGATGCGGCCAGCAAGGTCACCGGAGGCAAGTTCGACGAGCAGATCGACGGCGCCCGCAAGGCCGCGGACGACAAGATCGGCAACCAGTAGACCCGTTGCCCTAAGCACCAGTTCCTCGTTGTGCGGCACCTGCGCCGCAATGCGGGTGGCACGCCTGCCGCATAGCGGCGCAACTGCCGCATAACGCCAGAATCGCGGCCAGAGCGCATCGTCACGGATCCTCCTCCACAACGGACGGAGGAGGGCCGCTGTCCACAGATTGCACGCGCCTGGCTCATTCGCCGCGTCCCGCGGAGCACAGTCGAGGGCATGCCTGCTCTCCAGACCCCACCCGCCACCCCCGGCGGCCTCATCCTCTCCAGCGACATCAGGTCCGCGCTGGGCGCAGACTTCCGGCTGCGACGGCAGGCAGAAAGCGGGCGATTTCACCGGGTTTCACGGGGCGTGTATTTCGACGCCCGCAACTGGGCAGAGCTGAACGTCGACCAGCGATACGCGCTTCGGGTGCGGGGAGCCGCGCTTGAACGCCGCGGCACTGTAGCGCTGTCGCATCATTCCGCGGCTGTGCTCTGGGGGCTGCCGATTCTCGTGCCGTGGCCCGCTGAAGTCCACTTCATCACCGACCGGGCGGCGGGTGGCCGATCGAACCCGGGCATCAGGCGGCACACCCTCGGACTGACCGGGGAGGATGTCACCGAAATCGACGGCCTCCTGCTCACCACCGTCAACCGAACCGTCGTCGACCTTGCCGCGACCATCGACCTCAAGTCCGGCGTTGCGGTCGTCGACCGCGCACTGCTCGTCGATCGACGCGGACGGTATGCGCCGTTGACGACCAAAGCGGAACTGCGCGCGACCTGGGAGCGCATGCTCCCGTTCCGCGGTTCCACCCGCGCCCGCGCGATCATCGAGTTCGGTACCCACCTGTCGGGCTCGCCGCTGGAGTCCGGCAGCCGCGTCAACATCGCCCTCAGCGGTTTCCCGGAACCGGAACTGCAGCATCCGTTCTCCATCGAGGGCAGTTCTTACGAGACCGACTTCTACTGGCGTGACTTCGACGCGGTGGGTGAGGCCGATGGGCGCGGCAAGTACTTCGACCCCCGGATGCTCGCCGGAAAGTCGACCGGTGAAGCGATCTTCCTGGAGAAGGAGCGCGAAGACGCGATTCGCCGCGAAGTGAAGCTGTTCACGCGCTGGAACGCGTCGATCGGCCTCAACCAGGCGCACCTGAGGTCCAGGCTGGTGAACATGGGATTGCCGACGGGCCGTCGCCGGCTGCGGGCCAGCTGAAAGACGCGCCAACGGATGCCCCGGTCGACGTTTTCGGCGTTGTGCGGCAGCTGCGCCGCTACGCGGGTGGCACGCCTGCCGCATAGCGGCGTAACTGCCGCAGAGCATCGGCGGCGGGGGAGCCGCTGCCCGGGCCAGAGCCATGAGCGCGGGCCCGGGGCCGGAGGGGTGACTCCCGCGGAACGACGGGGGAGCGCGACACGCCGAGCGCGACACGCCCGGGTTGCACAAAGGGGTAAACCTGTGGCAGACTCGTCTAGTTCAACATTCCCGCTTGTGCGCTGCGCGCCGCTGTGGGATCACTGCCAGGCAGTGCATAGCTCGTTCCAGCAGGAACCGGGGGCTAGGCCGCGGGTAGCAGAACAAAGCTTAAATCACTCGCAGGATGGCCGGGGGAAACCCATGCCATCCCGCAGGTGACATTGACAGAAGAACAGTGGTGCGACAGCAGTAGTGCTACTACGGCGTCCAATGCCGCCCCGTCACAACCTAAGACGGGGGAGGTAAGACGCCTTGACAGAGAGAGAGTTCGACATGGCGGGACAGAAAATCCGCATTCGGCTTAAGTCGTATGACCACGAGGTCATCGACACCTCGGCGCGCAAGATCGTCGACACCGTCACCCGTGCGGGTGCCACCGTCGTCGGCCCCGTGCCGCTTCCGACCGAGAAGAACGTGGTGTGTGTCATCCGTTCGCCTCACAAGTACAAGGACAGCCGGGAGCACTTTGAAATGCGCACCCACAAGCGTCTGATCGACATCATTGACCCGACGCCGAAGGCCGTCGACTCGCTTATGCGCCTCGACCTGCCGGCCGACGTCAACATCGAGATCAAGCTCTAAGGGAACCCATGTCTTACTCCGATACCAAGACCACCAAGGGTCTGCTCGGCAAGAAGCTCGGCATGACCCAGGTATGGGACGAGTTCAACAAGCTCGTTCCCGTGACCGTCATCGAGATCAGCCCGAACGTTGTCACCCAGATCCGCACGAGCGAGGTGGACGGCTACAACGGCGTCCAGATCGCCGCCGGCGCCATCGACCCACGCAAGGTGAACAAGCCTGCTGCGGGCCACTTCGAGAAGGCCGGCGTCACGCCGCGCCGTCACCTCACCGAGCTCCGCACGGCGGATGCCGCCGACTACGCCCTGGGCCAGGAACTCACCGTTGACGGTGTGTTCGAAGCCGGCACCAAGGTCGACGTCATGGGCACCTCAAAGGGCAAGGGCTTCGCCGGTGTCATGAAGCGCCACAACTTCAAGGGCGTCTCCGCGTCGCACGGTTCGCACCGCAACCACCGCAAGCCTGGTTCCATCGGCGCCTCGTCGACCCCCAGCCGTGTCTTCAAGGGCATGCGCATGGCCGGTCGTATGGGTGGCGAGCGTGTCACCGTGCTGAACCTCAAGGTTCACTCGGTTGACGCTGAGAAGGGCCTCCTGCTGGTCAAGGGTGCCGTTCCCGGTGCCAAGGGCCGCCTCGTATTCGTCCGCAACGCAGTGAAGGGGGCGTAGCACTATGGCTACCAACCTCGACATCGTCGACGCCACAGGCAAGAAGGCCGGCTCCGTAGAGCTGCCCGCCGAGCTCTTCGACGTTCAGACCAACATCCCGCTGATCCACCAGGTCGTTGTCGCGCAGCTCGCTGCCGCACGCCAGGGCACCTCCAAGGTCAAGCGCCGTGGAGAAGTCTCCGGTGCCGGCCGCAAGCCGTTCAAGCAGAAGGGAACCGGTCGCGCTCGTCAGGGCTCGATCCGCGCCCCCCAGATGACCGGTGGTGGCATCGTGCACGGCCCGACGCCGCGCAGCTACGACCAGCGCACCCCCAAGAAGATGATCGCCGCAGCCCTCCGTGGCTCGCTGTCCGACCGCGCCCGCGGTGGACGCGTGCACGTGGTCGAGGCTCTCTTCTCGGGTGAGACCCCCAGCACCAAGGCCGCCCTCGAGCTGCTCACGCAGGTCGCTACCAGCAAGCACGTGCTGGTCGTACTCGAGCGCACCGACGAGCTCACGCTCCGCAGCATCCGTAACGTTCCGACGGTCCACGTTCTTGCGTGGGACCAGCTGAACGCCTACGACGTGCTCGTCAGCGACGACATCGTCTTCACCAAGGGCGCGTTCGACGCGTTTGTGGCCGCGAAGACCCAGAAGGAAGAGGTGTCCGCATAATGGCTACCGCGATCAACAAGGACCCCCGCGACGTCATCATCGCTCCGGTCGTCTCTGAGAAGAGCTACGGCCTGATCGACGAGGGCAAGTACACCTTCATCGTGGACCCGCGTTCGAACAAGACCGAGATCAAGCTCGCTATCGAGTCGATCTTCAAGGTACAGGTCGCGTCGATCAACACCCTGAACCGCGTCGGCAAGACCCGCCGCACCAAGTTCGGGATGGGCAAGCGCAAGGACACCAAGCGTGCCATCGTCACGCTCAAGTCCGGTTCCATCGACATCTTCACGGCCGTCGGCTAAGCGGCACGGGTTAGAGGAATAAGAAATGGCTATTCGTAAGTTCAAGCCCACGACCCCCGGGCGTCGCGGTTCATCTGTTGCGGACTTCGCAGAGATCACCCGCTCGACCCCGGAGAAGTCGCTGCTTCGTCCGCTGTCCAAGACCGGTGGCCGCAACAACCAGGGCCGCATCACCACCCGCCACATCGGCGGTGGCCACAAGCGCCAGTACCGCGTAATCGACTTCCGTCGTAACGACAAGGACGGCGTCAACGCGAAGGTCGCTCACATCGAGTACGACCCGAACCGTACGGCACGCATCGCGCTGCTGCACTACGTTGACGGCACCAAGCGTTACATCATCGCCCCGAACAAGCTGAACCAGGGCGACATCGTGGAGTCGGGCGCCGGCGCCGACATCAAGCCGGGTAACAACCTCCCGCTGAAGAACATCCCGACGGGTACCGTCATCCACGCCATCGAACTGAAGCCGGGCGGCGGGGCCAAAATGGCCCGCTCAGCCGGAGCATCCGTTCGCCTGGTCGCCAAGGATGGCCCGTACGCCCAGCTGCGCCTGCCGTCCGGTGAAATCCGGAACGTCGACGCTCGCTGCCGCGCCACCATCGGCGAGGTCGGCAACGCCGAGCAGTCCAACATCAACTGGGGCAAGGCCGGCCGCATGCGCTGGAAGGGCGTTCGCCCGACAGTGCGTGGTGTCGCCATGAACCCGGTCGACCACCCGCACGGTGGTGGTGAGGGCAAGACCTCCGGTGGACGTCATCCTGTGAGCCCCTGGGGCCAGAAGGAAGGCCGCACCCGCCACATCAACAAGGAAAGCGACAAGCTCATTGTTCGTCGCCGTACCGTCGGCAAGAAGCGTAAGTAGGAGTAGACGATGCCACGCAGTCTCAAGAAGGGCCCGTTCGTTGACGACCACCTGCTTCGCAAGGTTGTCACGGCGAATGAAGCCAAGAGCAAGAACGTAATCAAGACCTGGTCGCGCCGCTCGATGATCATCCCCGACATGCTCGGGCACACCATCGCGGTTCACGACGGTCGCAAGCACATCCCGGTGTTCGTCACCGAGTCCATGGTTGGGCACAAGCTCGGAGAGTTTGCCCCCACCCGCACCTTCCGTGGTCACGTGAAGGACGACAAGAAGGGCCGTCGCCGCTAACGCGGTGACGTGAAGGAGGAGAAGAAATGGTGGAGTCGACCGCACGTGTGCGTCACATCCGCGTTACCCCCCAGAAGGCTCGTCGCGTTGTCAACCTGATCCGCGGCAAGCAGGCTCAGGAGGCCCTGGCCATCCTGAAGTTCGCGCCGCAGGGTGCGAGCGAGCCGGTGTACAAGCTGGTCGCTTCGGCCATCGCCAACGCGCGGGTCAAAGCGGATGCCTCGAACACCTACCTGGACGAGCAGGACCTGTACATCTCACAGGCTTTCGTTGACGAGGGAACAACCCTCAAGCGATTCCAGCCACGCGCCCAGGGCCGGGCATTCCAGATTCTGAAGCGCACCAGCCACATCACTGTTGTGCTCGCCACTCCTGAGGAGGGTACGAAGTAATGGGTCAGAAAGTAAACCCGTACGGCTTCCGTCTGGGAATCACGACCGACCACGTGTCGCGTTGGTTCTCTGACAGCACGAAGCCGGGCCAGCGTTACAGCGACTTTGTCGCAGAGGACATCCGGATCCGCCGCCTGCTCTCGACGAGCCTCGATCGTGCGGGCGTGTCCCGCATCGAGATCGAGCGCACCCGTGACCGCGTCCGTGTCGACATCCACACCGCCCGTCCGGGCATTGTGATCGGTCGCCGTGGCGCCGAGGCCGAGCGCATCCGCGCCGACCTCGAGAAGCTCACGAAGAAGCAGATCCAGCTGAACATCCTCGAGGTCAAGAACCCCGAGGCCGACGCCCAGCTCGTCGCACAGGGCATCGCCGAGCAGCTCTCCGCACGTGTGGCTTTCCGCCGCGCAATGCGCAAGGGCCTGCAGGGCGCGCAGCGTGCCGGCGCCAAGGGTGTCCGCATCCAGGTCTCCGGTCGCCTCGGCGGCGCCGAGATGAGCCGTTCCGAGTTCTACCGCGAAGGCCGCGTGCCGCTGCACACGCTTCGCGCGAACATCGACTACGGCTTCTACGAGGCCAAGACCACCTTCGGCCGCATCGGCGTGAAGGTCTGGATCTACAAGGGCGACATCACCAACAAGGAACTCGCTCGCGAGCAGGCGAACGCAAAGTCGTCGCGCCCCGAGCGTCGTGACGACCGTCCGCGCCGTGCACCCCGTGCAGAGGCACCGGCGGCCGCACCGGTTGCAGCAGGAGTTGAGGCATAACCATGTTGATCCCACGCAGAGTCAAGCACCGCAAGCAGCACCACCCGGGCCGTAGCGGCCACGCAACCGGTGGTACCACTGTTTCGTTCGGTGAGTACGGCATCCAGGCCATGACCCCCGCCTACGTGACGAACCGTCAGATCGAGTCCGCTCGTATCGCGATGACACGTCACATCAAGCGTGGTGGAAAGGTGTGGATCAACATCTACCCCGACCGCCCGCTCACCAAGAAGCCCGCCGAAACCCGCATGGGTTCCGGTAAGGGCTCACCCGAGTGGTGGGTCGCCAACGTCAAGCCGGGTCGCGTGCTCTTCGAGCTCAGCGGCGTCAGCGAAGAAGTTGCGCGCGAAGCACTCACCCGGGCAATCCACAAGCTGCCCCTCAAGGCACGCATCATCAAGCGCGAGGAGGGCGACGCATAATGGCGATCGGATCCAAGGAGCTTGCCTCGAGCGAGCTCGACACGTTCGACGGCGACCAGCTCGTCGAGAAGTTGAAAACTGCCAAGGAAGAGCTGTTCAACCTGCGCTTCCAGTCGGCAACCGGGCAGCTTGAGAGCCACGGCCGCCTCCGGGCAGTCAAGCGCGACATCGCCCGCATCTACACGGTCATCCGTGAACGCGAGCTGGGCATCCGTGCCACGCCCGTCACGGTAGAGGCTCCGGCCAAGGCCGAAAAGAAGACCAAGAAGGCCAAGACCGAAGAGTCCGCAACGGATGCTCCGGCTGAAGCCGACGAGACGAAGGAGGCCTAGTCATGGCGAAGACTGACGAAAAGGTCGTCGCAGCCGAGACTGAGCTCGTGCGCGGCTACCGCAAGACGCTGCGCGGCTACGTGACCAGCGACAAGATGAACAAAACCATCGTTGTCGAGGTTGAAGACCGCGTGAAGCACCCGTTGTACGGCAAGGTCATCCGCCGCACCTCGAAGCTGAAGGCTCACGATGAGGCGAACACCGCCGGCATCGGCGACCTGGTCCTGATCAGTGAGACCCGCCCGCTGAGCGCCTCAAAGCGCTGGCGCCTGGTCGAGATTCTCGAGAAGGCCAAGTAAGCCTCGCGGCTTGCTTGATAGAAGGAGTTAGAAAGTGCTTCAGCAAGAATCACGACTCAAGGTTGCCGACAACACGGGTGCCAAGGAACTGTTGACCATTCGCGTGCTCGGCGGCTCCGGCCGTCGTTACGCCGGTCTCGGTGACGTCATCGTCGCCACGGTCAAGGACGCCATCCCCGGCGGCAACGTCAAGAAGGGCGACGTCGTCAAGGCGGTCATCGTCCGCACCAAGAAGCAGACCCGTCGCCCAGACGGTTCGTACATCAAGTTCGATGAGAACGCCGCAGTGATCTTGAAGAACGACGGGGACCCCCGCGGTACCCGCATCTTCGGACCGGTCGGTCGCGAACTCCGCGACAAGAAGTTCATGAAGATCATTTCGCTGGCGCCGGAGGTTATCTAGTCATGGCCAGAGTAAAGAAGGGTGACCTGGTTCAGGTCATCAGCGGCCGCAGCCAGGCCCGCGGCGGCGACCGTGGCAAGCAGGGGAAGGTCATCGAGGTGCAGGTTGAAAAGAACCGTGTCATCGTCGAGGGCATCAACTTCGTCACCAAGCACGTTCGCGTCGGCCAGACCCAGCGCGGCACCAAGACCGGCGGCATCGAGACCTTCGAAGCACCGATCCACGTGTCGAACGTCGCGCTCGTCGACCCCGAGACCAAGAAGCCGACGCGCGTCGGCTTCCGCAATGAAGAGGTAACGAAGGACGGCGTCACCAAGACGATCCGCGTTCGTTACGCAAAGAAGAGCGGTAAGGACCTGTAATGACGGATGTAGTAGCTGGCAAAATCCAGCCACGTCTCAAGGAGAAGTACAAGAGCGAGATCTCTGCCGCACTCGGCAAGGACCTCGGCTTGTCCAACGTCCACGAGATCCCGACGCTGACGAAGATTGTCGTCAACATGGGTGTGGGCGAGGCAGCACGCGACGGAAAGATCATCGATGGCGCCGTCGCCGACCTCGTCAAGATCACCGGCCAGAAGCCGCAGGTCACCAAGGCACGCAAGTCCATCGCGCAGTTCAAGCTGCGCGAGGGCCAGCCCATCGGCGCGCACGTCACCCTCCGTGGCGACCGCATGTGGGAGTTCCTCGACCGCCTGCTGAGCCTCGCGCTTCCGCGTATCCGTGACTTCCGGGGCCTCTCCGACAAGCAGTTTGACGGCAGTGGCAACTACACCTTCGGTCTGACCGAGCAGGTCATGTTCCACGAGATCGACCAGGACCGGATCGACCGCATCCGCGGTATGGACATCACCGTCGTCACGACCGCGAAGAACGACGACCAGGGCCGTGCGCTCCTGAAGTCGCTCGGCTTCCCGTTCAAGACGGCAGAGAACCAGTAGGGTCTCGACAGGCTCGACCAGCGCAACAAGCTCCACCGGGGCTGAACAACCGTTCAGCCCCATCACCACCACAGGTCGTCATCCGTGTACCGGGTGAACGAAACCAGGCGAGAAAGGCACCACAACATGACAATGACAGATCCGGTCGCAGATATGCTGACCAGACTGCGCAACGCTAACTCGGCGTACCACGAAACCGTGTCTATGCCGCACAGCAAGCTCAAGGCCCACATTGCAGACATCCTGAAGGCTCAGGGTTACATCTCCGGCTGGAGCGTCTCCGACGCCAAGGTCGGCCAGACGCTGACGCTGAACCTCAAGTTCGGCCCGAATCGCGAGCGTTCAATCGTCGGGATCAAGCGCGTGTCGAAGCCCGGCCTCCGCGTGTACGCAAAGTCGACGGAGATCCCCACGGTTCTCGGTGGCCTCGGCGTTGCCATCCTGTCCACCTCCAGCGGTCTGCTCACCGACCGCCAGGCTGAGAAGAAGGGCGTAGGCGGAGAAGTTCTCGCCTACGTGTGGTAGCCGACAATGTCGCGTATTGGAAGACTTCCCATTGAGATCCCCGCGGGGGTCACTGTCACGGCAGACGGCCAGCTCGTCACCGTGAAGGGCCCGAAGGGCGAGCTCACCCTCACCGTCGCCAGCCCGATCGAAGCCAAGATCGAAGACGGCCAGGTTCTGGTCACCCGTCCGGACGACGAGCGCGCTTCGCGTTCGCTGCACGGCCTGACCCGCACCCTGATCGCCAACCAGATCATCGGGGTGACCCAGGGTTACACCAAGGGCCTCGAGATCGTCGGTACCGGTTACCGCGTCGCCCAGAAGGGCAACTCGGTCGAGTTCGCCCTCGGCTTCTCGCACCCGGTCCTCATCGACCCGCCCGCTGGTATCAGCCTGACCGTCGAGGGCAACACCAAGCTCACGGTCAGCGGTATCGACAAGCAGGCCGTCGGCGAGGTCGCCGCCAACATCCGTAAGATTCGCAAGCCGGAGCCCTACAAGGGCAAGGGTGTGCGTTACGCCGGCGAGATTGTTCGCCGCAAGGCCGGAAAGAGTGGTAAGTAACCATGGGTCTCGGAACTAGAGGTAAGAGCAAGGCCGCTGCCCGCGGACGCAGGCACACCCGGCTGCGCAAGAAGATCGAGGGCACCGCCGTGCGCCCCCGCCTGGTGGTCAACCGTTCGGCCCGTCACGTCTTCGTGCAGGTCGTCGATGACAGCAAGGGCTTCACCGTCGCATCCGCGTCGACCATGGAGGCTGACCTCCGCACGTTCGACGGCGACAAGACCGCCAAGGCACGTAAGGTCGGCGAGCTCGTCGCCGAGCGCGCCAAGGCTGCCGGCGTCGAAGCAGTCGTATTTGACCGTGGTGGAAGCAAGTACGCAGGTCGCGTCGCTGCCATCGCCGAGGGAGCTCGAGAGGGTGGATTGAACCTGTGAGCACTGAAACTACTAACAGCGCTACGAACAAGGAGCCTGAAGTGGCAGCAGTCACTGAAACGCCCGTGGAAACTGCCGCTTCAACGGCCCCCCCGCAGAACGAGCCTCGTGAGGCTCGCCGCGGTGGCCGTGAGCGCAGCCCCAACCGCGATCGCGGCAGCCGTGACGCAGACAAGAGCCAGTTCCTGGAGCGCGTCGTCACCATCAACCGCGTCTCGAAGGTCGTCAAGGGTGGTCGTCGCTTCAGCTTCACCGCACTCGTCGTCGTCGGCGACGGCAACGGACTGGTCGGCGTCGGCTACGGCAAGGCCCGCGAGGTCCCGACCGCCATCTCCAAGGGTGTCGAGGAAGCGAAGAAGAACTTCTTCCGCGTTCCCCGCGTCGGCCTGACCATCCCGCACCCCGTGCAGGGTGAGGCAGCCGCCGGCGTCGTGCTCCTCCGTCCGGCCGCAGCAGGTACCGGTGTTATCGCCGGTGGCCCGGTGCGCGCCGTACTCGAGTGCGCCGGCATCCACGACGTGCTGAGCAAGTCGCTCGGTTCGTCGAACACCATCAACATCGTGCACGCCACGGTTGAGGCCCTGCACCAGCTCGAAGAGCCGCGTGCGGTTGCGGCTCGTCGCGGCCTCTCCTACGAAGACGTGGCCCCGGCCCGTTTCCTGCGTGCCGATGCCGATGCAGCAGCAGCTGCAGCGACAGCAAAGGCAGGTGCCTGATGGCCGCGCGCCTCAAGGTCACACAGATCAAGTCCAAAATTAGTGAGAAGCAGAACCAGCGCGACACGCTTCGAAGCCTCGGCCTCAAGCGCATTGGCGACGTCACGATCCGTGAGGACAACTCGCAGAACCGTGGCTACGTCAACACCGTCGCCCACCTGGTGAAGGTCGAGGAGATTGACTAATGGCTGACGAGAAGGAAGCTGTGAAGAACACAGCTGACAAGCCCGCCACTTCCAAGGCGACCGCGTCGAAGTCTGACGCGGTCAAGGCCGCCCCGAAGAAGGCTGCCGCGAAGTCGGACGCCACGAAGCCGGCCACCAAGGCTGCGGCTGCGAAGGCTCCGGCCGCCAAGGCCCCGGCCAAGGCTTCCGCCAAGAAGGACGACACCGTCGCCGCGGCTGACAAGCCCGCGAAGACCGCCGCCCCGAAGAAGGCAAAGGCCGAGCCGGCCGAGACCCGCGAGCACGTTCTGAAGGTGCACCACCTTCGTCCCGCTCCCGGTTCGAAGACGGCGAAGACCCGCGTCGGCCGCGGTGAAGGATCCAAGGGTAAGACCGCGGGTCGTGGCACCAAGGGTACGAAGGCGCGCTACACCGTGCGCATCGGTTTCGAAGGTGGCCAGATGCCGCTGCACATGCGCACCCCGAAGCTTCGCGGCTTCAAGAACCCGTTCCGCGTCGAGTACCAGGTTGTCAACCTGGAGAAGCTCGCCGAGCTGTACCCGGCCGGGGGCGACGTCACCGTCGCCGACCTGGTCGCCAAGGGTGCCGTGCGGAACAATGAAAAGGTCAAGGTTCTCGGCAACGGGGACATTGCGGTTAAGCTGAACGTTGCAGTCGACAAGGTCTCCGGCTCAGCTGAGCAGAAGATCGTTGCCGCAGGTGGCTCTGTCAAGTAAGTCCGTAGACGCTGGTCGAGCTTGTTGAGTCCACCAATCGAGTAATCGGTGGTGTGATCTCGACAAGCTCGATCAACGTTAATAACTGGAGGCCTTTTGTTTAGCGCCATTGCGCGGATTTTCCGCACGCCGGACCTTCGCAGGAAGATCGGGTTCACACTTGGGATCATTGCCCTGTACCGCCTGGGATCGTTCATTCCGACCCCGTTCGTGGACTTCGGCAATGTTCAAGCCTGCCTCGCAGCCAACCAGGACGCCAGCGGCCTGTACCAGCTGGTCAACCTGTTCAGCGGTGGCGCGCTCCTCCAGCTCTCCATCTTCGCGTTGGGGATCATGCCGTACATCACGGCGTCGATCATCGTGCAGTTGCTGCGCGTGGTCATCCCCCACTTTGAAACCCTCTACAAGGAGGGCCAGACCGGCCAGGGCAAGCTGACGCAGTACACGCGTTACCTCACCATCGCGCTCGGCATCCTCCAGTCGACCACCCTCATCACCGTCGCCCGCAGCGGCGCGCTGTTCGGGACATCCGGTGCTGCTGAGTGTTCGCAGCTGCTCACCAACGACGCCTGGTACGCCATCATGCTCATGGTCATCACCATGACCGCCGGCACCGGCGTCATCATGTGGATGGGTGAAATGGTCACGGAGAAGGGCATCGGCAACGGAATGTCGATCCTCATCTTCACGTCGATCGCTGCCCGATTCCCGGCCTCACTGTTCGCGATCGCCCAGGAGCGCAGCATCGAGACGCTGATCGTGGTGCTCATCATCGGGCTCCTGATCGTGGCCGCCGTGGTCTTCGTCGAACAATCGCAGCGGCGAGTCCCGGTGCAATACGCCAAGCGGATGGTCGGCAAGCGCACATACGGCGGCAACAACACGTACATCCCGATCAAGGTGAACATGGCGGGCGTGATCCCGATCATCTTCGCGTCGTCACTGCTGTACCTGCCGGCGCTGATCGCACAGTTCAACCAGCCGGCCGCCGGACAGGAACCCGCAGCATGGGTGGTGTGGATCACCAACTACCTGACCAAGGGCGACCACCCGCTGTACATGCTGCTGTACTTCCTGCTCATCGTCGGATTCACCTACTTCTACGTCGCGATCACCTTCAACCCTGAAGAGGTCGCCGACAACATGAAGAAGTACGGCGGGTTCATCCCCGGCATCCGCGCCGGACGACCCACCGCCGAGTACCTCGACTTCGTGCTCACCCGGGTGACCCTGCCCGGCTCGATCTACCTCGGCTTGATCGCGCTCATCCCGCTGATCGCGTTCGTGGCGATCGGCGCGAACCAGAACTTCCCCTTCGGTGGGGCAAGCATCCTGATCATCGTCGGCGTCGGGCTGGAGACTGTGAAGCAAATCGACTCCCAGCTGCAGCAGCGGCACTACGAAGGGTTGCTGCGTTGAGCGGGGCTGACACCGGCATCGTCGACCGCAACCGCGCCCGGGGTGCGCGTCTGCTCATCGTCGGGCCCCCCGGGGCCGGCAAGGGCACCCAGGCGCAATTCATCGGCGAGCGGTTCGGCATTCCCGACATCTCCACCGGTGACATCTTCCGCCACCACATCAAGAACCTCACGCCGCTCGGCCTGCAGGTCAAGGCCATCGTCGACGCCGGTGACTATGTGCCGGATTCGCTCACCAATTCGCTGGTCACCGAGCGACTCACAGAAGCGGATGCCCAGAACGGCTTCCTTCTGGACGGTTACCCCCGCACGCTCGAGCAGGTGCACTACCTGAACGGGCTGCTGGAGGACAGCGGCAAGCCGCTCGAAGCGGTCATCCGCCTGGTCGCCGACCAGGAGGAGATCGTGGCACGGTTGAGCAAGCGTGCTCAGGAGCAGGGACGTATGGACGACTCCGAGGAGGCGATCCGCCACCGCCAGGAGGTGTATCTGCGCGAGACGGAACCCCTGATCGAGGTCTACCGCGAGCAGGGACTGCTGATCGAGGTCGATGGCCTCGGCGCCGTCGACGAGGTCGCCGTCCGCGTCCGTGACGCGCTGGCCGCACGTGGCATCGGCGAGGTCGACGAGCTGGCCTTCTCCTGATGCAGTCCGCTTGGTTGCGGCGATGAACATCCGTCGCTCGATCTACAAGTCACCGGCGCAGATGCGCCTGATGCTGGCCCCCGGGCTCGCCACGGCAGCCTCGCTGGACGCCGCGCGGGCCGCCCTCCGGGTCGGTGCGACGACCCTCGACCTGGACGCCGCGGCGGAGGCGGCCATCGTCTCCCGCGGTGGAGCCTCCAACTTCAAGCTGGAACCCGGATATCGGCACACGGTGTGCGCATCCGTCAACGATGACGTGGTTCACGGCATCCCCTCTGGGCGGGCGCTCGAACCCGGTGACATCGTGTCCATCGACAGCGGCGCCATCATCGACGGCTGGAACGGGGACGCCGCGTTCAGCATGGTGCTGCCCGACCCGTCGCGCCCCGAGCTCACCGCCGAGCGCCAGAAGCTCTCCGACGTCACCGAGCAGTCGCTCTGGCGGGGGATCGCCCGCCTGGCGAGTGCCCGCCACCTGAACGAGGTCGGTGAGGCGATCGAGGACTACATCGAGACGCAGGGCAGCTACGGGATCCTCACCGACTACGTCGGCCACGGCATCGGCCGCTCGATGCACGAGGCGCCGCCGGTGTTCAACTACCGCGTGCGGCAGAAGGGCCCGGAGGTCAAGCCCGGGCTCGTCGTCTGCATCGAGCCGATGGTCGTGCTCGGGGACATCGAGACGTACACCCGTGATGACGACTGGACCGTCGCGACCTCCGACGGCAAGGCCGCCGCGCACTGGGAGCACAGCATCGCCGTGCACAAGGACGGCATCTGGGTGCTGACCGCCGCAGACGGCGGGGCCGCAGCCCTCGCGCCGCTGGGGATCACCCCTGTCCCGCTCGCCTGACCCTTCCCGCTAGCTCGGCGCTTTCCGCTCGCCTGCCCCCTTCCCCGCGTGCGGTCAAAGTGCCGCCCCTGCGCGCCCCGAGGCGGCACTTTGCGCGCACGGGTGTGGGTACGCCTTCTCGTTTGACCGCCCGATTCGTCGCGTGCGGTCAAAGTGCCGTCCCGCCCGCCGCGGCGGCGGCACTTTGCGCGCACGCGTGTGATCAGGCGATCACCCGTCCCGTCCCGTTCGGCTGGCCGGTTCGTCGCGTGCGGGCAAAGTGCCGTCCGGTCCGGCTCGGAGGCGGCGCTTTGCGCGCACGCGCGTAGGCCGTGTCGGGTGCGCCCATGGGCGGTACGCCCGGAATGCGAGCGGGCGCCGGCACGCGGGATGAACGCCCCTGCGCATGATGAATTCGATGCGCGCAGTGGCGTTCACCGCGCGCGTCGTCAATTTGACAGCGGATGCTGTGGCCGGGCGATGTGCGCAGCGGCGTTCAGCCGGCTTATCTCGCCCGACCCCGGACGCCCCGAGCCCCGGACGCCCCGGACGCCCCGGACGCCCGGAGCCCAGCCTCGCGGACCCCGGACCCACGGACGCCCAGCCCCGCGGACCCCTGACGCCCCGGACGGGGCTGGCCCCCGGACCCCCGGACGCCCCGGACGGGGCTGGCCCCCGGACCCCCGGACGCCCCGGACGGGGCTGGCCACGGCTCGCCGACTCGCCGGGCGCGGCTTACTGGTCCATCAGGTGCACGAGCTCGTCGATGAACGACGCAAAATCGGTGGACCGCTTGACCAGGCGCTGCACATCGGCGCGTTCGGCGAAGACCTCGACGAACTGGTCAAACACCGACTGGAAGCTGGCCCGACCGGCCGCGCTGAACGCGATCATCGCGACCACGTTCACCCGGTCGTCGCCCCAGTCCATCGGGGCGTCGTTGACGACAATCGCGATCGACGTGCGCCGGGCGCTCATCGCCATGGCGTGCGGAACCGCCAGGTAGTCGGTGAAAGCGGTCGACGACATCAGCTCCCGCTCGATCGCCCCGTCGACGTAGGCCTGGTCGATGATGCCCTGGGCCTGCATCCGCTCACCGAGCGCGCGGATCATCTCCACCTCGTCGCGGGGGTAGAAGTTCCGCAGGTACAGCGACTCGTCGAAGAACTTCAGCAGCTCGTCCTTAATCTGCGCCCGTCGCCGTAGCCGCCGCACCCGGCTCGCGGCCTGCCGGATGCGATCGATGTCGCCCTCGGTGAGGAACGGCTGGATGACGATGACCCCGTCCGCGTGCAGTCGGGGTTCGATCGTGGTCAGCACCAGGTCGGCGCCCTGCGCGCCCCAGTCCAGGTCGCTGCGCGTGACGACGGCCACCACTTCCAGTTCGTCGCCGAGCACCCGCTCGATCCGTTCACGCAGCAGCACATGCATGTCGTAGTAGTTGGGGCAGACGATGGCGCAGCTGACCAGCTCCCGCCGTCGGGTCTGCTGCTCCAGGTGCGCGCCCACATGCATGGCGATGTAGGCGATCTCGTCGTCGTTGACGACGATGTGCTCCTGGCGCTGCAACTCACTGGCGATGTACACGGCGAGTTCGTAGGTCATCGGGTACGACGTCTTGATCGACCGCGTCAGCGGGTTGCGCGAGTATGAGCGGTCGGCGGCCCGGTTGATCAGGTTGCGCACGTGAAGGCTCAACCGCACCACGAAGTTCTCGTCCGAGAGGTCGACCAGGTACTCCTCGCCTGCCCGGCGGGTGATCCGCCGCACGATCTCGAGGTCGTCCTCCCGCACGAAGCTTTCGACCAGAGCGGATGCCGGCTGGTCGTGCCCCGGCGTGATCACCCGGGTGCTCAGCAGCAGCGCGAGGTATTCGAGGTCGTCGCCGCCGAGCTCGACCCCGAAGTGGCGGGTCACCAGGTGGGCGAGGGAGCCGGCCAGTTGGCTCGCAGGCGTGGCGGGCGGCAGGGTGGCAGCGGATGCCGGCGGCCGCTTGCCGACCCGGTCGACCGCGATCGCCAGGTGCAGCAGCACGTTGTCGGTGCCGTACTCGTTCACGAAGTAGCCCTGGCCGTCGAGCATCGCCAGGAGGTCGGTCTTGAACGCACCGAGGCTCTCGGACGCGAACTCCCGCTGGATCTCCTCCAGCTGCAGCAGCCCGCGGGCGCTCTCATCGCGGAACATCCGGCTGAGCAGCCGGCGCCGGTCGGTCTCAGAGCCGGTGAGGACGACGGTGGGCCCATGCCGGGTGAGCGCGAGGTCGGTGCCGGCGAGCATCGACCGCACCTTGCCGAGGTCCGCCTCGATCGTCGAATCGCTGACGAAGAGGGTGGCGGCCAGTTCGTAGACGTCGAGCCCCGACGCCGAATCTGTGAGCCGGCGCACCAGGCGGTACAGCCGGTCGGCCGGGGTGTCGGCCTCCGTCATCCGGCCGTGACCGGCCTGGCCGGCCTGCCCGGTGCGGTAGGCGGCATACGCGTCACGGTTCAGCCGGTACCCGGAAGGCCCTGACTCGATCACATCGAGTGGATGCGCCGCCGTCTTGACCGCGGTCACGTAGCTGCGGACGCTCCGCGGGGTCACCGACAGGTGGTCGGCGAGTTCGCCGGCGGTGACCCAGGCCGGCGTCTGGGACAGGTAGTCCAGCATCCGTGTCCGCTTGTCGCTCATCACATGCCATTCCGTCGTCCAGACGAGTCAATCACGAGTTGATCCCCGTCGCGCCGCTTCGGGCAATAACGCGCCGGGCTTCCGGGGGTGCGGAAACGGCTCTACTGGCGCAGCAGGGGCAAGCGCGGGAGGCTCTAGTGAAGAACGGCACCAGCGGCACCCCAGCACGGAAGGCGAATCGATGAAGATTCTGATCGTCTGCGGTGCCGGCGCGTCCAGTACCTTCGTGGCCCACCGGATGCGCCGCACGGCCACCGAACGCGGCCTTGACCTGCAGATCTCCGCCGGAAGCGAATCCGAGCTGCCCGCCGGCCTGGCCGGCCTCGATGTGCTCCTGATCGGTCCGCACCTCGCCGGGTTGTACGACGACCTGCGCGACGAGGCGGCCTCGATCGGGGTCGCCGTCGTGCTGCTGCCCTCCACCATCTTCGCCGCCCGCGACGGCGTGGAAGCCCTCGGCCTCGCCCTCGACGCGGCGGGAGCCCGGCCATGACCGCGGTAGACGGGGCTGTATACCTCGCTCCCGGTTGCGGTTATGGTGAAAGTCAGAATGGACGCCCGCAACGGAAGGCCACGCAATGGTTGAACGCACTGTCCGCATCGGTTCGACGCACGGGCTGCATGCCAGGCCCGCGAAGCTCTTCACCCAGGCAGCTGCTGCCTCAGGCGCCACGGTCACGATCGCGAAGACTGGGGGGAAGGCCGTCAATGCGGCCAGCATCCTCGGGGTCATCTCGCTCGGCATCGACCACGGCGACGAGGTCACGCTGGCGGTTGAGGGCGACGCCGCCGACACGGTCCTGGACCAGCTCACCGAGCTGCTCCTCACCGACCACGACGAATAGCCGGGCCGCCGCAGCGAGTGGCCGGGCGGCATCCGCTGCGAACGCGCCCGGAGCCAACGTGCCCGCAACAAACCTCGAGGAGCTGTGATGGAACTGCGTGGAATTGGTATCGGCCAGGGTGTGGCCGTCGGCACCGTGATGCGGATGCCCGACCCGCTACCCGAACCGGCGGTCAGCCCCAGCCTGCTCACCCCCGACGCGGAGGGGGACCGGGCGTCGAAGGCGCTGGCCGCCGTCGCCGCCGACCTGATGCACCGCGGTGAGCGCGCCGGCGGAGCCGCCCAGGACGTGCTCGAAGCCCAGGCCATGATGGCCGAAGACCCCACCCTCAGCGACGACGTCACCACCCGGCTGGCCGAGGGCAAGACCGCGGAACGGGCGACCTTCGAGGCCTTCGCCGCCTTCCGCGACATGCTCGTCGCCATGGGCGGGTACATGGCCGAACGGGCCACCGACCTCGACGACGTGTCCCAGCGGGTCGTCGCGCAGCTCGCCGGGCTGCCGGCGCCCGGCGTGCCGGACCCCGAGCATCCGTTCATCCTCGTCGCCCGTGACCTCGCACCCGCCGACACCGCCCTGCTCGACCTGGAGAAGGTGCTCGGCCTGGTCACCAGCGACGGCGGACCCACCTCACACACCGCCATCCTGGCCCGCGAGAAGTCCATCGTCGCGATGGTCGGCACAGCGGATGCCCGCCGACTTGTCGACGGGGACGAGATCATCGTCGATGCCGCCAACGGCGTCGTCATCACGTCACCCACCCCCGCGCAGAAAACCGACGCCGCCGCACGCATCGCCGAACGGGCCGCCCGGGCGAATGCGCCGGTGCGCCCCGGGGCGCTCGCAGACGGCACGCCCGTGCCGCTGCTGGCGAACCTCGGAAATGCCGACGGTGCCGCGAAGGCGGTCGAACTCGGGGCGGAGGGCGTCGGGTTGTTCCGCACCGAGTTCCTCTTCCTGGCTGCAGCCAACGCGCCGACCGTCACCCAGCAGCAGGACCAGTACCGGCGCATGCTGAAGGAATTCCCAGGCAAGAAGGTCGTGGTGCGCGCGCTCGACGCGGGCGCCGACAAGCCGCTCGCGTTCCTCAACGACGCCGACGAGGAGAACCCGGCGCTCGGCCTCCGCGGCCTCCGCGCCCTCCGCGCCTCCGAGGACATCCTGCGCGAGCAGCTCACCGCGCTGGCCAGGGCTGACGCCGAGACCGAAGCCGAGGTCTGGGTGATGGCCCCGATGGTCTCCACCGTCGAGGAGACCCGGTATTTCGTCACCCTCGCCCACGAGCTCGGCCTGAAGACGGCGGGTGTCATGGTGGAGGTGCCGTCGCTGGCCCTGTTGGCCGACCGAGTGCTGCAGCAGGCCGACTTCGCCTCCATCGGCACCAACGACCTCACCCAGTACACCCTCGCCGCGGACCGGATGCTCGGCTCCGTCGCACATTTCCAGGACCCGTGGCACCCGGCGGTGCTCCGCCTGGTCGCCGACGTCGGGGCGGCCGGAGCGGACCTCGGCAAGCCGGTGGGGATCTGCGGCGAGGCCGCGGCCGACCCGCTGCTCGCCGTCGTGCTGGTCGGCCTCGGCGCAACCAGCCTGTCGATGTCACCGTCCGCGCTCGCCGACGTGCGCGAGAGCCTCGCCCACTACACCCTGGAGCAGGCCAAAGACCTGGCCGCGGCGGCGCTCGCCGCCGACGGTGCGGCATCCGCTCGCGAGGCGGCCACCGTGGCGGCCGAACAAGCCCGGCGCGAAAGCGCGATCGAAACCGAACCCAGCCCAGCGGATGCCCCGGCATCCGCTTAACCAGAGAGGTACTGAAATGACAACGACGTCAGTCGAGAGGAAGCGCCCCGGCGCTCGGGTGCATGTGCAGCGCTTCGGCACGTTCCTCAGCGGGATGGTGATGCCCAACATCCCCGCGTTCATCGCATGGGGCTTGATCACCGCCTTCTTCATCGCCACCGGTTGGCTCCCCAACGGGATCCTCGGCGGCTTCGGCAACGCCGACGCGATCGGCTGGAGCGGCGCCGCGACCACCCTCGCCGCCAACGCCGACGGCTCCACGTTCCCGCAGTACGTCGGCCTGGTCGGCCCGATGATCACCTACCTGCTGCCGCTGTTGATCGCCAACACCGGCGGCCGGATGGTCTACGACACCCGCGGCGGTGTGATCGCGACCATTGCGACAATGGGCGTGATCGTCGGGAGCAGCATCCCGATGTTCATCGGCGCCATGATCGTCGGGCCGCTGTCGGCGTGGCTGCTGAAGAAGGTCGACAGCATCTGGGACGGAAAGATCCGCCCCGGCTTCGAAATGCTGGTCGACAACTTCTCCGCCGGCATCCTCGGGGCGCTCCTTGCCCTCGGTGCGTTCTTCGGAATCGCGCCCATCGTCACCGCCCTCAGCAACTTCCTCGAGACGGTCGTCGACTGGCTGATTTCCAACCACCTGCTGCCGCTGGCCTCGATCTTCATCGAACCGGGCAAGATCCTGTTCCTGAACAACGCCATCAACCACGGTGTGCTGACGCCCCTGGGTGTGCAGCAGGTGCAGGAGAACGGCAAGTCGCTGTTGTTCCTGCTGGAGGCCAACCCCGGCCCCGGCCTCGGGATCCTGCTCGCGTTCTCGTTCTTCGGAATCGGGATCGCCAAGGCCAGCGCACCGGGTGCCATCATCATCCAGTTCCTCGGCGGCATCCACGAGATCTACTTCCCGTACGTGCTGATGAAGCCGCTGCTGGTGCTCGCCGCCATCGGCGGCGGCATGACCGGCGTCGCCGTCAACGTCGCCTTCCAGACCGGGCTGCGCGCACCGGCGTCCCCTGGCAGCATCTTCGCGGTGCTGATCCAGACCGCACCGGACAGTTACGTCGGCGTCATCCTCTCGGTGGTGCTTGCCGCAACGGTCTCCTTCCTGATTGCAGCGGTCATCCTCCGGGCCAGCCGCAAGCGCGACCTGGCCGCAGAGAACGCCGGCGACCTCTCGGCCGCGATCGCCCAGACCGAGGCCAACAAGGGCAAGTCGAGTTCCGTGCTCGGCAACCTCGCCGCCACGAACGCGGCTATCGAGGTTGACGAGGTCAGCCACGCTGACCCCGCACTCGGCCGGAAGCTCCAGAACATCGTCTTCGCGTGCGACGCGGGAATGGGCTCGAGCGCGATGGGCGCATCCGTCCTGCGGAACAAGATCAAGAAGGCGGGCATCGACGGGGTGACGGTGACGAACCAGTCCATCGCGAACTTGAAGGGTGACGCGGACCTCGTGATCACCCACCAGGACCTCACCGCACGAGCCAGGGAGAAGTCCCCGGATTCGGTGCACGTCTCGGTGGAGAACTTCATGAACAGCCCGAAGTATGACGAGGTCGTCGCGCTGATCGCCAAGAACGCGAACGAAGGAGTGAACCGGTGACCATCCTGGAACCCGCGAACGTGGTGGCCGCGGGCGTGGCCACCACCCGCGACGACGCCATCCGTGAGGCCGGCGAGTTGCTGGTCAAAGCCGGCGCGGTCAAGCCCGACTACATCGATTCGATGCTGGAACGGGAGGCCTCGGTCTCCACCTACATGGGCAACTTCCTCGCCATCCCGCACGGCACCAACGAGTCGAAGGACTCGATCATCAAGTCGGCGCTGTCACTGGTGCGCTACGCGGACCCGGTCGACTGGGACGGTGAGCCGGTCAAGTTCGCCGTCGGCATCGCCGGCCTGAACAATGAGCACCTGGAGATCCTGTCCAAGATCGCCATCGTGTTCTCCGATGAGGACGAGGTGCAGAAGCTCATCGACGCGTCCAGCGGCGAGGAGATCTACACCCTGCTCGAGGAGGTCAACGCAGAATGAAAGCCGTTCACTTCGGCGCGGGCAACATCGGCCGTGGCTTCGTCGGGCTCCTCCTGCACGAGGCTGGCTACGAGGTTGTCTTCGCCGACGTGAACGCCGCGCTGATCGACGCGTTGAACGCAGCACCGAACTACCGGGTGCACGAGGCGGGGGAGGAGCCGGTCACCCGGGTGGTCGACAACTTCCGCGCCCTCAACAGCGCCACCCAGGAAGACCAGCTGATCGAGGAGATCGCGACGGCCGACGTGGTGACCACAGCCGTGGGGCCGAATGTGCTGAAGTTCGTCGCCCCGGTGATCGCGGCGGCGATCGAACGACGCGATGCCGGGCTCGCCCCGCTCGCGGTCCTCGCCTGCGAGAACGCCATCAACGCCACCGACCAGCTCGCCGAGCACGTCAGGTCAGCCATCGCCGCCGACCGGTGGGAGGACGTCGCCGGCCGCGCGGTCTTCGCCAACACCGCCGTCGACCGGATCGTGCCCGGGCAGGCCGACGACGCCGGCATCGACGTGACCGTGGAGTCGTTCTACGAGTGGGTCATCGAGGCGCCCGCGTTCGGCGGCAACCCGCCGATGATCCCCGGGGCGACCTTCGTCGACAACCTCGAACCGTATATCGAACGGAAGCTGTTCACGGTCAACACCGGTCACGCCACCGTCGCCTACTTCGGCTTCAGCGCCGGCGTCACCACGATCTCCGACGCCCTCGCCGTTCCAGCGGTAGCGGATGCCGTCCGTCGCGTCCTCGAGGAGACCAGCGCGCTGCTGATGGCCAAGCACGGCCTCGACGCCGATACCCAGCGCGCGTACCGCGAGAAGATCCTGCGGCGCTTCGCCAACCCCGCCCTCCCCGACACCGTCGAACGGGTGGGCCGGCAGCCGCTGCGGAAACTCAGCCGCCACGAGCGGTTCATCGGCCCGGCCGCCGAGATCGCCGAGGGCGGCACCACGCCGACCGCGCTGCTCGAAGCGGTCGGGGCCGTGCTGCGGTTCCGGGTGCCGGAGGACGAGCAGAGCGTCGAGCTGCACGAGCAGCTGGCCGTCACATCGCCGGCCGAGTTCGTGACGGCAGTATGCGGGCTTGACCCGGCGCATCCGCTGTTCGACGATGTTGTCGCGGTCGTGAGTGAAGCCAAGCGTTGATCACCCTGGCCGCCCCGCGGAAATTCAGGAAGATCCGTCGAGCCCGCTCACGTGTGCCCGGCGCTGCCGATCAGCGCACTGCTGGACAACGGCGATTATCGGCCGCCTTCCTGAATTTCGGTGATCGCGACGGGCGAGGCAGCCGCGGTTCAGAGTTCTTCAGCCCCGGTGTGACGAGGCTACGTAAGATGAGGGCATGACTGCAAGCGGCGCCGACCGTCCCACCGTTGCCCACGACGCGAGCGGTAGCCGGTACACGATCAACGCGGGTGGGGAACCGGCCGGATTCACCGAATACGTGGACCAGGGCGACCAGCGGGTCTTCGTGCACACCGTCGTCGACGATGCCTTCGCCGGGCAGGGCTTGGGCTCCGTGCTGGCCAGGTTCGCCCTCGACGACACCCGCTCGACCGGGAAGCGGATCGTGCCGATCTGCCCGTTCATCGCCGCCTTCGTCGCGCGCCACCACGACTGGGACGCCGTGATCGACAAGCCGACGCTCCGCCAGGTCACCGAACTCACCCGCTGACGGCTCTGTGGTTGAGAAGGCCGACGATAGCATCGCGGCGCTACCACCGTGGGCGCAACTGCTGGGATTTCCCTGAAAAGGGGTCAAATTGGGCCCTTTTGGCCATTGTCGGTGAAAATAGCAGCGGTTAGGTACGGCACTGCCCGGATGCAGGTGACGGGCAGCTCGCTGTCGGCGGAACGGGGAGGGATTATAGGGGCGAAACGCCTCAGATTGCCAAACCGACACCAAATACCATAAGATAGACCCTTGGTGTCTGGCACTCCGCTTGCGGTGTGCCTTTTTCACCACAATCCGCATGACCAGCAACCAATACCTTGAGCGACAGTGAGTCTATGGCCAAAAAAGACGGTGTCATCGAAATCGAGGGCGCAGTAGTCGAAGCTCTTCCCAACGCGATGTTTCGCGTTGAGTTGACGAACGGCCACAAAGTTCTTGCCCACATTTCGGGCAAAATGCGTCAGCACTACATCCGGATCCTTCCAGAGGACCGCGTGATCGTTGAGCTGAGCCCCTACGATCTGACCCGCGGCCGGATCGTCTACCGCTACAAGTAACAGTTGCTGTAAGTAACGGCCCGTGGCATCCCACGGGTACGAAGACAGCGAATAAAAGGAATCACCATGAAGGTCAACCCCAGCGTCAAAAAGATCTGTGACAAGTGCAAGGTCATCCGCCGTAACGGCAACGTGATGGTCATTTGCGAGAACCCGCGTCACAAGCAGCGCCAGGGCTGATCTCGACACGCTCGATCACCGATTCGGTTGTCGAGCCTGTTGAGACACCACAATTAATAGCAATTCCGGGAACCCTCACGGGTGACACCATCGGTTGGAGGCCGATGCACAGGAGTTGCTACAGACCTCCACTCAGTAACAGGAGAAGCCACAATGGCACGTCTAGCCGGCGTTGACATTCCTCGCGAAAAGCGCGTGGAAGTTGCACTGACTTACATCTACGGTGTGGGACGCACGAGGGCACTGAAGACCCTCGCCGACACCGAAATCGATGGAAACATCCGCGTCAAGGACCTCAGCGACGACCAACTCATCGCGCTGCGTGACTACATCGAAGGATCCTTCAAGGTAGAGGGTGACCTCCGCCGCGAGGTCGCCGCTGACATCCGCCGCAAGGTCGAGATTGGCAGCTACGAAGGTATTCGCCACCGCAAGGGACTGCCCGTCCGCGGTCAGCGCACCAAAACCAACGCTCGCACCCGCAAGGGCCCGAAGCGCACCGTAGCCGGCAAGAAGAAGGCCCGCTAGGCCTCGCCCTAGCAGCCTCGCCTTTAGGATTCAGGAGAAATCATGGCAGCACCCAAGTCGGCCGTTCGGAAGCCGCGCAAGAAAGAAAAGAAGAACGTTGCTGTGGGCCAGGCCCACATCAAGAGCACCTTCAACAACACCATCGTCTCGATCACCGACACCACCGGTGCGGTCATCAGCTGGGCGTCCTCAGGTGGAGTCGGATTCAAGGGTTCGCGCAAGTCGACCCCGTTCGCCGCGCAGCTGGCCGCAGAGTCGGCCGCCCGCCAGGCGCAGGAACACGGCATGAAGAAGGTCGACGTCTTCGTCAAGGGACCCGGCTCAGGCCGCGAGACCGCCATCCGCTCGCTTCAGGCCGCTGGCCTCGAGGTCGGTTCGATCAACGATGTGACCCCGCAGGCGCACAACGGATGCCGCCCGCCCAAGCGTCGCCGCGTTTAATTCCTTTTCGATCCCGACAGGCTCGACCACCGGATTCGGTCGTCGAGCTTGTCGGGACTTGGCCACAGGCGATCTCGGTTGTCGAGCTTGTCGAGACTCATAACTCAAAACCTCATCTAAGTGTCATATAGCGGACACTTTGCCGAAAGGAATCAATAGTGCTTATTGCACAGCGTCCAACGCTCACCGAAGAGAACATCTCGGAGTTCCGTTCACGGTTCGTCATCGAACCCCTCGAGCCCGGCTTCGGATACACCCTCGGTAACTCGCTTCGTCGCACCCTGCTCTCCTCGATCCCGGGCGCCGCTGTCACCAGCATCCGCATCGACGGCGTGCTGCACGAGTTCAGCACCGTTCCCGGTGTCAAGGAAGACGTCACCGAGATCATCCTCAACATCAAGGGCCTCGTCGTCTCCAGCGAGCACGACGAGCCGATCACCGCGTACCTGCGCAAGCAGGGCTCCGGCCAGGTCACGGCCGCCGACATCTCGGCTCCGGCCGGCGTCGAGGTGCACAACCCCGAGCTGGTCATCGCAACCCTCAACGACAAGGCCAAGTTCGAACTCGAACTGACCATCGAGCGTGGCCGCGGTTACGTGTCGGCGACCCAGAACCGCAACGAGTACTCCGAGGCCGGCCAGATCCCAGTCGACTCGATCTACTCGCCCGTGCTCAAGGTCACCTACCGCGTCGAGGCCACCCGTGCCGGTGAGCGCACCGACTTCGACCGCCTCGTCGTCGACGTGGAGACCAAGTCGGCCATCACACCCCGCGACGCCATCGCATCCGCTGGTCGCACGCTGACCGAGCTGTTCGGCCTGGCCCGCGAGCTCAACACGGCTGCTGAAGGCATCGAGATCGGCCCCGCGCCGGTCGACGCCGTGCTGTCGAACGAGCTCTCGATTCCGATCGAGGACCTCGACCTGTCTGTGCGCTCGTACAACTGCCTCAAGCGCGAGGGCATCAACAACGTCAGTGAACTGGTGGCCCTCTCGGAGACCCAGCTCATGAACATCCGCAACTTCGGTCAGAAGTCCGTGGATGAGGTCAAGGACAAGCTCGTTGAGCTCGGCCTGTCGCTGAAGGATTCCGTGCCCGGTTTCGACGGTGCGCACTTCTACAGCGGTTACGACGAAGAGACCGTCTAAGGCGCGTCGCTTCCGACTGCCTTTCGATTTTTGATACTGGAGAATACCGAAAATGCCTACACCCACTAAGGGACCCCGCCTCGGCGGTGGACCGGCGCACGAGCGCCTCATGCTGGCCAACCTGGCCGCTGCCCTGTTCACCCACAAGTCGATCAAGACGACCGAGACCAAGGCCAAGCGCCTGCGTCCGGTCGCCGAGCGACTGATCACGTTCGCCAAGCGCGGCGACCTGCACGCCCGTCGTCGCGTGCTCGCCACCATCGGCGACAAGACCGTCGTGCACGAGCTCTTCACCGAGATCGCGCCGCTGGTTGCCCTGCGTGAGGGCGGCTACACCCGCATCACCAAGCTCGGTTTCCGCAAGGGCGACAACGCTTCGATGGTGCAGATCGAGCTCGTTCTCGAGCCCGTTAACGCCAAGGCCAAGCCGGCCAAGACCTCCGCCAAGGCCGCAACGCCTGTGGCTGATGAGACTGCCGCGCCGGTCGAGGAGACCACTGTCGAGGACACCGCCGCCGCCGAGGCCGAGGTCGCTGAGACCGAAGCCGGCGTCGAGGCCGCCGCTGCAGAGTCGGCTGACGCCGAGTCGGCCGAGGCCGAGAACGCCGAGGCCGAGTCCGGCCAGGACGCCGCGCAGAAGTAATCGCGACACCATCGTTCTGAGAGGGGCCCGACTTCGGTCGGGCCCCTCTCTGGTTTCGCGGGCGCCAGCTCTGCTTCGCCGGTCGGCGGCCGCATGCGGCGGCGCGGGTCGAACGCCGTATCGCGCGTTGAACTCGGCACGCGCTGCGGCCTTCAGCCCGCGCGGTGCGCCGCGGGCGACGGATGCCGGTGCGTTCGGTGTGCGCAGCGGCGTACGGCCCGCGCCGCCACGATGTCGTCCTCCGAATCTGTGCCGGCGATGATCAGGTCGGCCTGCCGGCGCGGGCGGGGAACCGGAGGGGACGTCCACCCGTCCGCCCCGTCCGCCCGGTCGGCCCGGTCGCCCGGTCGCCGGCGCATCCGACCGCCTTGAGGCGCCGGCCACCGGCACGGCGGTGGGACAGCCGCCGGGGCGCAATACACTGGCGGATGTGAGTGCTGCCGACCCCGATGACCAAGGAGCCACCCGGATCCGGCTGGACATCGCCTACGACGGCACCGGGTTCAACGGCTGGGCCCGGCAGCCTGGCTACCGCACGGTGCAGGGCGAGATCGAGGGCGCACTGGCCACAATCCTGCGACGCCACCCTCCGGCGCCGACGCTCGTCGTCGCCGGTCGAACGGATGCCGGCGTGCACGCGGTGGGCCAGGTCGCCCACTTCGACCTCACCGACGAGCAGGTCTTCGCGCTGGTGCACCGCCGGCGCGGCAAGGGCAAGCCCAAGGTGCCGTTCGAATTGCACGCGGCGGTGAAACGCCGGATCGCCGGCGTGCTCGTCACCCAGCCGGACATCGTCATCCGTGGCGCAAGCGTGGCGCCGGCCGGCTTCGACGCGCGATTCTCCGCCCTGTGGCGCCGGTACGAGTACCGGATCGCCGACACCGGGTCGTTCCACGACCCGCTGCAGCGGCTGCGCACCACGTGGCATCCGGCTGCCCTCGACCTGGACGCCATGGACGCGGCCGCCGGCACCCTGGTTGGCCTGCACGACTTCGCGTCGTACTGCAAACCCCGCCCGCACGCCACGACAATCCGCACCCTGCAGGACTTCCGCTGGCGCCGCGAGGCGGACGGCGTGCTGGTCGCCGCCCTCAAAGCGGATGCCTTCTGCCACAGCATGGTGCGCGCCCTGGTCGGCGCCACCGTCGCGGTGGGGGAGGGGAAGCTACCCGGCGACCGGCTGGTTGACCTTCGAATCGACCGGGCGCGCACCAGCGAGTTCAAGGTGATGCAGGCGCACGGGCTCACCCTCACCCAGGTCGGCTACCCGGAAGACGCGGAACTGGCGATGCGCGCCGTGCAGACCCGGGCCCGCCGCGAACTCCCCGAGGAGTAGCATCCGCTCACCCCCGTCTGCCCCCTCCCACCCCGCCGAAACCGCACTCGTTGGGGTTATGAGGGCGGGATAACCCCAACTAGTGCGTTCTCGCGGAGGGCGTAGTGCGGTTTCGCGGAGGGCGGCCGCGCACGAATTGCGTGAAAGGTGCCCAGCCGCGTAACATAGACCCTTGGTGTCTGCGTTTTGCAGCGCGACACACGAACGTGAGCCCTCCATCGTTTGTGTTCCTCTCACAGGAACACGCCCGGAGCGGGATTCACGAACACCTCCGTTCGAACACAAGAAAGCAGCACAACAGTGACGCGCACCTACACCCCCAAGGCAAGTGAAGTCCAGCACGATTGGGTCGTCATCGACGCCACCGACATCGTTCTCGGCCGTCTTGCCAGCCACGCCGCCGTTCTCCTCCGCGGCAAGCACAAGGCCACGTTCTCTCCCCACATGGACATGGGCGACTTCGTGATCATCGTCAACGCCGAGAAGGTTGCCCTCACCGGCTCCAAGCTCGACCAGAAGAAGGCCTACCGCCACTCGGGATACCCGGGCGGGCTGACGGCAACCACGTACGCCGAGATGCTCGAGAAGCACCCGACGCGCGCCGTTGAGAAAGCGATTCGCGGCATGCTGCCGAAGAACTCGCTCGGCCGCGCCCAGCTGACCAAGCTCAAGGTCTACGAAGGCCCGGAGCACCCGCACTCCGCTCAGCAGCCCAAGCCGTACACCCTCAGCCAGGTCGCTCAGTAGCGCCGGTCCCCAGACTTCTCAGACACTCAAGAAAAAAGGATTCACACCATCGTGGCGAAGATCGCAGACCAGATTGACGCGGCTCCGGAGAGCTACTCGACAGAGACTCCCGCTGAGACCGCAACCAAGGCGCCCCGCGCCATCCTCAACGTTCCCGGCGCTGCCGTGGGCCGTCGCAAGCAGGCCATCGCCCGCGTGCGCCTCGTCCCCGGCTCCGGCACGATCACGGTGAACGGCCGCGAGCTCGCGGACTACTTCCCGAACAAGCTGCACCAGCAGCTGATCAACGACCCGTTCAAGGTGCTCGACCTCATGGGCGGCTACGACGTGATCGCCCGCATCACCGGTGGTGGCCCCTCCGGCCAGGCCGGCGCGCTGCGCCTCGGCATCGCCCGTTCGCTCAATCAGATCGACGAAGAGAACAACCGCGCAACCCTGAAGAAGGCCGGCTTCCTCAGCCGTGACGCCCGCGTCAAGGAGCGCAAGAAGGCTGGTCTCAAGAAGGCCCGCAAGGCGCCTCAGTTCTCCAAGCGCTAACCGAAAGTCGGAACCGGCTGTAATGCCCCGACTTTTCGGCACGGACGGCGTCCGGGGCCTGGCTAACCGTGAACTCACGGCAAGCCTGGCCCTGGGCCTCGCCCAGGCGACCGCCGCGGTGCTGACCCGCGGCCGTCGCGCACAGGAGCGTCAAGCGCAGGGACGGCGACCCGTCGCAGTGGTCGCCCGCGACCCGCGCATATCCGGTGAGTTCATCTCCGCCGCCGTTGCGGCCGGCCTCGCCAGCTCCGGCGTCGACGTGCTCGACGCCGGCGTCATCCCCACCCCGGCTGCGGCCTTCCTGATCGCCGACATCGGCGCCGACTTCGGCGTGATGATTTCCGCATCGCACAACCCCGCACCCGACAACGGGATCAAGATTTTCGCGTTCGGCGGCACGAAGCTGCCCGATGAGGTCGAGGATCGCATCGAATCCCTGCTCGGCTCAGAGCAGGACAAGCTCACGCCGATCGGCGGTGACGTGGGGCGCATCCGTCGCTTCGCCGATGCCGAGGACCGGTACATCGTGCACCTCCTCGGCACCCTGCCCCACCGCCTCGACGGCATCCACGTCGTCCTCGACTGCGCCCATGGTGCGGCGGCCGGCCCGTCTCCCCGGGTGTTCACGGATGCCGGTGCGCGCGTCACGCTGATCGGCGCGGACCCGGACGGCATCAACATCAACGACGGGGTCGGCTCGACCCACCTCGACAACCTGGCCCGCGCAGTGCTCGAACACGGCGCCGACGTCGGCATCGCCCACGACGGCGACGCCGACCGCTGCCTGGCTGTCGACCGCGACGGAAACATCGTCGACGGCGACCAGATCATGGCGATCCTCGCCGTGTCGATGGCCGAGCGCGGCTTGTTGAAGGACCGCACCCTCGTGGCCACCGTGATGAGCAACCTGGGGCTGCGCAAATCCATGGCGGCAAACGACATCCGCATGGTCGAGACCAAAGTGGGTGACCGCTACGTGCTCGAAGAGCTCAACGCCGACGACCTCTCCCTCGGGGGCGAGCAGTCCGGGCACGTGATCATGACCAAGTACGCCACCACCGGCGACGGCATCCTCACCGGGCTGCACCTGGTCGCCGAGATGGCGCGCACTGGCAAGACGCTCGCGGAGCTGGCGGCCGTGATGACCGTATTCCCGCAGATCCTCATCAACGTGCGCGGTGTTGACCACCACGGACTGAAGTCCGACGTCGTGATCGCGGACGCCGTGCGCGAGGCCGAGGCTGAACTCGGTGACACCGGACGGGTGCTGCTGCGTCCGTCGGGCACCGAGCCGATGGTGCGCGTCATGGTGGAGGCGGCCGACCAGCCGACCGCCGATCGGCTCGCTCACCAGCTGGCCGACGTGGTGCGCGAGCGCCTCGCCAACTAGCGTCCCGCGCTCTCCCGCTCACGCTGAGGTTTTCGCCACACGCTGAGGGCCTGCCATGCGCGTGTGGCAAAAACCGCAGCGCGACGGTGTGGGCGGTTGTGAGAGGCGTCGGAATCCGGGGTCCCGCCGAAACTAGCGGCCGCGCCGTGGAAGCGGCCGGTGTTGGCATCGGCGTCGGCGCCAGCATCGGCCCATCCCGCTCACGCTGAGGTTTTCGCCACACGCTGGGGGCCTGCCATGCGCGTGTGGCAAAAACCGCAGCGCGAACGGACGGGGCGGCTGGACGAGGGGCGAACAGCCAAGGGCGGCTGAACGGGGGTGACCGGACGCGAACGTGACTCCGCGCGAACGACGGGGTGAAACGGATGCGTCGGGTCAGACCTTACGCAGGAGCACCTTCGACACGGCGTGGTTCGAGTCCTTCCGCAGCACCAGGGTGGCACGGGACCGGGTCGGCCTGATGTTCTGAAGCAGGTTCGGCTCGTTGATGCTGCGCCAGATCTCAGCGGCCTTCGCGCGCGCCTCGGGCTCGCTGAGCGTGGAGTACCGGTGGAAGTAGGACTTCGGGTTGCTGAACGCCCCGCGTTGCAGCTTGAGGAAGCGGTCCTCATACCAGCGGGCGATGTCGCTGGTACGCGCGTCGACATAAACAGTGAAGTCGAACAGGTCACTGACCGACAATCCACGCCCGGTCGACGGCGGCTGCAGCACATTCAGTCCCTCGACGATGAGCACGTCCGGCTGCCGCACCACGATTTGGGCGTCGGGAACAATGTCGTAGCTGAGGTGCGAGTAGAACGGGGCGCGCACCTCGGTGGCGCCGCTCTTCACCTTCGTCACGAACCGTAAGAGCGCGCGACGGTCGTACGACTCTGGGAAGCCCTTCCGTTCCATCAGGCCGCGTCGGGCGAGTTCGGCGTTGGGATGCAGGAACCCATCGGTGGTCACCAGCTCCACCCGCGGTGTGTCCTCCCAGCGGGCGAGGAGCTCGCGCAGCAGGCGGGCGATGGTCGACTTGCCGACCGCGACGGACCCGGCCACGCCGATGACGAACGGTGTGCGCCGCGCGCGCTCGCCGAGGAAGTCGCTGGTGGCCCGGTGCAGCTGGCTGGCGCCGGCGGCGTAGAGGTTCAACAGCCTCGACAACGGGAGGTAGACATCCGTCACCTCGTTGAGATTCAGCGGTTCGCCGAGGCCTCGCAATTGCACGAGTTCGGTCTCCTTGAGGGGGAGTCGCGTCGATGGCGCCAAGGCGGCCCAGTCCGCCCGGTCGAGTTCAACGAAGGGGGTGCTGTGGCCGTTGGTCGCGTCGCTGTGAGCCGCCTCGGACATTGCTCCAAGCTTAGTCCGACTAAAATCGTATTCCATGTGCGGAATTGTGGGATATGTCGGAGACAGCAAGAGCCTCGAAGTACTCATGGGCGGACTCGCCCGACTCGAATACCGGGGCTACGACTCGGCTGGAATCGCCGTCATCGACGCCGACGGCCAGCTGAACACGGCCAAGCGCGCCGGCAAGCTGGCGATGCTCACCAGCGAGCTGCGGGACCACCCGATCAGCAACGGCCGCACCGGTATCGGCCACACCCGCTGGGCCACCCACGGTGGACCCACCGACCAGAACGCGCACCCGCACCTCGGCGACAACGGCAAACTCGCCCTCATCCACAACGGCATCATCGAGAACTTCGCTCCGCTCAAGGACGAGCTCCTCGCCGAGGGCTTCAGCTTCGACAGTGAGACCGACACCGAAGTGGCCGCGGTGCTTCTCGGCCGCGAGTACCAGCGCACCGGCGACCTGGGGGAGGCTTTCCGCGCGGTCGTCACGCGCCTCGACGGCGCGTTCACCCTGCTCGCCGTGCACCAGGACCAGCCCGGCATGGTCGTCGGCGCCCGCCGCAACTCGCCGCTGGTGATCGGCCTCGGCGACGGCGAGAACTTCCTCGGTTCGGATGTCGCCGCTTTCGTCGAGTACACCCGCCGCGCGGTGGCCATCGGCCAGGACCAGATCGTCACCATCACGCCGGATTCCGTGGTCGTGACCGACTTCGACGGCAACACCGTCGAGACCGAGGAATTCGACATCGCCTGGGACGCCTCCGCGTCCGAGAAGGGCGGCTGGTCCAGCTTCATGGCCAAGGAGGTCTCCGAACAGCCGGATGCCGTGGCCAACACCCTGCGCGGCAGGATCTCCGAGGGCATCGTCGCGGTGCCCGAGCTCACCGAGTTCGGCGACGACGAGCTGGCGAGCATCCGCCGCATCGTCATCATCGCCTGCGGGACCGCCGCCTACGCCGGCCAGACCGCGAAGTACGCCATCGAGAAATGGGCCCGCGTGCCGGTGGACGTGGAACTCAGCCACGAGTTCCGCTATCGCGACCCGGTGCTCGACCCCGACACCCTGGTGATCTCGATCAGCCAGTCCGGCGAGACCATGGACACCCTGATGGCGGTCAAATACGCCCGCGAGTCCGGCGCGAAGGCCATCTCCATCTGCAACACCCAGGGGGCCACCATCCCTCGCGAGTCGGACGCCGTGATCTACACTCACGCCGGCCCCGAGGTCGCCGTGGCCTCGACCAAGGCGTTCGTCGCGCAGATCACCGCGCTCTACCTCTTCGCGCTGCACCTGGCCCGGGTGCGCGGCAGCCTCACCGCTGCCGAACTCGCCGAGCAGACCGCCGAGCTGCAGTCCATCCCGGCCAAGCTGGCCACCACCCTGGAGCAGGCGGACGTCGTCGCGCAGCTGGCCAAGTGGATGACCGACACCCGCGCGGTGCTGTTCCTCGGCCGCCACGTCGGGTTCCCGATCGCGCTCGAGGGCGCGCTCAAGCTGAAGGAACTCGCCTACATCCACGCCGAGGGCTTCGCCGCCGGCGAACTCAAGCACGGCCCCATCGCGCTGATCGAGCCAGGCCAGCCGGTGTTCGTGGTCGTGCCGAGCCCGCGCGGCTCCGCCCACCTGCACCCCAAGGTGGTCTCCAACATCCAGGAGATCCGCGCCCGCGGCGCGCGCATCATCGTGATCGCCGAGCAGGGCGACGCCGCGGTTCTGCCGTTCGCCGACACCGTGATCCACATTCCGCTTGCCGCGCCGCTGTTCGAACCGCTCCTCGCGGTCGTTCCGCTGCAGATCTTCGCCATGGAGCTGGCAACCGCCAAGGGCCTCGACGTCGACCAGCCGCGCAACCTGGCGAAGTCCGTCACGGTCGAATAGCCCAGTGAGCCGCTGACGTGACGGAGCCGCCTACATGACTGTGCTGCTGAAATGATCAAGGGCATCGGCGTGGACATCGTCGACCTGGCGCGCTTCGAGCGCCAGGTCGAACGCACCCCCGGCCTGGTGTCGCGGTTGTTCGCCGAGAGTGAACGCGGCCTGCCCGTGCACTCGCTGGCCGCCCGATTCGCGGCGAAGGAAGCCCTGATCAAGGCGCTCGGCGACAGCGCGGGGGTGACGTGGCACGAGATGGAGGTCGTCAACGACCCCGCAGGCAACCCCGAGTTCCTGCTGCACGGCGCGGCCCGGGCCGCACTCACGGCCCGCGGTATCACCAGCGTGCACCTGACGATGACCCACGACGCCGGCGTCGCCTGCGCCTTCGTGGTCGCCGAGGGCCTGGCATGACCGGCTTCCGAGAGGCCGCGATCGACCTCGGTGCCGTCACCGCGAACGTCGCGCACCTCCGCGCGCTGGTCGGCACCCCGTCCCTGATGGCGGTGGTCAAGGCCAACGCCTACGGCCACGGCGCCGTCCCGGTCGCCAGGGCAGCGCTCACCGGAGGCGCTGACTGGCTCGGGGTCGCCGACATCGAGGAGGCCCTCGAGCTCCGCGCGGCCGGAATCGCGTCTCCCGTCCTCGCCTGGCTGCACGACCCCGCCGCGAAGTGGGCGGCAGCCATCGACGCCGGCATCGACCTCGGGATCTCCAGCGCCGCGCAATTGACGCAGGTAGCGGATGCCGCCCGGTCCCTCGGCCGGGTCGCATCCGTTCAGATCAAACTCGAGACAGGGCTCAGCCGGAATGGCGTGCACGAGTCGGAGTGGGAGCCGGTGCTGGCGCTTGCCGCCCGGCTGGAACGCGCCGGAGAGGTTCGGGTGCGCGGCATCTTCAGCCACCTCTCCAACACGTCGCCCGCCGATGACGCGGCGGCGATCGCCTGCTTCGAACGCGGGCTGGAGGTAGCCGCCGCGGCCGGCCTGGCCCCGGAACTGGTGCACCTGGCCTCCTCTGCCGCGGCGATCCGGCTGCCGCAGGCGCGGTACTCGATGGTGCGCCTCGGCATCAGCCTGTACGGGCTGTCTCCGTTCGACGATGCCACCGGCGCCGACCTCGGACTGAGGCCGGCGATGACGCTCCGCGGCCAGGTCGCGGCGGTGCGGCGGGTCGTGGCCGGCGCCGGTGTCTCCTACGACTACACCTGGCGGGCGCCCAGCGACTCGACCCTCGCCCTGGTGCCGCTCGGCTACGCCGACGGCATCCCCCGGCAGGCATCCGGACTGGCCCGGGTGAGCATCAACGGACGCCAGTATCCGGTCGTCGGGCGGATCGCCATGGACCAGTTCGTGGTGAACGCCGGCGATGACGCCGTCGAGATCGGCGACCCCGTTGTGCTGTTCGGCGACCCGGCCACCGGTGTGCCGAGCGCCACCGACTGGGCCAACGCGGCAGGCACGATCAACTACGACATCGTCACCCGGATCGGCGCTCGGGTTCCGCGCAGTTACCGGCAGCCGGGCGAGGAGTAGCGGCTCGTGGATGGGACTTCGACCGAGCGGATCATCGCGGACTCCGACGCGATGCACGAGTTCGGCATCGAACTGGCCACCGTGCTGCGCGCCGGAGACCTGGTGGTCCTGACCGGGCCGCTTGGTGCCGGCAAGACCACGCTCACCCGCGGCCTCGGCGCCGGCCTCCAGGTACGCGGGGCGGTCACCAGCCCGACCTTCGTGCTCGCCCGCACCCATCCCAGCACCATCGGCGGGCCGCCGCTCGTACACGTGGACGCCTACCGGCTCTCCAGCGCGGCCGAACTGGACGACCTCGACATCGACTTCGCCCGCTCGATCGTCGTGGTGGAGTGGGGCCGTGGCATGTTGGACGGCATCACCGAGTCCTGGCTCGACATCGAGATCGAGCGGCCGCTCGGGGCGTCGTCCCTCGGCAGGGCGGATGCTGCGTCGCAAGCCGCACCGGACGCATCCGTTGTCGACGACGTCGACGAGCCGCGAACCATCACCATCACCGGCTACGGCCCCCGCTGGTCGACGTCGCCGGCGGGCGGGAGCCGCGGGGTGACCGGGCGCGGGCGGATAGGCTGAAGCAGTGCTGCTCGCCATCGATACCTCCGCCGGAACCAGTGTCGCGGTCGTCGACCGCGACCGCGGAGTCATCGCCGAGCGCAGTGTCGCAGACACCATGCGCCACGCGGAGGTGATCGGCGAGTTGCTCACCGGATGCCTCAGCGAATCGGGAGTCGCCGTGGGCGAACTCTCCGGGATCGTCGCCGGCATGGGCCCCGGCCCGTTCACCGGGCTCAGGGTCGGAATCGCGGCGGCCCGGGTGTTCGCCCTCGGCGCCGGCACACCGCTGGTACCGGTGATCAGCCACGACGCCATCGGCTACGACTACTACCGCGGCGGCGGCACCGGCCCGCTGCTCGTGGTGACCGACGCCCGACGCCGCGAGGTCTACTGGTCCGCATACAGCGGAGCGGACGCCTCCGGCCTCCCGGTTCGGATCGACGGCCCGGGGCTCGCCAAGCCGGCCGAGCTGCTGGAACCCGGCTTCGCCCACCACACGCTGCCGCGCCTGGGAACCGGGATCGCGGCCGGCGTCTCCGCCGGCGCCCTCGGCATGGTCGCCGAGCTCACCTGGGCCTCCGGTGGCAGCTTCCCCGCCGACGAACCGCTCTACCTGCGCTCGCCCGACGTCACCCTCTCCGCCGGCCCGAAGCGGGTGAGCTGATGACCTGGGAGTTGCGCCGGGCCACGCCAGCGGATGTCGACGCGATCATGCTGCTGGAGACCAGCATCTTCGTCAACGACGCCTGGTCGACCGCGATGATGGCCAGGGACGTCGCCGACCCGTCCTGCTATTACCTGGTGGCGTTCCCGCCCGACGAACCCCAGCGCATCGTCGCCTACGCCGGCCTTCTGGCCCCACGCGGCGCGATCGAGGGCGACATCCAGACGATCGCCGTGCACCCGGAATCCCGCGGGCACGGCCTCGGCCGCACACTGGTGCAGACCCTGGTCGCCGAAGCGCGGAAGCGCGGCGCCCGGGAGGTGTTCCTCGAGGTGCGCGCGGACAATCCGGCAGCGCACGGACTGTACCGCAGCCTCGGCTTCGAAGACGTCGGGGTCCGCAAGGGCTACTACCAGCCGGACAACGTGGACGCGATCGTGATGCGACTCGAGATTCCGGCGCCGGCCGCGAAACTGGCGGAGGACAGGCCATGAACACCGTCACCCCGCTCGTGCTCGGCATCGAGACCTCCTGCGACGAGACCGGGATCGGCATCGTGCGCGGGAACACCCTGCTCTCCAACACCATCGCGTCGTCGATGGACGAGCATGCCCGCTACGGCGGTGTCGTGCCCGAGGTCGCGGCGCGCGCCCACCTCGAGGAGATGGTGCCGGCGATCCAGGCGGCCGTCGCCGAGGCAGGCATCCGTTTGCAGGATCTCGACGCGATCGCGGTGACCAACGGTCCCGGCCTCGCCGGCGCGCTGATGGTCGGCGTCGGCGCGGCGAAGGCGCTCGCCGTGGCACTGGGCAAGCCGGTGTACGCGGTGAACCACCTGGTCGGCCACGTCGGCGCCGACGTGTTGCGCAACACGCAGGCGGCGGGTGCACCGGCGGACACCGAGCCGCTGGAATACCCGACCATCGCGCTGCTGGTCTCCGGCGGCCACACGTCACTGCTGCTGGTGCGCGACCTGGTCTCCGACGTCGAACTGCTCGGCGAGACCATCGACGATGCGGCGGGGGAGGCGTTCGACAAGGTCGCCCGGGTGCTCGGCCTGCCATACCCCGGCGGCCCGCAGATCGACCGGGCCGCCGCCACCGGCGACGCAACGGCCATCCGCTTCCCCCGTGGGCTCAGCCTCCCCAAGGACATGGCGAAGCACCGCTACGACTTTTCGTTCTCCGGGCTGAAGACATCCGTCGCCCGCTGGGTGGAGCAGCGCCAGGACGCCGGCGAACAGGTTCCGGTCGGAGACGTGGCTGCGAGCTTCCGGGAAGCCGTCGTCGACGTTCTGCTCAGCAAGGCGCTTGCGGCGTGCGCCGACCTCGGTGTGCCCCGGCTGTTGCTCGGTGGTGGCGTGGTCGCCAATGCCCGGCTGCGCGAGGTGGCCAGGCAGCGAACGGATGCCGCCGGCATCGCGCTGCGGATCCCGCCACTCTCCCTGTGCACCGACAACGGCGCCATGATCGCGGCGCTCGGCGCCCAGTTGATCATGGCCGGGCATGGCCCGTCCACCCTCGCATTCGGGGCTGACTCGACACTGCCGGCGACCGATATTCAGTCATAGAGCGCGATGCAGGGCCAAGAGCGATATTCTGGCGGCATGACAGACCCTAACCTGCCGAACCACGCCCCCGCTCCCGCTTACCAGCCGTACGGCCAGCAGCCATACGGCCAGCAGGCCGGACCCGCCAAGTACAACGTTCTCGCCATCGTGTCACTGGTGTCGGCGTTCTTCATCTCCCTGGTGGCCATCATCACCGGGCACATCGCGCTGGGCCAGATCAAGAAGACCGGCGAGCAGGGCCGCGGCCTCGCCATCGCTGGGCTCGTGCTCGGCTACGTCGGATTCGTCGGAGGACTGGTTGTCGGAATCGTCATCATCGCGCTCATCGCGTCCAACCCCGACGCCTTCAACACCGTGAACTCCTGACGCCCGGCCCTCGCTTCGCCTGAGTGGAAAGGAACCAACTCCCATGAGTGATCCAACCAACCCCGACGTCCCCCGTAACCCTGACGGCCCAGACCAGCCTGTCGTGCCCGGTGTGCCGCCGGAAGTGCCCGACGTTCCACAGGCACCAGACGCGCCGGTGCCCGGCGTGCCGCTGGCACCCGAGGCACCAGGCGCCCCGCCGCCCCCGGAGGTCCCCGGTAACCCGGCCCGTACGGCCGGAGTCGACGAGGGCGGGGCAGTCCCACCGCCTCCCACCGGCGGAACGCCACCGCCACCGCCCCCGTTCGGCGCGCCGACCCCACCGCCCCCGCCGCCGTACGGGACGCCGGCGAACCAGCCCCCGCCCGCGTACGGGACACCGGGGACACCGCCGCCGGCGTACGGCGCCGCGGCGAACGCCCCCTACGGCGGCGCGCCGGCCTCCAAGCAGCCAGTGCTGAGCATCATTTCGCTGGTCGCCGGCATCATCGGCATCCTCGGGTTCCCCGTGGTGGCGTTCATTCCGATCATCGGCGGCATCCTCGGGCTCTTCATCCCAGCGGCTGCGGTCGTGCTCGGCTTCCTCGGCAAGCGGAAGGAGCCCGCGGCCAAGGGCTTCTGGCTGACCGGTCTCATCACGGGCTTCGTCGGCGTGCTGCTTGCGGTCATCAGCATCATCGTCTGGGGCATCATCCTCGCCAACATCGGTTCGTACTCCAGCACGTACTGATCCGCTTCCCGCACTGAGCCGCTCCGCTGGGCGGGCGCCGCAACCGACGGCGCTCATCCAGTGGAGCGAGCCAGCGCCTCTCACCACACCCGGAGGCCCAGCCTATGAACGGGCAGCAGCCTGAATCCTCGCCGCTGGCTGACGAGTTCGGCGTCGACCTCGTTCGTCGCCCGCGCCCCCCCGCCTCTGACGGGCAGCTTCCGTACGAGTCGACCGTCACCGCGCCGACGGTGTGGGTGCCGCATGTCTACACCGAGTCGGAGATGCGGGCGCTCGCCGAGCGGCGAGCGGTGTCGGCCACCGCCCTGGTGTTCGGACTCGTGGGTCTCGCCGCCGCCGTGTTCGGGGTCTGGGGCGCGCCGTTGTCGCTGATGGCGGTGGTCCTCGGGTTCGTCGGCCGGAACAAGGAACCGCTGGCCAGGGTGGTGTGGGGCTGGGCCATCGTGGCCGGCGTCGTGGGGCTGCTGATCACCGTCGGATGGATGATCTACAGCATTCAGGTGGCGCCGGGCCTCGGCCTGTGAAACGCGGGTTGGTTCATCGCGGTTCGTAACCTGCCGGGGAGAGCTCCCGGGCGATCAGGGTGCCCGGGTGGCCGGCACGTCGACCCGCTCAACGAGCAGCGTCGTGCGGCGCCCGGACACGCGGGTGAGGATGATCGTCGCCGACTCCGGACCCTTCGGTTTCAGGCGCACCCGCAGTGCGGCCGGGTCAACATCGACGCCACGTTTCTTGATCTCCAGGGTGCCGATCCTGCGTTCCTGCAGCGCCTGGCGAAGCTTGCGCTCCTCCGCGGGCAGCTCGTCGAGCACCCGGAACGTCGTGGCGAACGGGGTGGCGGCGCGGGTCGATGAGCTGATGTATGCGATGCCCTCGCTCAGCATTCCCGCGCCCATCGACCGGGCGAGGTCCCCGATCAGGCGGGCACGGATGACGGCGCCGTCGGGTTCGTGGAGGTACTCGCCGAGCCCAGCCACCGGAACGTCCTCGCTGTCCGCCGCGGCGGTCAGCTCGTGCATGCCGTCAGCGGCGACCAGGAGCGCCGCACGCCGCACGCCCACGCGGGCGAGCGGCCCGAACCACAGCGCCATCTCGACCAGGGTCCCGTCGACGGAGACCCACTGGGCTTCCGCCTCCGCCGGGATCTGGTCCCGGTCGTGGCCGGGGCCCAGCTTGATGCCGGTGGGCATCCGCTGCCCGAGGCCGAACGCGAAATCGAGGGACGGGGAGTAGTCGTCGGGGTTGGCCAGCCGGGAGGTGTTGGTGTGGCCGGCGGTGCGGCGGGCCGGGTCGAGCCAGGCTCCGTCGAAGCCGGAGAGGTCGACGCCCTCGGCGTCGGAGTGCACGACGGATGCTGACGCGAACGGGGCCAGGTTGTAGCTGGCCACGGCGGCCGTCACCTCGTCGGCGTCGACGGCCGTCACCCGCAGTTCCATCGCGGCCATGGCCATCGCGTCGCCGCCGATGCCGCAGCCCAGGTCCACGACGTTCGTGAGGCCCGCCCCGGAGAACCGGCCGGCGTGCAACGCTGCGACCCGGAGCCGGGTCGCCTGCTCGAGGCCGGCCTCGGTGAACAGCATCCGGCTGGCGAACTCCCCGAACTTGGTCTCGGCCTTGGCACGCAATTTGGACTGGGAGAGGACCGCGGAGACCAGGCCCGGGGCGTGGCCGGCCTTGCGCAGGTCGCTGACCGTACGCACCACATCCGCGGCCGACCGGTACGGCGGCAGGGAGTCGAGCAGCCGGAGCCCTTCGGGTGACAAGAGTTCGACGAGCTCGGAGCGGTCCATTCCGTCACGGTAGCACCGTTGCCTGGCGCCGCTGGTCTGGCACTCACGTTGCGTGAGTGCCAGATGGGGCCTAAACTCGATTTAGCACTCTCGACGTGAGTCTGCTAACCAAGTCTTAGCCAAGAAAGAGGTCAAACGTGTCGGTCTCCATCAAGCCGCTCGAGGATCGCATCGTTATCAAGCAGGTCGACGCGGAGCAGACCACTGCTTCGGGTCTGGTCATTCCTGACACTGCCAAGGAGAAGCCCCAGGAGGGTGAAGTCGTCGCTGTCGGCCCCGGCCGCATTGACGACAACGGGAACCGCATTCCGCTCGACGTCGCCGTCGGCGACAAGGTGATCTACTCCAAGTACGGCGGAACCGAGGTCAAGTTCGGTGGCGAGGACCTTCTCGTCCTCTCGGCTCGCGACGTGCTCGCCGTCGTCGTTCGCTAACTCGAACACAGCGTTTCACCCGAATCCCGGATGGCCACGGCCATCCGGGATTCGTGCGTTCCGGGGTGGATTCATGGGTTCGGCGAAGGCCATACGATGGAACCCATGCCAACCGATCCCGCGCCCGTCAGCGTGTCACGACCGGAGCGGAGCGAGCACAGCACCGGCCTGATCTACGCCGTCCTCGCCTACGGGCTGTGGGGCCTCCTGCCGCTGTACTTCCTGCTGCTGCTCCCGACCGGCGCGTTCGAGGTCGTGGCCTGGCGCGTGCTGTTCTCACTCGTCTTCTGCGCCCTCCTGATCACGGTGACCCGACGATGGCGCGCCATTATCGCGGTGCTGCGGAAACCGCGCGTGGTCCTGACCATGGGCCTGGCCGGCCTGCTCATCTACGTGAACTGGCAGACCTACGTGGTGGCGGCGCTGGACGGGCATGTCGTCGAAGCCGCGCTCGGCTACTTCATCAACCCCATCGTCACCGTGTTCCTGGGGGTGCTCGTGCTGCATGAGCGACTGCGCACCATCCAGTGGGTGGCCGTCGGCATCGCGATCGTCGCCGTCGTGGTGCTCACCGTCGGGTACGGTGCGCTGCCGTGGATCTCCCTCATGCTCGCCTTCTCCTTCGGGCTCTATGGGCTGCTGAAGAAGCGGGTCGGCAACGACGTGGACGCCGTCACCGGACTCACCCTCGAGACAGCGTGGCTCACCCCGATCGCCATCGTGCAGCTGATCGTTGTCGGCGGGGTCTCCGGCCTCACGTTCGGCAGCGTGTCGCCGTGGCACACCGTCCTCCTGCTGTCGACGGGCGTCGTCACGGCCGTGCCGCTCCTCTTCTTCGCCTCCGCCGCCCGTCGGCTGCCGCTCACACTCATCGGGCTCATCCAGTTCTTCGCGCCGGTGCTGCAGTTCCTGGTCGGCGTATTCGTCCTGCACGAGGACATGCCACCCGAACGCTGGGCCGGGTTCGGGCTGGTCTGGGTGGCGCTGATCATCCTCACCGTCGATATGATCGCCTCGGGTCGTGCGCCTCGGCGTGCATCCCTCGAACCTGCCGCCTGACCTCCCTTCCCTCCTCGCCCCTCGCCGAGAACGCACTTGTTGGGCTTATAAGCGAGGAATAAGCCCAACAAGTGCGTTTTCGCGGACGAAGCTCGTCACGGAAATGCGAAAGGACAGCAACGGATGCTTCGCATTACGCTCAGCGTGATCCTCTTCGTCGGCGCCGTGGTCGGATTGGCGGCCTGCACCGGCGACCCCACGCCGAGCGCCACACCGAAGGAGCAGGCGAGCGAATCGCCCGCGGTAGTGGCGTCCGGCGACGGGGTGCTCCGGATCGGCACGTTGTTCCCGATGAGCGGTGACGCGGCAGCGTCAGGAGCCGCCCAGGTTGCCGGGACGGAGCTGGCGGCACGGGAGATCGCCGAGCTGGTGGGATCCGGACTGCCCATCGAACTGGTGCACCGAGACTCGGCCGGCGACGTCACCGTCGCCCTGGCCGATTTCCTCGCCCGCGGCGTCGACGTGGTGCTCTGGGACGCCGGAAGCGTTCCGCCGACGGATGTCGCGGCATCCGTCGCCTCGACGCCGGCAGTCCTGCTCTCACTCGCGGACCTGGCCAACGGCGGCACTCCGGTTGCGCCGGGCGAGGCGTTCGGCGCGCGGCTGCTGACGGCCGACCCCGGGTTGGCTGACACGGCCGGGGGTGCCGAGGGCTACGACGGCGTCGTGGTCACGGCGCTGGCCGCCCGGGCGGCGGGCGACGACGGCGGTGCCTCGGTCGCGGCGGGCTGGAAGGCGGTCACCACCGGGACGTCACCGTGCTCGTCCTGGGGCGAGTGCCTGGCCGCCCTCGACGGTGGCCGGAATATCAGTTACGCGGGCGCATCCGGCACTTTGGCGGCCTTTTTTGCGTGATTTCGTGACAATTGGTCACGAAGCGTAACGATTTGGGTCGGTTTACACGCTTGTAACGCGTTCGCCTTGTATCGCGTGGTTCCTGTGAATACTGTGACAACACGGCAGTCATTCGACTGCCGTGTTCTATACCCATCCCTAGTCCAAGGAGCAACATGAGCGTATTCGCGAAGGCCACGGCCTCCCGCTCAGTTCGGGCAGTAATCACAGGCGTCGCCATGGTCGGCGTCAGCGCCCTTCTTCTCACCGGATGCAGCGCCGGCGGAGCGACAGCAGAGGCAGAATCCGATAAGCCGGCCGCCACCGATGGCGCGCAGGCGATCAAAAAGGGTGACCGAGACCTCTCGCTCAAGATCGGCACGATTCTCCCGCAGAGTGGCGGGCTCGCATTCCTCGGCCCGCCCGAGGAGGCCGGCGTGAAGCTCGCCGTGCAGGACATCAACGACGCGAACCTCGGCATCAACGTCGAAGCCGTTCTTCGCGACTCTGGTGACACCACGACCGACACCGCCACCGTTTCCGTGACCGACCTGCTCTCGCAGAAGGTGTCGGCAATTGTCGGTGCCGCTTCCTCAGGCGTGTCGAAGACCGTGATCGACCAGATCACCGGCGCCGGGGTCGTGCAGTTCTCGCCGGCCAACACGTCGGCCGACTTCACCAAGTACGCGGACAAGGGTCTCTACTGGCGCACAGCGCCGTCCGACGTGCTGCAGGGCGAGGTCCTCGGCAACCAGATCGCCGAGGACGGCAACTCCACCCTCGGCATGATCGTGCTGAACGACTCGTACGGCACCGGCCTGGCCGAATCGGTCAAGAAGGCGTTCGAGGGTGCAGGCGGCAAGGTCGTCGCGGAGCCGCTGTTCAACGAGGGTGACTCAAACTTCGCCGCCCAGATCTCCGAAGTGACCGCCGCCAACCCGGATGCGATCGCCCTGATCACGTTCGACCAGGCCAAGGTCATCACACCGGCCCTGGTCGGCTCGGGTTACCCGGGCGGACAGCTCTACTTCGTCGACGGAAACCTGTCCGACTACAGCGCCGACTTCGCTCCCGGGCTCCTCACGGGCTCGAAGGGCACGCTTCCCGGACTCGACGTCGGAACGCTCGGTGACTTCACCAAGCGACTGCTTGAGATCGACCCGGATCTGAAGGACTACAGCTACGCGGCTGAGTCGTACGACGCCGTGATCCTGGTCGCACTGGCCGCATACGCCGGTAATGACGTCAAGGGAACCTCCATTGCCAGCTACCTCCAACAGGTTTCCGGAGGCACCGGCAAGGGCACCAAGGTGACCGACTTCAAGAGCGCCGCTGCGGCGCTCAAGAAGGGTGAGCAGATCGACTACGACGGCTACTCCGGCCCGATCACGTTCGACAAGAACGGCGACCCGACCGAAGCAACCATCGGCGTCTACCAGTTCGGTGCGGACAACAAGTACACCCGCATCAACTAGCAGCAGTTCCAACCGATGCGGTGTCGGCGGCGCCTGGGGAGGCCCGCCGGCACCGCACCCTCGGCCCCACGAGCGCAATGAGCGCCAAATGGCCGCTAACTGGGCGATTACGCCCATCCGGCGACACATCGTAACGATTTGGGTCGGTTTTAGCGGGTTCCCGCACAATCTTCTTGTAAACGCGACTGCTGAGTGAATACTGTGACAGGACGATGGTCATTCGACTGTCGTATCTCTCACCCTCGTCACAAGGAGCACCATGAGCGTCTACGCGAAGGCCTCGACCTCCCGCTCGGTCCGGGCAGTGATCACTGGTGTCGCCATGATCGGCGTCAGCGCACTTCTCCTCACCGGCTGCAGCACCGGCGGGTCCACCCCCTCCGGTGGGAAATCTGAGACGCCGGCGGCGGCCGGCGACGCAAAGCCGGTCAAGTCTGGTGACCGCGACCTCACCTTGAAGATCGGCAACCTCATCCCGCAGAGCGGTACGCTGGCGTTCCTCGGCCCGCCCCAGGTTGCCGGCACCACGCTGGCCACCCAGGACATCAACGCGGCGAACTTGGGGATCAAGGTCGAGACCATTGTTCGCGACGAAGGTGACACCACAACGGATGTCGCCACGGTGTCTGTCACCGACCTGCTGTCGCAGAATGTTTCGGCGATCGTCGGTGCGGCGTCGTCTGCCGTGTCCCGGACAGTGATCGACCAGATCACCGGCGCCGGCGTGGTGCAGATGTCGCCCTCCAACACCGGCCTCGACTTCACGACCTACCCTGACAAGGGCTTGTACTGGCGCACCGCGCCCTCCGACCTGCTTCAGGGCGAGGTGCTCGGCAACCTGATCGCCGAGGACGGCAACAGCACGCTCGGCCTGATCGTGCTCAACGACGCATACGGTACCGGCCTCGCTGAGGCAACCACCAAAGCGTTCGAGAGCGCAAAGGGCAAGGTGGTCGCCACCTCGCTGTTCAACACGGGTGACTCCAACTTCGCCACCCAGATCGCCGATGTGACCGCAGCCAATCCAGACGCCATCGCGGTGATCTCGTTCGACCAGAGCAAGATCATCATTCCGCAGCTGGTGGGCACCGGGTTCGCCGGCGACAAGTTGTACTTCGTTGACGGGAACCTGGTCGACTACAGCAAGGACTTCGCCCCGGGCCTCATCGCCGGCTCGAAAGGCACCAAGCCCGGGCTGGACCTCAGCAAGCTGGGGGACTTCACCGACCGGCTCAAGAAGATCGACCCGTCGCTGACCGACTTCACCTATGCCGCGGAGTCGTATGACGCCGTCGTCCTGATCGCGCTCGCTGCGTACGCGGCGAACGACGTCAAGGGCCAGTCGATCGCCGACTACCTCAGGCAGGTCTCCGGCGGCACTGGAGACGGTGCGAAGGCCACCGACTTCAAGAGCGCTGCCACCGCGCTCAAGGCCGGCAAGCAGACCAACTACGACGGCTTCTCCGGGCCGATCACGTTCGACAAGAACGGTGACCCGACCGAGGCGAGCATCGGAATCTACCAGTACGGGGCGGACAACCTGCCCACCAAGCGCCTGAACTAGGTTCGGCGCCACCAGGGAGGGCCCCGGCTTCGGCCGGGGCGCTCCCTCGCTGGCTGCCGGGGTGGTTCCCGCGCCCCCCGTTCCCTCGTTCCCCCGTTCCCCTCCGCGACGGGTTCCGGGGTGGGGACCTCCGTCCCGGGACCGAGCGGCGCCGGCCGCGCAATCGGCGGCATCCGCTCGCTCATGCAACGGATGCCGCCGGTGGCGGTGGTTGAGGCTAGTCCTGGCCCAACGTGCCCAGGTAGAGGCCGATCACCTTGGGGTCGTTCAGCAGCTCACGGCCGGTGCCGGTGTACGCGTCACGGCCCTGGTCGAGCACGTAGCCACGGTCGCAGATCTGCAGGCAGCGCCTGGCGTTCTGCTCCACCATGATCGTCGTCACGCCGGCCTTGTTGATCTCCTTGACCCGCAGGAAGGCTTCGTCCTGCCGGACCGGCGAGAGCCCGGCAGAGGGCTCATCCAGGAGCAGCACGTGCGGTCCCATCATGAGCGCCCGCGACATCGCCACCATCTGTCGTTCACCGCCGGAGAGCGATCCCGCACGCTGGCCGAGGCGCTTCTTCAGCTCGGGGAAGATCTCGGTGACGAACTCGAGTCGCTCGGCCAGTCCCTTTGGCCTCTGGAAGATCCCCATCTCGAGGTTCTCCTGGATGGTGAGCGTCGGGAACACGTTCTCCGTCTGCGGTACGAAGCCCACTCCCTGGGCGACGAGCTTGTTCGCCTTGAGGTTGGTGATGTCGTCCCCGCGCAGGAGGATCTCGCCGTCCCGCACCTTGACGAGACCGAAGATCGCCTTGAGAAGCGTCGACTTTCCCGCGCCGTTCGGACCGATGATGCCGATCAACTCGCCGTCGTAGGCGGTGAGCGAGCAGGAGTTCAGGATGTTCACGCCCGGCAGGTAGCCGGCCGTCACCGACTTGACCTCGACGACCGGCGTGCCGGTGGGGGACGCCACGGGCTCGACCAGGGGGCTAGTGTTCGTCATCGAGCAACTCCTTCAGGGCTTCAACGCGTACGTCGGCATCCGGGTCCAGGCCGAGGTCCTCGTCGTGGTGGGAACCCAGGTACGCGTCGATCACCGCCGGGTTCTGCATCACGGTGTGCGGGTCGCCTTCGGCGACCACCTTGCCCTCGGCCATCACGACGACCCAGTCTGCGATGTGGCGCACCATATGCATGTCGTGTTCGACGAACAACACCGTCATGCCCTCCGCCTTCAAGTTCAGGATGTGATCGAGCAGCGACTGGGTGAGGGCCGGGTTGACGCCGGCCATCGGTTCGTCGAGCATGACCAGGGTCGGGTCGCTCATGAGCGCCCGTGCCATCTCGAGGAGCTTGCGCTGGCCTCCGGAGAGGCTGGCAGCGTAGTCATCCTTCTTGGCGTCGAGCTTGAAGCGGGTGAGGAGCTCGATCGCCTTGGCCTCGTTGTCGTTCTCCTGCTTCCGCCAGAAGAACGGAAGGATCGCCCGGAACAGGTTCTCGCCGTCCTGGCCTTTCGCCCCGAGCTTCATGTTGTCCATGACACTGAGGAGCCCCAGGGACTTGGTCAGCTGGAAGGTGCGGATCTGGCCCATGCGCGCGACCTTGAACGCCGGCATGCCCGCGAGAGAGCGCCCTTCGAAGGTCCAGGAGCCCGTGTCGGGCTTGTCGAAGCCGGTGAGCAGGTTGAACAGCGTCGTCTTGCCCGCTCCGTTCGGCCCGATCAGGGCGGTGATCGCGCCGCGCGGGATCTCCAGGTGATCGACGTCGACGGCGGTCAGGCCGCCGAAGGTGCGGCGAACCTTGTCGGCGACGAGAATCGGGTCATGCTTGGCGCACCCGGGTTCCGCCGCGCCGATGTGCAGGCCGGTGGTCTTGACCGGCTTCTGGGTGGGAACTGCGTTACTTGACAAAGGCCAACTCCTTCTTGTTTCCGAAGATGCCTTGCGGTCTGAAAATCACGATCAGCATGATCGCCACGCCAACCAGGATGAACCGCAGCTGGCCGGCTTGAACGCTCGACATGAACGGCAGCCAGCCGGCCTCGACCGCGCGGGCGATGAAACCGGAGAAGAACGACAGCAGCACCCAGAAGATCATCGACCCGATGACCGGGCCCAGGATCGTGGCTGCGCCGCCGAGCAGCAGGATCGCGTAGATGAAGAATGTGAGCGAGGTCTGGTAGTTGGAGGGGACTACCGCGCGGGGGAGCGCGAAGATCATGCCGGCCAGGGTGCCGAAGACGCCGCCGAGAACCAACGACTGCATCTTGTAGGCGTAGACATTCTTGCCGAGAGCCCGCACGGCGTCCTCGTCCTCACGGATTCCCTTGATCACGCGACCCCAGGGGCTCCGCATGATCTGCCAGGTGAACAGGCACGCCAGGATGACGACGGTCCAGGCAACGATGCGCAGCCACCAGTCGTACGCGTTGTACTCGAACGGACCGAAGCCGTACGTGCCGTCCGGGATCGGGTTCAGCGCCGCGAACCCGGTCTTGTAGCCGCTCAGGCCGTTGGCCGAACCGGTCACGGAGACGAACGTATTGGTCGTGAACAGCAGCCGCACGATCTCGGCCGCGGCGATCGTCACGATGGCCAGGTAATCCGCCCGCAGGCGCAGGGTGGGAATGCCGAGAACCAGCGCGAAGACGACTGACGCCCCGATGCCGACCAGCACCGCCCCCCACACCGGGAACCCGAAGGTGAGGATGGAGATGGCGTACCCATACGCGCCCAGCGCCATGAAGCCAGCCTGGCCGAAGTTCAACAAGCCGGTGTAGCCGAAGTGGATCGCGAGACCCAATGCGGCCAGGGCGTATGCGGCAGTGGTCGGGCTGATCAGCTCGACGGCTGCGTTGCTAAAGATTGCTCCCCAGTCGATCATCGATTCGCCCCTCTAGCCAATTCTCTCTTTGCGACCGAGGATTCCCTGCGGCCGGAACAGCAGGACCACGATCAACACGATCAGCGCACCGACGTACTTCAGGTCGGAGGGCAGCACGAGCGTCGACAGTTCGACGAACAAGCCGACGATGATCGACCCGAGCAGCGCCCCGAACGCCGTGCCCAGCCCGCCGAGCACGACCGCGGCGAAGACCAGCAACAAGATCTGGAAGCCCATATCCCAGCTCACGCCCGGCCGGAAGTACGCCCACAGCACGCCGGAGAGGCCCGCGAGGGCAGCGCCAAGCACCCACACGATGCGGATGACCCGGTCGACGTCGATTCCGCTCGCCGACGCCAGGCTCGGGTTGTCAGACACAGCTCGGGTCGCCTTGCCGATGCGCGTTCGCAGCAGGAAATACGCCACCGCCAACAGCACGACAACGCTGATCCCCATGCTTGCGAGGTCGATCGGCGAGAGCCTGACCGGTCCCAGGTGCAGGTCGGCGAGCCCGGATCCCGGGAGCTGCTCCGTTTGGCCCCCGTAGAAGAACTGGAAGAGGTAACGCAGCGACAGGGACAGCCCGATGCTCACGATCATGAGCGGGATGACGCCCACGCGTTTCCGCCGCAGCGGCTTCCAGATGACGGCATCCAGGCTCCAACCGAGGGCGCCACTCAACACGATGGCGATGATGATCGCGAGCCACACCGGAAGTCCGAAGGTGACCGCGAATGTAAGGGTCATCAGCGCACCGAACGTGATCATCTCGGCGTGGGCGAAGTTGCTGAGCCCGGTCGTGCCGTAGATGAGGGAGAGGCCGATGGCGGCCAGAGCCAGCAGAAGGCCGAAATTCAGGCCGTTCACGAACCGGTTGAGGAACTGGTCGAAGAAGCTGACCGTGGTGCGCTCGCCCTCGCCGAGGAAGAAATTCACCGACTTGACCTTGGTGAGTCCGAACTCGGCCGTGATGACATTACCGCCTTTGGCCACGATGACGCCCTTGGGGAGGGTGTCCTCGTCGAGGGTCACCGTGTACTTGGCCTTCTCCGGCACGCCGGCCTTCCACTTGCCGTCGGCGCCGGTCTTCACCTCTTCGCTGATGCCGCCACCCTTGACCGTGATCAGCACGCCTTCCAACGGCTTGCCATCGAACTGCACGTTGCCGGCCAGGACGTAGTCGTACTTGTCCGTGCCCACTTCGTCTGCATGAGCCGGGCCCGCGCCGAACGTGGACATGGTGAGCGCTGCGAACAGCAGACCGAAAAAGATCACCAGCATCCGTGGTGAAAACCTGCGGGTCGTATCAGCGGAATTCACTGCACCTCCATGACGGTGCCAGCTAGGCCTGGACCGAGAGCCTCGGGTCCGACCTGCCAACCTCCTTGTTGGACACTACGTGCCGATTATGTCGCAAATGTTTCAGGACTGTGCACCGGCGCCCGGTGATTGTGAACCGGGAATGGATCCGGCGCAATCTCGCTTAACATGGAATGACCGGCCTGGTCCCATGGATCCCCGGACATCTTCCTACCAATCATGCGCATGCAAAGGGGACACATGGATCAGCCAGATCCGTTCGGATTCACCGGGCTCACCTACGACGACGTGCTTCTCCTGCCGGGGCACACGGATGTCATCCCGAGCGAGGCGGAGACGACGTCCCGCCTGACCAGGCGAATCAACGTGGCCACCCCTTTGCTCTCCAGTGCGATGGACACCGTCACCGAAACCCGGATGGCCATCGCCATGGCCCGAGAGGGCGGGCTCGGGGTGCTGCACCGCAATCTCTCCATCGCCGACCAGTCCGAGCAGGTCGACCTCGTCAAACGCAGCGAAGCCGGCATGATTACCAATCCGGTAACGACTTCGCCCGAGGCCACGGTCGGCGAGGTTGACGCCCTCTGCCGGCAGTTCCGGGTCAGCGGGCTCCCGGTCATCGACTCCGACGGCATCCTGGTCGGAATCATCACCAACCGGGACATGCGGTTCGTGTCGGAGACCGACAAGCACACCATGCGGGTGCGCGAAGTGATGACCAAGGCGCCGCTGATCACCGGCAAGGTCGGGATGAAGCCGCAGGACGCGGTCGCCATCTTCGCCAGCCACAAGATCGAGAAGCTTCCCCTCGTCGACGAGGCCGGACGGCTCACCGGATTGATCACGGTCAAGGACTTCGACAAGAGCTCCGAGTACCCGAATGCGACCAAGGACGACGGCGGCCGGCTTCGAGTCGGCGCCGCCATCGGCTTCTTCGGTGACGCCTGGCAGCGTGCCACCTCACTGCTTGACGCCGGGGTGGACGTGCTCGTTGTCGACACGGCCAACGGCGACAGCGCGGGCGTGCTCGAGATCATCCGTCGCCTGAAGAAGGACCCGGCGTTCGCCGGCGTGGACGTGATCGGCGGCAACGTCGCGACCAGGTCTGGCGCCCAGGCACTGATCGCTGCGGGCGCTGACGCCATCAAGGTGGGCGTCGGCCCGGGTTCCATCTGCACCACCCGCATCGTCGCCGGCGTCGGCGTGCCCCAGATCACCGCCGTCTACGAGGCGTCCCTGGCCGCGCGTGAGGCCGGAGTCCCGGTCATCGCCGACGGCGGGCTGCAGTATTCCGGCGACATCGCGAAGGCCCTCGTCGCCGGCGCCGACACCGTCATGCTCGGCTCGCTCCTGGCCGGCACCGACGAAAGCCCGGGGGAGCTCGTCTTCGTCAACGGCAAGCAGTTCAAGGCCTACCGCGGCATGGGGTCGCTCGGTGCACTGCAGACACGCGGGTCGAAGACGTCGTACTCGAAGGACCGTTACTTCCAGTCGGATGTCCCCAGTGACGACAAGCTGATCCCCGAGGGCATCGAGGGCCAGGTCCCGTATCGCGGACCGGTGTCCGCGGTGGCGTACCAGCTGATCGGCGGCCTGCGGCAGTCGATGTTCTACGTGGGCGCGCGCACCATCGCCGAGCTCAAGCAGAAGGGCAAGTTCGTGCGGATCACCCCCGCCGGGCTCAAGGAGTCGCATCCGCACGACGTGCAGATCGTGGTCGAGGCGCCCAACTACCGTCGCTGACCCGCCGGCAGCGGATGCCCGTGTCGGCTACGCGGTGGACGCTGCGGCGAGCCTCGACACGGCCTCCGCGAGCACGTCGGGGGAGCATCCGAAATTGAGCCGGGCGAAGCCGCGGCCGGGGCTGCCGAAGTCGAGCCCGTTGATCAGCGCCACCTTAGCCCGGCCCAGCGCGACCTGGGCGGGATCGTCGCCCCAGCCGAGACCGCGGAAATCGAGCCAGGCCAGGTAACTTGCCCGCGGCTGCTCGTACCGCGCGCCCGGCAACTGCGCGTCGAGAAGCTCGGCGAGCAGGGCGCGGTTAGACTCCAGGGCGGCCAGCTCGTCATCCAACCACGGCACGCCTTCGGTGAAGGCGGCGATGTTGGCGACCAGGCCGAGCTGGCTGGTACGCGTGGTGACCTCTTCCGGCATCCCCGCGACCAACTGTCGCATCCGCTCTGACGCCGTCACCATGACGGCGCACTTGAGCCCGGCCAGGTTCCAGGCCTTGCTCGCAGACGTGACTGCGACCCCGTGCTCGGCCGCCTCCGCCGACACCGAGAGGAACGGGATGAACGTGCCGTCGTGGTGCGTGAGCGGGGCGTGCACCTCGTCGCTGATCACGGTGACGTCATACTGGGCGGCCAGGTCTGCCACGGCGATCAGGTCTTCGACGGTCTGCGGATGTCCGAGCGGGTTGTGGGGGTTGCAGAGCAGGAGGGCACGCGCCCCCGCCACGAAAGCACGCTCGATCCCATCGAGGTCCAGGGCCCATCCCGAGTCGCCGCGCGCGTCGCCGTACCCGGCGGGGTGCAGCATCGGGACCTCGACGATGACCCCTCCGCCTTCCGGGACCAGGTCGAAGAACGGCGGGTAGACCGGTGGAGTGATGACGACCCTGTCGCCAGGGTTGATCGCCCGCCGAAACGTTTCGACGATGCCGACGCTGACATCCGTTGTGCTGGCGACCTGCTGAGGGTCCACCCGCCAGCCCCAACGCGCCTCGGCGAAGGCAGAGAAGGCCGCGCCCAAGCCGTTCTCCGGCGCGATATAGCCGGTGTCGGAGCGGTCGATGGCGGCGTGGAGCGCCCGGGCGATCGGTTCGGCGAGCGGGAAGTCGGTCTCCGCGACGAACATCGGCAGCACATCGTCGGGGTAGCTGCGCCATTTCGCGCTGGTGCGGGTGCGGAGGAGGGTCAGGGGATCGGCATCCATGGTCTCATCGTGCCCTCTTCTTCCCCTCTTGTCCCGCTTTTCGTGCCACTCTCCTCGCCGAACCTGCAGTTGTTGGGTTTATGCGGGCGGGATAACCCCAACGACTGCGGGTTCGCGGGGCGGGGACGCGGGGCGGGGAGCGGGTCGGGAGGGCCCGTGGCGGGCTGCACCTAGACTGGGGGCGTGAGTATGGAGATAGAGATCGGGCGCTCCAAGCGAGCTCGCCGTGTGTACGCCTTTGACGACATCGCAATCGTGCCGAGCCGGCGCACCAGGGACCCGGAAGACGTGTCGGTGTCCTGGGCGATCGACGCGTACCAGTTCTCCATCCCGTTCCTCGCCGCGCCGATGGACTCCGTCGTCTCACCGACGACCGCGATCATGATGGGCCAGCTCGGCGGCCTCGGGGTGCTCAACCTCGAGGGGCTCTGGACCCGCTACGAGAACCCCGAACCGCTCCTGGCCGAGGTCCGCAGCCTGCCCGCCGACAAAGTCACTGCCCGCATGCAGGAGATGTACGCCGCACCGATCCAGCCTGAGCTGGTCACCGCGCGGCTGGCCGAGATCCGGGCCGCCGGCGTCACGGTCGCCGGAGCTCTCTCCCCGCAACGCACGCAGGAACTCTACGAGACCGTTGTCGCCGCCGGGGTCGACCTCTTCGTGATCCGCGGCACCACGGTGTCGGCCGAGCACGTGTCCAAGAACCAGGCCCCGCTCAACCTCAAGAAGTTCATCTACGAACTCGACGTCCCCGTCATCGTGGGCGGCGCCGCCACCTACACCGCGGCCCTGCACCTCATGCGCACCGGTGCGGCCGGTGTCCTCGTCGGTTTCGGTGGGGGAGCCGCCTCCACCACGCGGGCGACCCTCGGCATCCACGCTCCAATGGCCACGGCGGTAGCGGATGTCGCCGGCGCACGTCGCGATTACATGGACGAGTCCGGTGGGCGCTACGTCCACGTCATCGCCGACGGTGGACTGGGCAGCTCCGGCGACATCGTCAAGGCCATCGCCTGCGGCGCCGACGCTGTCATGCTCGGCACCACCCTGGCCCGCGCCACCGATGCGCCCGGCGGCGGCTTCCACTGGGGCGCCGAAGCGCACCACCCGCAACTGCCGCGCGGCAAGCGGGTGGAAGTGGGAACGATCGCACCGCTCGAGGAGATCCTCTACGGACCGGCCCCGGTCGCCGACGGCACCGCGAACCTGGTCGGCGCCCTCCGCCGGTCAATGGCGACAACCGGGTACTCAGACATCAAGGAATTCCAGCGGGTCGAAGTGGTTGTCGCACCGTACTGAACGAACTAGCGTCGAGACTACGCACCACTGACGGATGGGAGTCACCAATGGCCAAGCCGAACTCAGTCACACGGTCCACGAAACTCGGGCCTGTCGAGCGTGAAGCGGCGCTCGCGAGGCTCAAGGAGAAGGAACTCGACATCCTCGTCGTCGGCGGCGGCATCGTCGGAGCCGGAAGTGCGATGGACGCGGTCACCCGTGGCTTGAGCGTCGGCATCCTGGAGGCGCGCGACTGGGCGTCCGGTACCTCCAGCCGGTCCTCGAAACTGGTGCACGGCGGCATCCGCTACCTGGAACAACTCGACTTCCGCCTGGTGCGGGAAGCCCTGATCGAACGCGGCCTGCTGCTGCAGGTCCTCGCACCGCACCTGGTCAAGCCGGTGCGGTTCCTGTATCCGCTGCACAAGCGGTTCACCGAGCGCCTCTACGTCGGTGCCGGCATGCTGCTCTACGACCTCTTCTCCTACAGTGGCGGCCGACCCCCCGGCGTGCCGCATCACCGGCACCTGTCCAAGAGCCAGGTGCTGCGGGCGATGCCGAGCCTCGACAAGAACGCCCTGGTCGGCGGCCTGACCTACTATGACGCGCAGGTGGACGACGCGCGCTACGTGGCGTCGCTCGTGCGCACCGCCTCCTTCTACGGCGCGCACGCGGCGAGCCGGGTGCGTGTGGAGGGCTTCATCAAGGTCGGCGAGCGTGTGGTCGGGGTGCAGGCCCACGACCTGCAGACCGGTGAGCGCTTCGAGGTGCGCGCCAAGCAGGTGGTCAACGCCACCGGCGTGTGGACCGACGACACCCAGCGGATGGTCGGCGAGCGAGGCACGTTCAAGGTGCGCGCGTCGAAGGGTATCCACCTGGTCGTGCCGCGTGACAGGTTCCAGGGCTCGATGGGGATGATCCTCCGCACCGAGAAGAGCGTGCTGTTCGTGATCCCGTGGGGTCGGCACTGGCTGCTCGGCACCACAGACACCGACTGGCACCTCGACAAGGCGCACCCCGCGGCCACGGCAGCCGACATCGACTACCTGCTCGAGCACGTCAACTCGGTACTCGCCGTGCCGCTGTCCCGTGAGGACGTGGAGGGCGTGTACGCCGGCCTTCGGCCGCTGCTGGCCGGCGAGTCCGACCAAACGTCCAAGCTCTCCCGCGAGCACCTGGTCGGGCATTCCGTGCCCGGTCTGGTGGTGATCGCCGGCGGCAAGTGGACCACCTACAGGGTGATGGCGAAGGACGCCATCGACGCGGCGGTGGACGCCCTCGACGGCAAGATCCCCGAATCGACGACCCAGAACATCCCGTTGCTCGGTGCCGAGGGCTACCAGGCGGCGTGGAACAAGCGCGGCAAGATCGCGCACGCGTTCGGCCTGCACCGGGTGCGAATCGAGCATCTGCTCAACCGCTACGGGACTATGACCGATGAGCTGCTCGACCTGATCCGTGAGGACCCGACCCTGGCGGACCCGCTCCCCGGCGCCGACGACTATATCGCCGCTGAGGTCGTTTACGCAGCGTCCCACGAAGGCGCACTGCACCTCGAGGACGTTCTGGCGCGACGCACCCGCATCTCGATTGAGGCTTGGGACCGTGGCGTGTCTGCGGCGCCGGTCGCCGCCCGGTTGATGGCCGGGGTGCTCGACTGGGACACCGAGCGGGAGGAGCGCGAGGTCGCGTTCTACCTCAAGCGGGTGGCGGCCGAGCGTGAATCGCAGGAGCAGCCTGACGACGAGTCGGCCGACCGGGTGCGCCTGGAGGCGCCCGACATCGCCGCCACCTCTTAGGGTCTCTGCCGCCTGCGGCCTGCCACCGGCCTTTTCGTACCCTCGGCGGCCGTCCGCGCGCACGTCGGTGGGGGTCGGGGTCGTGGGCTCGCCGGCGTTGGGGCGCCCCAAAGCGCTGGGCGCGCCCGCCGTGGCAGGCGCGGGTCGCCTTTTCGGGCGCGTGTGGGCGCTTTGCGTCCGCGCCGCTGACTCGAGTAGTCACGTCTCTCGCAGGGTGCGGGCGCAGCGTGCGGGCGCAGAACCGGGCCAGGGCCGCAGGCGCAACTGCGGGCGCCGCAGCGCGGTGTGGCGCCGGCTCACCGCACTCGCGGGATCCCGTTGCGCGCCAGGAACCCGCCAAAGGTCGAAAGATTCATTGCCTGCGCCCACCCCCACCTGAATACGGATGGGCCGCAGGCGCGGAGCCGATCCTCGCGGATCTTCTCCTCGATCAGGATCTGCGCGTGAGTGCGTCCCCGCGCATGCTCCTCACGCAGGTACTTGCCGAGCCCGTCGAACTCCCCGATCCGCTTCACGGTGCGCCAGAAATAGTCGGTGTACCCGATGAGCCCCTCAGCATCCGAGAACGGCGTTTGCAACTCGGGGAGGAGGAATCCGAGCAGGAACATGTGCGCCCGGCTGATCGACTCGCCGCAGGAACCGGAAAGCGTCGTGGCGAACGCCGCCGCCCGCTGCGCTGCCGTGCGCCCCACGCTGCGACCGGACGCGCCCAGCGCGGCAACGGCCGCATCGAGCTCCTTTCGCGTCGCGAGGGCGGAGCCGTAGCGGGGAACATGGATGGCTTTATCCATCATGGCCACGGCCTCCGGGAACGGCAGGATGCGTGCCATCGCCACCGCTGTGGACGCTGCGCTCGTGACGCTCAAGCCATCTCGCTCGACAACGTCCGCGGATCCGTCGTCCGGGTGCCGAATAATCCTGTTTCGTGAGCGCCCTCCCGCCGCGGGTGGGACCAGGATGTGGACGCTGTCCGGCCAGGCTCCGACGCGTGGAAGCCCCCAAACCGCCGCCGCGGAATAGTGGGAGAAGGTCGGAGGTCGCTCGCTCATGACCGCACAGGCCCTGACCGTGGCGAGGTAGCGGGCATCCATGCTGAGCGCGGTCCATGCCGTCGTGGGCATATACACCCCCCAGCGCAAGCGGATGACGCCGCCGCGTTCCAGTTCGGTGCGCAACTCCCGGTTCAGGCCCACGGCGCCCGCGTCGGCGGCGAGGATGAGGCCGTCCGGACGGGCAACGGCGGCAAGCAGTCGGGTTCTCGTGACGGATGCTGCGGGCATGTCGACCATGTTCGCAAGACAGGGCGGGCAGTAGCCCGCTCCAGGTACGAATTGTGGACAAGTCGCCCGTGCCCGCGCCTGTGGAAACTGTGTAGCGGCCCGGATCATCCATGGCCCTACCGGCCTGCCGCCCCCGGGGTCACCCGACCCGACCGGTGGTTCACGGGCCCGGCCACCGAAAGGGCGGGTCGCTACCGCCGTGGCGGCGGCGGCCCGCCGTTTGGGGCGCGTCGGGGGCGGTAGTCCAGGGGTCTGGCCACCGAAAGGGCGAGCCGCTACCGCCGGGGCTGGGGTGCCCCGCCGTTTGGGGCGCGCCGGGGCGGGGCGAGCCGGGGAGGGCGCGCCGGGGCCGGGCGGCGAACCGAACCGCAGCATCCGCTCCCCGGCGACCCGGCGCGATGCAGCCGAGGGGGCTCCGATAGAATGAGGGGTACTGCCCCCAATTCCCAGGAGTCGCAAACAATGGTTGACGTTCGGCGGGTCAAACTTCCTGGTGTGGGCGTGCTCCACACCTTCGTAACGGATGACGGCGGCAAAGTGGGTGTCATCGCCCACCGCTCCGGTCACAGCGACCTGATCACCTTCGCCGATGACGAGGGTGGCCCAGACGCCAACAAGGTGTCGCTGCGCCTGAACGAGGACGAAGCGCACACCCTGGCGGAACTCCTCGGCGGTACCCAGATCACCGAGTCGCTGACCGCGCTCGACCAGATCCCTGGCCTGTCCATCGACTGGTTCACCGTCGACTACGAGGACCACATCGCCGGGCAACCGCTCGGCAACCCGGCCGAGCGCGGCATCGCCGGCCTCACCGTCGTCGCGGTCGTCCGCGGTGAGTCGGCCAGTCCGGCTCCGGCACCCGACTTCAAGGTGTTCCCCGGGGACACGCTGGTCGTGGCCGGTTCGCCGGAGAAGGTTGCGAAGGCGTTCGCGTTCTTCCGCACCGGGGCGGTGACGGCCAGGACCGTCGACGCGCCGCCAGGAGGATAACGGATGCACCTCGGCGAAGACCTCATCACCCTCGGCGTCCTGCTGGTCGTCGCCTACGTACTCGGCCGTCTCGCCAAGCTCGTCGGACTGCCGTCGATTCCGGTGTACATGGTCGTCGGGCTCCTCGCAAGCCCGCACTCCGGCTGGTTCCCGCTCGATTTCCAATCGGCCGACATCGAACTCATCGCCATCTTCGGGCTGATCCTGCTCCTGTTCAGCCTCGGGCTCGAGTTCGACCAGGAGGAGTTCTTCAACGACGCCGGGAAGCTGCTGGTCTCCGGTGGTTCGTATGTGCTCCTCAATATGGGTGTGGGCTTCGCCTTCGGCATGATGGTGGGCTGGGGCACCCGCGAGGCCCTGGTGATCGCCGGCATGACCGGGACGTCGTCCAGCGCGATCATCACGAAGCTCCTGATCGAGTTGCGGCGACTGCCGAACAAGGAGACGCCGATGATCCTCGGCGTGACCGTGGTCGGGGACATCTTCATCGCCATCTATCTGGCCATCGTGTCGGTCGTGCTGAGCGGCAAGACCGAGGTCTGGCCGATCGTGCTGCAACTGTCGATCGCGTTCCTGTTCCTCATCGTGATGTTCTCGGTCGCCCGCTGGGGTGGCCGTGTGGTGTCCCGTCTGGTCCGCACCAAGGACGATGAACTGTTCACGATCCTGTTCTTCGGCCTGGCGGTGCTGTTCGCCGGGATCGGCGAGCTGATCGGGGTCACCGACGCGATCGGAGCGTTCCTGATCGGCGTGGTCCTCGGCGCCAGCACCTACCGCACCAAGATCGAGCGGGTGGCAGTTCCACTTCGCGACGTCTTCGGCGCCTTCTTCTTCCTCAACTTCGGGCTGGCCCTCAACGTGGCGGAGTTCGGCTCCGTCGCCACCCTTGTGATCATCGCCGTGGTGATGACCTTCGCCCTCAACATCCTCTCCGGCATGTTCCTGGCCTGGCTCAACAAGATGGGCGCCGTCGAAGGCATCAATGCGGCGGCGATCCTGGTCAACCGCGGCGAGTTCACGCTGATTCTGGCCACCCTGTCGATCGCTGCCGGCCTCGATCATCGGCTGCAGCCCTTCGCCGGGCTTTACGTGCTGATCATGGCGATCCTGGGTCCTCTGTTCGCCTCGAACTCCGAACGGATCGGCGGCCTGCTGCCGGGCGGTCGGCGGCGGCCGCCGGCGCGGAAGTCGGAGCGCGACCCGATGCTTGACGAGGAGATCGCGCTGGTCGAGGCGATCACCGCGGGTCAGCGTCGAAGCGGCGACAGCGCCGCCAGGACGGCTGCGCAACGCGTCGTCGGGCGCACGCGGCCCGGCGGCTCCGCCCCGGCGACGGACGCCGCCGACCTCGCACCGGCCGGGAATACCCCGAACAATCCTGCCTCCGCCGATAAAGGCGCCACTGACGCCGTCATGGCGGACGACGCCATGACGGCATTCATCGCCGAGCACATCCCGCTCGACGAACCCTCCACAGACGAACGGACGAACGACTACTCGTGATCCGCATGATGGTGCGCCCGCGCTGGGTGCTTGCCCTTCTGCTCGCCCTCGGTATCGCGGCGGCCTTCGCGCTGCTCGGCCAATGGCAGCTGGAACGCGCCATCGTCTCCGGTGAGGTCGTGGAGCGCAGCACCGAAACGGCGCTGCCCCTGGATAAGGTGGCGAAACCCGGCGGACCCGTCAACGAAAGCGCAACCGGGCAGAAGGTGTCCGTCGCCGGACATTTCGTCGCCGGCGACGACCAGTTGATTCGCGACCGCGTGAACCAGGGCGAGGACGGCTACTGGGTGGTCAGCCACTTCGTGACGGATGCCGACTCCGCGAGTATCCCGGTCGCCCGCGGTTTCGCGGCCGACGAGGCCGCCGCCCGTTCGGCGATCCGCTCCCTTGCCGCGTCGGGCGACGCCGGCGCGTCATCCGTCACCGTCACCGGTCGTTTCCTGCCCAGCGAGGCGCCCGTCGTGCCGCCGGAGGGCACCGACCCGCACGCAATGACGGCGGTGTCGGTTGCCGCCCTGATCAACCTGTGGCCGGACTTCACTGCGCCGGTCTATGCCGGTTACATCGTCGACGCCGGGGCCCAACACGGCCTGGACCTGATCTACTCGCCGGCCCCGGACGACGACGTCGCCCTCAACTGGCTGAACGTCTTCTACGCCGCCGAGTGGGCGGTGTTCGCCGGGTTCGCGGTGTTCCTCTGGTACCGGCTGGTGCGGGACGCGGTCGAGCGGGAAGAAGAGGAAGAAGCCGCACTGGCCGATGCCGGTTCGCTGGCGGCCTCGCCGCCGTCGCCCGGCACGTAAACTGGGGGCATGCCTCTCGAACCCAAGACTGCCGACGTGCCCAGAATCCCCGGTGCGCTCCGGCTGTACCAGGTGGCGTCGGTCATCACCGGCGTTATGCTGCTGCTGCTCTGCGCGGAAATGATCATCAAGTACGCGTTCGGGCACGAACTCGAACTCGGCGGCACGAATGGCTTCCTCGCCTTCGTCCCGGCCGGCACCATCACCGCCGTGAACCTCAGCACCGGCATCCTGATCGCCCACGGCTGGTTCTACGTGCTGTACCTGTTCAGCGACTTCCGTTTGTGGAGCCTGATGCGCTGGCCGTTCTCCCGGTTCGTGCTGATCGCGCTCGGCGGGGTGATCCCCACCCTCTCGTTCTTCGTCGAACTGCGGGTGGCCCGCGAGGTACGGGAATACCTGTCCGCGCGAACCGACCGGGACGCGGCGATCCCCGCGGAGGTGCAGTCATGAGCGAGGCCGGGGCGCAGGACCTGACACTGCAGGAGAAGGAACGGGCAGCGGCCCACGTCGTCGAACAATCCACCAGCGCCCGCCCGGTGCTGGTGGTGGACTTCGGTGCGCAGTACGCGCAGCTGATCGCGCGGCGGGTGCGCGAGGCATCCGTTTATTCGGAGATCGTGCCGTTCTCGGTGACCGCAGCCGAGGTGATGGAGAAGAACCCGGTGGGCATCGTGCTCTCCGGCGGGCCGTCGAGCGTCTATGCCGACGGCGCCCCGCAGTTCGACGCGGCGATCTTCGACCTCGGCATCCCGGTGCTCGGCATCTGCTACGGATTCCAGGTGATGGCCACCGCCCTCGGCGGCGAGGTCGCCCACACCGGCGGGCGCGAGTACGGGTCGACCCCGGTCTCGGTGACGGATGCCGGCAACGCGTTGCTCGCCGGGCAGCCGGAATCGCAGACGGTGTGGATGAGCCACGGCGACTCTGTGTCCCAGGCGCCGGACGGGTTCAGCGTGCTGGCCTCGACCGAGTCGACCCCGGTCGCCGCGTTCGCCAACGACGAGCGCAAGCTGTACGGCGTGCAATGGCACCCGGAGGTCAAGCACTCTGAACACGGGCAGCACGTGCTGGAGAACTTCCTGCACCGCGCCGCCGGGATCCCCGCCGACTGGAACAGCGGCAACGTCATCGCCGAGCAGGTGGCGCGCATCTGCGACCAGGTCGGCACCGGCAAGGTCATCTGCGGACTCTCCGGCGGTGTCGACTCCGCGGTCGCGGCGGCACTCGTGCACGAGGCGGTCGGCGACCAGCTGGTCTGCGTGTTCGTGGACCACGGCCTGCTCCGCCAGGATGAACGCAGACAGGTCGAGGAAGACTACGTCAAGGCGACTGGTGTGCGCCTGGTCACCATCGACGCCCGGGAGACGTTCATCACCGCGCTGGCCGGGGTGAGCGACCCGGAGCAGAAACGCAAGATCATCGGGCGGGAATTCATCCGCAGCTTCGAGCAGGCCCAGGCCGACCTCGTCGCCGAGGCGGCTGAGGAGGGCGGCGACCCGATCCGCTTCCTGGTGCAGGGCACCCTCTACCCCGACGTGGTCGAGTCCGGCGGCGGCAGCGGAACCGCGAACATCAAGAGCCACCACAACGTGGGCGGACTGCCGGAGGACCTCCAGTTCGAACTGGTCGAGCCACTGCGCACCCTGTTCAAGGACGAGGTACGCGCGATCGGCGCCCAGCTCGGGCTGCCGGAGGAAATCGTCCAGCGCCAGCCGTTCCCCGGCCCCGGACTCGGCATCCGCATCGTCGGCGAGGTCACCCAGGAACGGCTCGACCTGCTGCGTGAAGCGGATGCGATCGTGCGCTTCGAACTCAGCGCCGCGGGTCTCGACCGCGAGATCTGGCAGTGCCCGGTCGTGCTGCTGGCCGACGTGCGGTCGGTCGGCGTGCAGGGGGACGGCCGCACCTACGGGCACCCGATCGTGCTGCGGCCGGTGTCGAGCGAGGACGCGATGACCGCGGACTGGACCCGGTTGCCCTACGACCTGCTGGCGAAGATCTCCAATCGGATCACGAACGAGGTGGACGGGGTCAACCGGGTCGTGCTCGACGTCACGTCGAAGCCGCCGGGGACGATTGAGTGGGAGTAGGAGCCTCCCGTGATTCGCGGTGGTCGAGGCTGTCGAGACTCGCGCTTCAGCTCAGACAATGAGGGGTTGCGCGCAACCCTCCGCTTCGCTCCGGGCCGCCCCACCCCCGCATAACCCAACGCCCGTACGGCATCCGTTGTTTGCGCGTGTGCGCCAGATGCGCCGGAATGCGGGTGGCATGCCTGCCGCATACCGGCGCAGGTGCAGCATAGCGGCGAGGCGGGCGGGGCGGCCTCCGTCAGCTGGGGTGGTGGCGCTGCTCGCCGACGGCGTAGGCCTCGCGGAGGAGCGCCAGGAACGCGGCGTCGATCTCGGCGGGCACGGTGAGGCGGAACTCGTGCAGCACGTTGCGCGGCGAGAAGACCTGCGTGCGACGGAACAACGGATGCCGCGCCACGCGCGCCAGCACCAGGTGCCCGTCCAGCCAGTGCCTGCGGGGCATGAAGGCGGCGAAACTCATCCGCACGTGCAGGGCGATCCGCGATTTCTCGGACAGGACGTCGACCGGCCCGAGCTCGCCGACCAGCCGGTCGAACATGGCCCGAACGACGGGATCGGTGCCGTCGAAGTGCCGATCAAGGTCGCCGAGCGGTGCGCAGGTGTGGCTCTGGCTCACGTTGGCGAAGGTGCGGCCGCAGCGCGGGCAGGTCCACAGCGAACGATTCACGCTCACACCCTAACCCCGCGCCTGTTCCTCACCGAACTCAAATCGGCGAGGTGCACGAAGGGCCGGCCCCCGAGGAGGACCGGCCCTTCTGCAGCAGATGCGCGGTGGACGCTAGTTGCGCGAGATCGCGAAAAGGCGCAGCAACTCCACGTACAGCCACACCACGGTGACCATGATGCCGAACGCGCCGGACCAGCCGTACTTACGGTCGGCACGGTTGTTCACGCCGCGCTGGATGAAGTCGAAGTCAAGCACCAGCGAGTACGCGGCCATGATGACGGCGAGGACGCCGATGATCAGGCCGAGCGGAATGCCGAAGACCTCCTGGCTGCGGAGGCCGAAAGCGTTGTCGGTTGCACCGGTGACCATCATCACCACGTTGACCAGCGAGAACAACAGGTAGCCGATCATCGCAATCAGGAAGATCTTGGTGGCCTTCTTGGACGCGCGGATCTTGCCACTGGCGAAGAGGGCGAGCGTGACGCCGACGACCACCAGCGTGGCAAGGGTGGCCTGAAGCACGACGCCCGGCCAGGTGGTCTCGAAGATCATCGAGATGCCGCCGACGAAGAGTCCTTCGAACGCGGCGTAGGCCAGGATCAGCGGCGCGGACGGCTGCTTCTTGAAGCTGTTGACCAGTCCGAGCACCAGCCCGACGATGGCTCCGAGCATGGCCGGCAGGATGCCGAGAACCGGGGTCAGGAACCAGCCGATCGCGGCGGCGACCACGAGGATGCCGAAGCTGAGCGCCGTCTTGGCGATCGTGTCTTCGTATGACATCCGGTTGGTGTCCTGTGAGCCGGCGGATGGGGCGTTGTACAGGTCCTGCAGCTCTGCGTCAGACAGCGTCTTCGCGGCAGCCACCGTGCCGGGCGCGGCGAATGCCGGGTTGCGGGAGAATGCGGGGTTCGAGCTTGCCATGGTGTCCTCTGCTCACAATCAGCGGTAGTGGGAGCCGGCGCCATGGCCGGCATCGCCACCAATCTACCTGAGAGTCCGTACAGGTTGGCTGGGCGTTCGCCGCAAGCTGGCCCAGCGAACGGCCAACCACCACGCCAGCCACGCGCTGCCCACCGTGACCGCGGTGCCCACCGTGTACAGAACCCAGTTCTGAGCGTACTCGTGCAGCGCCTGCTTGAACGCGAAACTTGCCAGGATCGGCACGGCCAGGGCCAGGTAGCTGACCAGCGGACGGTGTCGCACCAGCAGCCAGCCCGCCAGGAGCACCGCGAACGACCCGGCGAACTCCGGCCCGGCCAGCAGGGCAAGCCCGGCCAGCAGGCAGGGCAGCAGCACCACGATCCGGCGCCACGGCGCCCCGGGCAGCAGCAACCAGCCGATCGCGTGCACAGCCGGGCCGATCGCCAGGAACCACAGGCTGTAGGTGCTGCTGAGGTTGGTGGCGGCGACCCCGAGGGCGATTCCGGCGAGGCCGACTGCGCGCCGGAGCCGGAAGCGACGCCACCGCACCGGCGGCCGCACCACGGGCTCGCTGGCGGGCTGGGTCGCAATGGTCACACCAGCGATTCTGGCAGGCCGCGACTAATCTGGGGAAATGTCCGACCGCCCACCGTCGCATCCGCTCGTCATCGGGCATCGCGGCGCGAGCGGGTACCGCCCCGAGCACACCCGCTCCGCGTATGAGCTGGCGTTCGCGCTGGGTGCCGACGCGGTCGAGCCCGACATCGTGTCCACCCGCGACGGGGTTCTCGTGCTGCGCCACGAGAACGAGATCTCCGGTACCACGGATGTCGCCGCCCACCCCGAATTCCAAGGGCTCCGCACCACGAAGCGCATCGACGACGTCGAACTCACGGGGTGGTTCACCGAGGACTTCACCTGGGAGCAGCTGAGCACCCTCCGCGCCAGGGAACGGCTGCCCGGCCTCCGCAAGTCCAGCGCCACCTTCGACGGTCGCTACCCGATCCTGCGACTGGCCGACCTGTTCGAGATCATCGACGCGACGACAGAGCGAGTGGCGCGGCCACTCGGCATGGTCGCCGAAATCAAGCACGCCACCTATTTCGAGTCCATCGGGTTGCCACTCGACGAGCTGTTCGCCACCGCGGTGAACGACGCCGGCTGGAACCAGCGCGACGGACGGCTCACGATCGAGAGTTTCGAACGCACCGTGCTCGCCAGCATCCACGCCCGCGGCATCGACGGCAAACGGGTGTACCTGATCGAAGCGACGGGCAAACCGTTCGACCTGGTCGCCCGGTTCGGCGCCCGGGCGACCCGCTACGCGGACGACATCACCGAATCGGGCCTGTTCGCGCTGGGCGGTGTTGTGGACGGGGTGAGCGTCGCGAAGTCCCTGATCCTGCAAACGGATGCCGGCGGCCGCGTCGTCGGAGCCTCCGAGCTGGTCGACGAGGCCCACGCCGCAGGTCTGGAGATCTACACCTGGACGCTGCGGCCGGAGAACGCGTTCCTGGCCGCGACGTTCCGGCGCGGCAGGTTGAAAGCCGACTACGGATACTGGCAGGCCGAGTTCCGCACCATCATGTCCACCGGGATCGACGGGGTGTTCGCCGATCAGCCCGACCTCGCGGTGGCGGTGCGCGACGAACTGTCCGCCCGCTGATCAACGAGCCGAGGCGCCACTGATCGTGTCGGCCCCAGCGATTAGACTTGAAACCGATATGACGACGCTCTACGGCCCGGACGAAACCACCGCGAAACGAGTCTCCGGGGCGCCCATAATCGTGCACGACCCGAGAAGCGGCTACTCCCGGAGTTCGCTGCTCGACGGACTCAATCCGCAGCAACTCGAAGCGGTCGAATACCGCGGCCCCGCCCTGCTGATTATCGCCGGGGCCGGCTCCGGCAAGACCAGCGTGCTCACCCGCCGGGTCGCGCACCTGCTCGAGACCCGCGAGGCGTGGCCGAGCCAGATCCTGGCCATCACCTTCACGAACAAGGCCGCCGCCGAGATGCGGGAGCGCGTCGTGGCGCTGGTCGGCGACAGCGCCCGCGGCATGTGGATCTCCACCTTCCACTCCGCCTGCGTGCGCATCCTCCGCGCCGAGTCCGAGAAAGCCGGCCTCACCAGCACATTCAGCATTTACGACTCCGCTGACACCCGGGTCACGCTCAAACGCATCATCAAGGCGCTCGACGCTGACACCCTCGGCTTCACCCCGGCCAGCGCATCCGCCAAGATCTCCAAACTCAAGAACGAGTTGGCGGATGTCGATTCGTACGCGCGCAACGCGAACATGAGCGACCCGCAGGAGGTCATGTTCGTCGAGATCTTCCGGCAATACACCCAGCGCTTGCGCGCGGCCCACGCGTTGGACTTCGACGACCTCATCGGGGAGACGGTCTACCTGTTCCGCGCCTTCCCCCGGGTCGCGGCGTTGTACCGCCGTCGGTTCCGGCACATCCTCGTCGACGAATACCAGGACACGAACCACGCCCAGTACTCGTTGGTGAGGGAGCTCACCCGGCCAGTCGAGGCCGAACTCGCCGACGAGCTGGAGGCGCAGGGGCTGCACGTGAAGAGCGTGCAGGACAACAGCGGCGCGATCCCCGGGGCATCGCTGACCGTCGTCGGTGATTCCGACCAATCGATCTATGCGTTCCGGGGTGCGGACATCCGCAACATCACCGAGTTCGAACGCGATTTCCCCGGCGCGAAAGTGGTGCTGCTCGAGCAGAACTACCGTTCGACGCAGAACATCCTTTCCGCCGCGAACTCCGTGATCTCGAACAATTTCGACCGCAAGGACAAGAAACTGTGGTCGGCCGGAGGCGACGGCGAGAAAATCGTCGGGTACACCGGGTACTCCGGCCATGACGAGGCACAGTTCGTCGCCGACGAGATCGAGGTGCTGCACCGGGCCGGCACCGCCTACCGGGACATCGCCGTGTTCTACCGCACCAACGCACAGACCCGCGCCCTGGAGGAGATCCTGGTGCGCGCCGCCGTGCCATACCGGGTGGTCGGCGGCACCAAGTTCTACGAGCGCGCCGAGATCAAGGACGCCCTGGCCTACCTGATCGCCGTCGCGAACCCCAACGACGAGTTAGCGCTCCGCCGCATCCTGAACACCCCGAAGCGCGGCATCGGCCCGGCGACCGAGACCCAGCTGGGCAGCTTCGCCGAAGACAACGGCCTCACCTATCGGCAGGCCATGCGCGATGCCGCCTCCCTCGGCCTCGGCCCGAAGGTGACCGGCGCGATCCTCCAACTGGCCCGGCTGCTCGACGAAGCGACGCTCATGCTCGACCCGAACCAGCCGGCGGGGGCGTCGAGCGTCTCCGACGTGCTGGTGTTCCTGCTCGAGCAGAGCACCCTGCTCTCGACGCTCCGGAGCAGCCGCGACCCGCAGGACGAGGCCCGCGCGGAGAACATCGAAGAACTCGTCGCCCAGACCAAGGATTTCAACCGGGAGAACCCCGATGCCGGCCTGGTCGACTTCCTCACCCAGGTTTCCCTGGTCGCCGCGGCCGACGACCTCGACGACTCCTCCGGCACGGTGTCGCTGATGACACTGCACACCGCCAAGGGCCTGGAATACGACGCCGTCTTCCTCACCGGCGTCGAAGAGGGCCTGCTGCCGCACCAGATGTCGGCCGGCGAGCCGGGCGGACCGGCCGAGGAGCGCCGTTTGTTCTATGTGGGCATCACCCGCGCCCGCCAGCGCCTCTACCTGTCGCTGGCCATGACCCGGGCCCAATTCGGGGATATCAATGTGGCGATGCCGAGCCGTTACCTGCAGGAGATCCCGGCCGACCTCATCGACTGGAGGCAGTCGCCGGGCATGGCGAATTCGCGCGGCGGCACCCAGCCTCGCGCGCTCAACGCCCGCCGCGACGGGTACGGCTTCGGCAAGCGGGAGCCGCAGGGCCTGCCGCCTGCCCCCAAGCCGAAGACCGAATGGGCCAACCGGGTCACCGCGCAGGTGCGCGACAACGGCGACCTCACCCTCGAAGCGGGCGACCGCATCCGTCACGTCGATTTCGGCGACGGGCGCGTCAACCAGGTCACCGGTGAGGGGACCAAGCGCATCGCGCATGTGCAATTCGACACCGCGGGCGCGAAGAAGCTCCTGATCAAGATTGCGCCGATCGAGAAGATCTGATGACCGGCGACCGCCAGGAAGAAGACGAACAGAGCCACCCGGAAACCCTGCTGCAGCGCCTCCAGTCGCTCCGGGCGCTCGACGTGGAGGTGGCCACCCGGGCCGCGCTCGCCGCGGTCATCCCGCTCACGGTGCTGATCGCGATCGGCCATGCCGACTGGGCGCCATACGCATCGTTCGGCGCGATGACCTCGCTCTACGGTCGGAGCGAGCCGTACCGGGTCCGGGTGCGCACGGTCACCACGGCGGCCGTCGTCCTCGTCGCCAGCATCGCCTTCGGCACCCTGATGGCAACCATCGGCGCCTCCCTGCCGCTGCTCGCCGCGGGCCTCCTGGCGGTGATCGTGGTTGGGATACTCATCGCATCCACCGCGCACCTGTTGCCGGGCACGCCGATCTTCTTCGTGTTCGCGTATGCGGTGTGCGCGCAGGTGCCCACCCCGGCGGATGAATACGGGGTGCGCGTACTGGTCGGCGTCCTCGTCGCGGTGTTCGCCTGGCTCCTCAGCATGTCCGGTTGGGCGCTTCGCCGGATGGGCGGCGACCGTTCTTCCGAGCTGTTCAAGCTGCTGCCCCGGCAGACCAGTGCGCGCCCGGCCGCGTGGCGCTCGCCGATCGTGTGGCTGACCATTCTGCAGACCGCGGTCGGGGTGCTCGTGGCCGGGGGGCTGGCGACACTGGTCGGCATCGGACACCCGTATTGGGCGGTCGTGGCTGTGGTCGCCGTGCTGCCGGCTGCCGGCGGGCGCCACTCGATCTCGCGCGCCTTCCATCGCATCTTCGGCACGGCCGTCGGAGTGCTGGTCACCGGTGTGGTGCTGCTCCCCGGGCCATCACTGTGGGTGCTCGTTGTGGTGATCGGAATCGGCCAGTTCGGTGCTGAGATCCTGGTCGGGCGGCACTACGGCGCGGCACTGCTGTTCATCACGCCCCTGGCCCTGACCGTCGCCCATTTGGCCAGTCCACTGCCCGTGCCGACGTTGATGGTCGACCGGGCGGCGGAGACGGCGCTGGGCGGCGGGGTGGCGTTAGCGATTGTGCTGCTGGCGCGCGCGGGTGAGCGCCGCCGGGGGATTGCCCGCCAGAACGCGCCGGCGTAGCGTGGCACCCAGTGGGACACCACGCCCCATGAGGAGGGGGTCCGACATGCCAAGCGACCCGGATGGACTGTGGCCCCGCCGACCCGATGACACCGTCGACGCCCCAGACGAGGAGCGCGAGGTCGACGACGCGCTGAACCCGGCCGACGAAGAAGGCCCGGTCGATGAGGAACAGCGCATCGACGCGGACGACCGGCCGGTCGACTTCGACGACGAGGGAGTCGTCTAGCCCGTCCGCGCCGGGACCCGTCGCATCCACAGGTAATCCACAGCCGGGTCATACTTCACGCATTGGCTGTGGGGCGAGGCTGTCGCCATGAGCCAGTTCACCCGTATCGCGCCCCGACGGCTCGCGCCGACGCCGGTCGCGGTGAACCGCGCCCGGCTGCAGGTGGCCGACACCCTCCAGGTGCTCTGCATCGTGTCGGTAGCCGTCGTCATGGCGTTGTTCCTCGCCGACGGCGGCGCCTCCCAGTTCGCCACGCCCGCCGACACCCTCTCGTCACTGGGGGTGGTGTGCGGACTCGTCGGGTCCGACCTGCTGCTGGTCATGCTCCTGCTGGCCGCCCGCCTCCCGCTCGTCGACCAGACGTTCGGCCATGACCGGGCCATGGCGCTTCATCGGTCGCTCGGCAAACCGGTTCTCTACCTGCTGTTGGCTCATGCCGCCCTGCTGGTCGGCGGCTACGCGATGCTTCAGCCGAGCTCCTATTTCGACCAGGTCTGGATTCTGCTCACCGTCCCGGACATGCCGCTGGCCTACCTCGCCCTCGGGCTGCTCATCCTCGTCGTGGTGACCTCCCTCGTGGTCGTGCGGCGCCGCTTCCCCTACGAGGCCTGGCATGCCGTCCACCTGCTGGCCTACGCCGCGGTGCTGGTGGCGATCCCGCACCAGCTCAGCGTCGGGTCGCTGTTCGCCGACGGGAGCCTGCAGCGCTACTACTGGCTGGCGCTCTACATCGGCGTCGCCGGGTCGATCCTGCTCTTCCGTTTCATCGTGCCGGTGGCGCGTTCGCTGCGTCACCGGCTCGTGGTCACCGGAATCCGCCGGGTCGGCCCTGGTGTGGTCTCGGTCGGTCTCACCGGCCGGGCGCTCGAACGTCTCGATGCCTCGGCCGGACAGTTCTTCATCTGGCGGTTCTGGACGTCCGGACTCTGGTGGCAGGCGCATCCGTTCTCACTCTCCGGCGCCCCGTCGGCAGGCGGGCTGCGTATCACCGTCCGGGGCCTCGGGGACGGGTCGGCCGCGCTCGCCGCAGTGCCGCCCGGTACCCTGGTGAGCTTCGAAGGCCCGTACGGCCTGTTCACCGAACGGGCGCGGACGTCGCAGAAGATCGTGATGGTGGCGTCCGGCATCGGGGTGGCGCCCATCCGGTCGCTGCTGGAAACCGCATCCTTTGCGCCGGGCGATGCCACGGTCATCCTGCGGGCGCCGACCCTGGCCGACGCCTACCTCGCCGACGAGGTGACCGAGATCTGCCGCCAACGCGGCGCGCAGCTGCGCATCATCGCCGGTCACCGCGCGCCCGGCATCGACAGCTGGCTCCCAGCGGATGCCGTGGCCGCCGGCATCCACCTGGCCGGCCTGGCGGCGCAACTGCCGGACGCCGACCTCTACATCTGCGGCCCCCGGTTCTGGACCGAGGCCGTGGTGCGGGATGCCGCCTCCGGTGGCGTGCGTGCCAGCCAGATCCACTACGAACGGTTCGACTGGTGAGGGCGCGCGCGGTCGTCATCGCCTCCCTCGCCTCGGTTGCGGTGATCGGCACCGGGTGGGAACTGGGCAGCCAGGTGCACGTGAGCCAGTTGGCGCTACCGGGAACGGACGCATCGGGCGCCGCCCCGACGCCGGGTTCGGCGCGGAGTCCCACGACGGCCAGCCCGCAACCGGCCGCCACGGCCGCCCCCGCCCCGGCAGCACCCGCGACGCCGGAACCAACCAGCAGCACGCCGGCCACACCGACGCCGGCCCCCGACACCGCTTCAGGCACATTCACCGGCACCGCGGTGGAGACGCGGTTCGGCACCGTGCAGGTCGCGGTGACGGTGGCGGGCGGAACGATCAGCGACGTGAGCACCGTGCAGCTCACGTCTCGTGACGGGAGATCCGCTTCGATCAACAGCCGCGCCGTCCCGGTGCTGCGCTCGGAGGTGCTGCAGGCCCAGTCTGCGAACGTGCAGAACGTGAGCGGCGCCACGTACACCAGTACCGGCTACCTCACCTCGCTGCAGGCGGCCCTCGATGCTGCCGGCTTCTGAGGCCGGTGCCGGCGGGGGCGTCCCTGCCCTCCAGTCCCACGTTTTCCCGTCGATGGGGACCGTGGTGAGCGTCCGATTCGCGTTGGACCCGGGCGGACCGGCCGGAGGGGGCGGCGCCCGGTTGGAGCAGGCCCGGAGCGCGGTCGAAGCGGTGTTTGAGCGCTGGGACCGGCGTTTCAGCTTGTACCGCGCGGACTCTGAGCTGAGCCGGCTGGCGCGCGGCGAGATCCGGCTCACGGGCGCCAGCCGGGAGCTGCGGGACGCCTATACGGTGGCCATCGGCTGGCGCCAACGCACCGGCGGCGTGTTCACGCCGCACCGAGGCGACGGCGTGATCGACCTCTCCGGCGTGGTCAAGGCGCTCGCGCTCGCGGCTGCGGGCGACGTGCTGGCAGGACTCGGGGTCGCGCACTGGTCGATCAACGCCGGGGGCGACATCCTCACGCGCGGCCACCCCGGGCCCGGCGTCGCCTGGTCGGTCGCGGTGGTCGACCCTGGGGACCGCAAGGGCGTGCTGGCGAATCTCAGCCTGGCCGCCCTGCCCGCGATTGCGACGTCGGGAAGCGCCGAACGCGGTGAGCACATCTGGACCCCGTTTCCGGGCGGCGCCTTGCCGTTCCACCAGGTCAGCGTGCTCGCCGCAGACATCGTCACGGCGGACGTGCTGGCTACGACGATCGTGGCCGGCGGCGAGGCCGCGCTTGATGACTGCACCCGGCGCTATTCGGTCGAGGTGCTTGCCGTGACGCACGACGGTCAGCTACTGGCGACACCTGGCCTGCGCCGCTGACGTCCGCCGCTGACGTCTACTGCTGGCGCCTACCGCTGGGCTGCACCGCTGCATCCGCCCGGTCAGTCCAGGCCGAGGAGGCGGTGGTCGGGGTCGAGGGTTGTGAGCAACTGGCTGCAGATGTCGCTGAGCTGGGCGACCTGGCCGGGGGACAGCGGGTCGAAGACGACCGAGCGCACCTCTTCGACGTGGCCGGGAGCGCTGGCGACGACCTTCGCCCAGCCGGCATCGGTCAGCGCAGCGACCGACGCGCGGGCGTCGCTGGGCGACGGAGTGCGCCTCACATACCCCTGCGCCTCGAGCCGGGTCAGCACATGGGAGAGCCGGGACAGTGAGGCGTTGGTACGTGAGGCGACCTCGGTGAGCAGGAGGGCTTTTTCGTCGCTCTCCGAGATCATGGCGAGCACGTAGTACTCGAAATGCGACAGCCCGGCGTCGCGCTTGAGCTCGGACTCCAGCCGGGCGGGCAGCAGCATGGTCACCGCGACCAGGCGCAACCAGGCGATCCGTTCGTCTTCCGTCAGCCACCGCGGTTCAGTCATACGGAGATTCTAACTTTAACTTGACGCTTCAACCAAACGGGCGTATTCTTTAGTTGTTGCTTCAAGTAACTCGATCGCTTCAGCTGACCACACCAAGGAGTGGAACACATGACAGACATCACCATCATCGGCAGCGGCAACATGGCCCGCGGCATCGGTACCCGGGCCGTGGCGGCCGGACGCAGCTTGCAGGTCCTCGACCGCGAGCCCGCCAAGGCCCAGGCCCTGGCCACCGAGCTCGGCGCCGGCGTCACCTCCGGTGCGATCGAGGGAGCGAACCTCGGCAGCATCGTCGTGCTCGCCCTTCCGTTCGACGCAGCCAAGGAGGTCGTCACCTCCCTCGCCGCCGCGCTGGACGGCACGACGGTCATCGACATCACCAACCCGGTCGACTTCGCAACCTTCGACTCCCTGGTCGTCGCGCCCGGCAGCTCCGCCGCCGAGGAGATCGCCGCACTGGCCCCCGCCGCCAACGTCGTCAAGGCATTCAACACGACATTCGCCGGCACACTCATCGAGGGCGCCGTTGAGGGCCTGCCGCTCGACGTCTTCGTGGCGTCGGACTCAGACGAGGCCAAGGCCGCCGTCGTGGGCTTCGTAACGGATGCGGGTCTCCGGCCGATCGACGTCGGCCCGCTGCGCCGCGCCCGCGAACTCGAAGGCTTCCAGTTCGTGCTGATGACCCTCCAGGCCAACCCGGCCTTTGACACGTTCAACTGGAACACCGGCCTCAAGATCCTCGCTTAGTCCAACGAAATCGCTGCCGGGCGGGAATATCGTCCTGCCCGGCAGCCTTTCACCGGGTGTCACGTTTGTTGACACTTCAACATTTATGAAAGGTACTCATTACATGACCAAGATCGCCATCGTCACCGGCGGCAGCCGCCCGGGCAGCGTCAACTCCACCGTCGCCGAATGGGTCCACTCCCAGGTCGCCGACCGCACCGACGCCGAATTCGAGGTCGTGAACTTCAACGACTTCAACCTGCCCCTCCTTGACGAGGCGTACCCGGCCTCGATGCAGAACTACCAGCACGAGCACACCAAGGCCTGGTCGGCCAGGATCGACGAGTTCGATGGCTTCATCTTCGTCGCGCACGAGTACAACCACACCGCCGGGCCCGCCCTGGTGAACGCCCTGTCGTACCTCAGCGCGGAGTTCCACAACAAGGCCGCCGGCTTCGTCTCCTACGGCTCGATGGGGGGCGTTCGCGCCGTTGAGCACCTTCGCGGTGTGCTCTCCGAGTTGCAGGTCGCCCACGTGCAGAAGTCGCTGATGTTCTCGCTGTTCACCGACTTCGAGAACTTCTCCACCTTCAAGCCGACCGAGCAGAGCGCAGGAAACCTCGCTCCGATGGTCGACCAGGTCGTCTCATGGTCGCGTGCCATGGAGACCGTGCGCTCCGAGCAGCTCGTCGACGCCGCGTAGCCAGCAGCAGTTCACGAGAGGCACCCCGGTCGGGTTCTGAACTGCTCCCCGGGAGTTGGACTGAATAATTCAGTTTCGATTCCTGGGGAGCAGTTTTATGCATCCACGTAGTTCGTTGTCGGTGTCGTCGCGCGAAGCGGCGGTAGCGTTGTTCGAAGAGGGATTTGGCGACTCCGCCGTTGCGTC